>JAHVKF010000003.1:676818-1015227 GCA_019800895.1 Halomonas denitrificans
CCGGACGGGTGCAGGGCGTGCTGCAGCGCCAGTTCCCGGAGCTCGGCATCGCTCGCGCGATCGCGCTGGTCGATGCGCTGGCCGGGCCGTACACGGACGAGCAGCAGGAACTGCTCGAGATCGCGCTCGAGGAACTGGCGTCCGATCCGATGCTCGTCGAAGAGGGCACCTCCGGGGACGGGCTGGTGGCCCGCGAGATGCTGGACGGCGTCGACCCCGACCAGGGCGGCATCAGCTACTACGCCGGCGCCGTGGCGATCCTGTTCCTGCTGTTCGCTGCCATGCACGGCGCGCTGTCGATGATCGACGAGCGGACCAGCGGCATCGTCGACCGGCTGGTCGCCACGCCCGGCGGCTACCCGGCGATCGTGCTCGGCAAGGCCGCGTTCCTGACCGTCCAGGGGGTGATCCAGGTGGCGCTCATCTTCCTGGTCGCCGGTGCGTTCTACGGCGTCGAGTGGCTGGATCGCTTCGGCCCGTGGCTGGTCACCGCGGTGCTGGCCTCGGCCGTTGCCGCGGCGCTCGGCGTGCTGACCGCGTCGCTGTGCCGCACGCGTCAACAGGCGCAGACGGGGTCGTCCTTCGTGGTGCTTATACTGTCGGCGGTGGGCGGCAGCATGGTGCCGCGCTTCATGATGCCGGGCTGGCTGCGCGAGCTCGGCTGGCTGACCCCCAACGCCTGGGCCATCGAGGCCTGGCAGGGCCTGCTCTGGCAGGGCGAGACCGTCGCGCAGCTGCTGCCGGCGTGGCTGGTGCTGGGGCTCGGTGCGGCGCTCGCGCTGGTGATCAGCCTGCTGCTGGCGCGCCGGACGTAAGCCCGGGCGATCACGGGCTCCAGTGATTTCGAGATAGACGACCTATGCTGCTGAACCTGATACTTTTTGTTGGAACCGTTCTCGCGATGGAGTGGGTCGCTTGGTTCTCGCACAAGTACATCATGCACGGCTGGGGCTGGGCCTGGCACAAGTCCCATCACCGCCCGCGCGAGGGTTGGTTCGAGCTCAACGACCTGTACGGCGTGGTCGGCGCGGCGATCTCGATCACCCTGATCTGGTTCGGCCGCGAGGACCTCGGCCCGACCTGGTGGATCGGCTGGGGCATGACCGCCTACGGCGCGATCTACTTCATCTTCCACGACGGCCTGGTGCATCGCCGCTGGCCCTTCAAGTGGCAGCCGGGCGAGGGCTACCTCAAGCGCCTGATCCAGGCCCACAAGATCCACCACGCCGGCAAGGGTAAGGACGACTGCGTGTCCTTCGGCTTCCTCCACGCCCGGCCGCTGGCCGAGCTGCGCGAGGAGTTCAAGGCCCTGCGAGCCGAGCGCGAGGCAGCGCAGCGCTAGCGGGGCCTCACTCGACCCATTCCGCGGTCGAGAACCCCTCGAGGGAATCCAGGATCCGATCGGCCGCGGCGAAGCCGGGGTCGTCGTGGTCGAACACCGACGGCACCGCGATCACCGTCATGCCGGCCGCCTTGCCGGCGGCCACGCCGGCCGGTGCGTCCTCGAACACCAGGCAGCGCGCCGGGTCGACGCCCAGTCGGCGCGCCGTGGTCAGGAACACGCCCGGATGGGGCTTGCTCTGCGGCTCGTCGACGCCGGAGTGGGTGAGGTCGATCTTCCCGCCGAGTTCGAGTTTCTCCACCACCGCATCGATCAGCGCGTGCGGCGACGAGGACGCGATCGCGATCTTCAGGCCGAGGCAGCGCAGGCGGTCGATGGTCTCGTGGACGCCGGGCAGCGGCTCGCCGTGATCGAGGATGCGGCGGGTGACCTCGTCGAGCACGCGGTGGACCATGACCTCGACCGGCGGGCCGGTCCAGTCGAAGCGCTCGTGCCAGAGCGTCAGGACCTCGTCGATTCGCCGGCCGGCGGTGGCGCGGCAGAGGTCGCGCGTGACCGGCACACCGTAGGGTGCGTAGACCGCGATCTCGGCGTCCTGCCAGTGCGGCTCGGAATCGATCAGCAGGCCGTCCATGTCGAACAGCGCGGCGTCGAAGGGGATCGAGCGGGTCACGGGGTGCGCAGGACCGTGCGCAGGGCGTCGTCCTCGGGCGCCAGCGGTTCGGCGTGGCTGGGTCGGGCCAGCAGGTCGGCCAGCGCCGGCGGCGCTTCGATCGCCTTGCCGATCAGCGGCTCGACGACCTCGGCGAACTTGGCCGGGTGGGCGGTGGCGGCGACCAGGTAGGGCCGCTCGTCGTCGGCCGGGCGCCGGGCCAGCACCTCCATCGCGCAGGCCGTGTGCGGACACACGACGAGCCCGCGCGTCGCGTGTTCGTGCCGGATGCGATCGCGAATGGCCTCGTCCGGCACGCTGACGGCGTGGATGCGGGCGTCGCGCAGGTCGCGGTCCCGGTACAGCCACTCCAGCCGTTCGAAATTGCTCGGATCGCCGACGTCCATGGCATTGGCCAGCGTGGCCAGGCCGTCGCGGCCGACGTACTCGCCGCTGGCGAAGAAGTCGGGCAGGGTGCGATTGGCGTTGGTCGCCAGCCAGATGTCACCGATCGGGAAGCCCAGTTCACGGGCCAGCACGCAGGCCAGCGCGTTGCCCAGGTTGCCCGTCGGCACGATCACCTGCAGTTCCGTCGCATCGTCCCGGACGAGCTCGAGGGCGGCCTGCGCGTAGTAGGCGATCTGCGGCAGCAGGCGCCCGATGCAGATGCTGTTGGCGGTGCTCAGGCGCGCCTGCTCGCGCAGTTCGGCATCGTTCAACGCGGCCTTGACCATGCGCTGGCAGTCGTCGAAGCTGCCGGCCACGCGGTAGGCGGAAACGTTGTCCCCGAAGGCGCCGAGCTGGTGGGCCTGCAGGGGCGAGACGCGGCCGTCGGGGTAGAGGATGCGAACGCGGAAGCCGGGCCGGCCGTGGAAGGCGGCGGCGACCGCGGCGCCCGTGTCGCCGGAGGTGGCGACGAGGATCGTTCGATCCGGCTGGCCGGGGTCTTCGTCGGCGGCCAGGCGCGCCATGCATTCGGCGAGGAAGCGGGCAGCGAAGTCCTTGAACGCCGCGGTCGGGCCGTGGAACAGCTCGAGCATCGAGGCGCGTGCCGGGGCGTCATCGCCGGGGGCCAGGGCTTCGATCGGCAGCGGCAGGTCGAGGCTGGCGCGGCAGATTGCGCCGAGCTCGCCGGCCAATGGACCGCCTGTGAAGAACGGCGCGAGCACCGCTTCGGCCGTATGCGGAAGGTCGGCGTCGGCCGACAGGGCGGCGCGGTCGGGTCGCGGCAGCGATTCGGGAACGTACAGCCCGCCGTCGGGCGCAAGACCCGCCTGGAGCGCCTGCGCGAGGTCGACCGCCGGCGCTTCGCCGCGCGTGCTGAAGCACTTCACGGGCCGGCATCCTCGACCACGCGCGCACCGGGCCCGGCGACCGGCGAGACGTGGCGATCGGCGTCCAGCCCGTGCGCGGCGAAGGCGTCGGCCATCGTCATTGCCGCTCGCTCCGCCGACGCCTTGTCCCGGAACCAGCCGAAGACGCTCGGCCCGGCCCCCGAGATCGAGGCGCCCAGGGCACCGTGGTCCAGGGCCGCGGCCTTGACCGCGTCGAAGCCGGGAATCAGGTGCTTGCGGCGCGGTTCGACCAGCACGTCCTCCAGCCCGAGTTCGATCCGGTCGATGTCGCCGTCGTGGCAGCCGGACAGCAGCAGCGCGAGGCGGCTGGTCTGGGCCACGACGGTCTCGATCGGGAACGGCGAGCGCAGGGCTTGGCGCGACTCGCGGGTCGCGACCTGCATGTGCGGGTGGACGACGGCGGCGTACAGGCCGTCGGGCACGGGCACGGGAACGAGCCGATCGGGCAGGGCCAGGACCAGGCCGCCGAGGAGCTGGGGACCGACGTTGTCGCCGTGGGCGGCGCCGCTGGCGACCGCTTCGCCCGCCAGCGCATGCGGATACAGGGCGTGGGCGTCGAGCTGGAGATCCAGCGCGGCCGCCGTCGCGACCACGGCGGCGACCGCCGACGCGGCCGAGCCGCCCAGGCCGGACGACAGGGGGATGCCCTTGTGCAGCACCAGGTCGACGCCGGCGCCCGGCGCATGGGCGTCGATCAGCGACTGCGCAGCGCGCGTGGCCGTGTTCCGGCCCGGATCGCGGGGCAGTTCGGTCACGCAGCCCTCGATGCCGGCCAGGCGCGCCCCGGCTTCGCTGGTGGGGCGGGCGGTGACGCGATCGCCGGGGCCGTCGATGCTGTGGCCGAGCAGGTCGAAGCCGACGGCGACGTTGCCCACGGAGGCCGGTGCGAACGCGGTTACGACGCGCGTGGTCATGGTGTGAACCGGGTATTGAACGCAGGCCATGTTAACCTTGTTTTAACAGGCTCGAAGCAGAGGACAGTCTATTTGCCGAAAGCGGGGCGGTATCCAGACATCCGCCGCTCCGGTTGCCGCCAGAAGACTCGTGGTGTGCCCCAGGCCATCACGGCTGCATGTTGTTGAGCAGGTCGTTTCATCCCTCGTGTTGCTCGGCACCTCCGGTTTGCACCGTGATGGTCCGATTCCCCGTTCGTGCGTGCGCCCTGCGGTGCGCCGGGAGCGGTCTCCGTCAAGTTCAGGCTACGCCCGGGTCGTTCCTCGGCGAAGGTTCGCGCGCGTCCGGCCGATCCGTTCGGCCCGTCCGACGCCCGTCCTTCCGGTCCGACTGGGTCTGTTGACCTCGAAACACCAACACACAGAGAGAGAACGAACCATGCCAAGACGAGATCGATTGACACAGGCCGTCCTCTGGGGACTGGCCGCTTCGACGTCCGCAAGCGTGTTCGCGCAGGACAACGAGGCCGCGAACAACGAGGAGGCGGACTCCAAGGAGATCAGCCGCATCGTCGTCACCGCGACCAAGACCGAGGAGGTCGACCTCCAGTCCGCACCGATCACGGTGCAGGCGGTGGACCAGAAGGCGCTGACCGAGATGAACATCGGCAACTTCGACGACCTTCGCAGCAACACGCCGAGCCTCAACGCCGCCAGCCGCGGCCCGGGTCAGCAGACGATCTACATCCGCGGCCTCGCGGTCCAGCCGATCACCGTTCTCCTGTCGGGCGCGCAGGGGACCTCGCCCAACGTCGCGCTGTATCTCGACGAGCAGCCGGTGACCGCGCCGGGGCGCAACCTGGACGTCTACGCGACCGACCTCGAGCGCATCGAGGTGCTGCCGGGACCGCAGGGCACGCTGTTCGGCGCCAGCTCCCAGGCCGGCACGATCCGCTACATCACCAACAAGCCGCAGCTGGGCCTGTTCGACGCCGGGTTCACGGGCGAGGCCTCGTTCACCAAGGACGGTGAATTCAACAGTTCCGGCGAGGGCTTCTTCAACCTGCCGATCGGCAATTCGACCGCCGCTCGAATCGCGTTCTACAACGTCAACCTCGGCGGCTACATCGACAACGTGCTCGGCGAGTTCACGCTGGATCCGGAGATCAACCCGGAATCCGCGGTCGATCTCGGTCCGGACGCGACCTACCAGACGGTCAACAACGCGGACCTGGTCGAGGAGAATTTCAACGACAGCTACTACAAGGGCCTGCGCGCCGGGCTGTTCCACGAGTTCAACTCGGACTGGAACCTGCTGGTCCAGAACACCTACCAGGAGCTGGGCGCCGACGGGGTGTTCGACTACGACCCCGAGGTCGGTGATCTCGAGGTCTCGCGTTTCTTCCCCGATGAACTCAAGGACGAGTTCAACCAGACCACCTGGACCCTCGAAGGCCGCCTCGGCGCGCTGAACATGGTCTACACGGGCGGCTACCTCGATCGCGAGGTCAACCAGTCGGTCGATTACACCGGCTACAACAACGCCGGCGCGTTCATCGCCTACTACACCTGCACCTACGACAACCCGGATTACATCGTCAACTACGACATCGATCCGCGCTTCATCACGGAGAACCGCGAGTGCCTGGACCCGACCAAGGGCACCAAGATCCTCCAGGAGCACGAGCGCTTCACGCAGGAGTTCCGGATCTCCACGCCGGCCGAGAACCGCTGGCGTTTTGTCGGCGGGGTGTACTACGACGACTTCCAGATCGATACGCAGGACGATTACTTCTACCTGGCCACGCCGGACCTCGGCTTCGCGCCGAACGCGCCGATCTCCGACGCCTTCCAGGTCAATCCCGAGACCCGTCCGGCCGGGGTGGCGTTCTTCAACGACATCCGTCGGACCGAGGAACAGCTGGCCTTCTTCGGCGAGTTCAGCTACGAGTTGATCCCGGACACGCTGCAGGCCACGATCGGGGCCCGCGCCTACGAGATCGAGTCGGACTTCAAGGGCTCGTCGAACTTCGCCAACGGCATCTTCTCCGGGTCCGTCGACCTCGACAGCGGGCGTGACTACGACGTCGACGGTGGTCACACGCCGGAGCCGCTGGAGCAGGACGACGTGATCACCAAGCTGAACGTGTCGTGGACCCCCGACGCCAACACGATGCTGTACTTCACCCGCTCGGAAGGGTTCCGCCCCGGCGGCTGGAACCGCGGCGGCGGCATCCCGTCGGTCAATCCGGACTTCCCGACCGTCAGCGCGACCTACGACACCGATGACGTGACCAACTGGGAACTGGGTTGGAAGACACTGCTGTTCGGCAACTCCTTCCGCTTCAACGGTGCCGCGTACTTCATCGAGTGGGAGAACATGCAGGTCTCGCGCTTCGACCCGCAGAACGTGTCGATCCTGACCTTCATCGAGAACTCGGCCGATTCCGAGATCTTCGGTATCGAGACCGACTTCGCGTGGCGAGCGACGCCGAACTTCACCCTCTATGGTGCGGTGTCCTACAACGACACCGAGCTGACCGACGTCGACGCCCAGGTCATCGAGCTCGCGCCGATTGGCAGCCAGCTGCCGCTGGTGCCCGAGCTGCAGGCCAGCCTGCGCGGACGCTACGAGCAGTCGATGGACTGGGAGTGGGCCGACTACGGCTTCGTCCAGGTCTCCGGCAAGTACTCGGGCAAGTCGTACAGCTCGCTGGTCGCCGAGGAGCGTCGCGAGCAGGATGCCTACGCGATCTTCAACGCGGCGGCGGGCATCTCGCGCGGAAGCTGGACGGCGGAGCTGTTCGTCGAGAACCTGTTCGACGAGCGTGCCGAGCTGTTCATCAACACGCAGGACGACATCCCGCGGATCACGACCAACCGACCGATGACCGCGGGCATCCGCCTGACCTACCGGTTCCTGCCGCTGTAATCCCTGCGGCGACGGAACCGCCGGGCGGGCCGGGTACAATGCTTCGATGGGTTCCATCGATGCTGCCGAGTCCCCGGCTCGCCCGGATTCTTCGTTGAAACAGGCCGAGGCGCTGCTCAAGCAGCAGCGCTTCGGCGACGCCCTCGCGAGCGTCCAGGCCTTTCTGGACACGACCCCGGACCATCCCCGGGGGCTCTTCCTTTCCGCCGTCAGCCTGCGTTATCTCGAGCGCTACGACGAAGCGCTGGCCACCCTGCATCGGCTGGTTCGCGTCGCGCCGGACTACGGGCGCGCGTGGCAGGAGATCGGCCATGTCCACCGGGCGCGCGGAAAGCTCGACCCGGCCTGCGAGGCCTACGGCCGCGCGACCGAGTTGAATCCCGGCCTTCCCGCGGCCTGGCGCTGCCTGGCCGAGCTGCGGCACCGGGCCGGCGACGCGGAAGGCGCGCGCGTGGCGGGCGCCAACTTCAAGCGGCTGACCGAGCTGCCGCCCGAATTGGTCACGGTGACCAGCCAGCTGCACGAAGGCCAGATCTACAAGGCCGAGAAGCTCTGTCGATATTTCCTCCAGAAGCACCCGCACCATCCCGAGGCGATGCGCCTGCTGGCCGCGATCGGCGTCCAGCTGCACATCTACGACGACGCGGAATTCCTGCTCGAGAGCGTCCTCGAACTGGAGCCGGGCTTCGACCTGGCGCGGATGGATTACGTCAAGGTGCTGCACAAGCGGCAGAAGTTCGCCGAGGCCTGGGAGGCCGCGGCGGAGCTGCGCCGCCGGATGCCCGGCAACCTGGCCGCCGAACTGGCCTACGCCAACCAGTGCTCGGCGATCGGCCGCTACGACGAAGCCATGGAGGTGCTCGATCCGCTGGTCGAGATCTCGCCGCAGCCGTGGAACGTCCACATGCTCCGCGGTCACGCGCTGAAGACCATCGGTGAGCACGAGGCGGCGATCGAGGCGTACCGGGAAGCCTGCCGGGGCCGGCCCGCCTTCGGCGACGCGTGGTGGTCGCTGGCCAACATGAAGACCTTCCGCTTCGACGACGCAGAGGTCGAGCGCATGCGCGAGGTGCTCGACGCCGGCGGCCTGGCGCCGATCGACGAGATCCACCTGCGCTTCGCGCTCGGCAAGGCCCTGGAGGATCGCGAGCGGTGGGGAGCGTCCTTCGAGCAGTACGCGCGCGGGAACGCGATCAAGCGCGGTCAGATCGACTACAGCGCCGATCGGATGCGCGAGGACTTCGATCGCCAGATGGAGTTCTTTTCCGCCGAGCGCGCCGAGCAGCTGCTGGAGGGCGGGCACGATGCGCCTGATCCGATCTTCGTGGTCGGCCTGCCGCGCGCCGGTTCCACGCTGGTCGAGCAGATCCTGGCCTCGCATCCGGCGATCGACGGCACCCTGGAGCTGCCGAACGTTCTCGCCCTGGCCCACCGGCTGGACGGTCGCCGTCGCCGGGGCGATGCCCATCGCTACCCGGGCGTGCTGGCCGAGATGCGCCCGGAGGAGCGGGCCGAGCTCGGCCGGAAGTTCATCGAGGAGACGCGGATCCATCGCCAGGGCGCGCCGCTGTTCATCGACAAGATGCCGAACAACTTCCGGCACCTGGGCCTGATCTTTTCCATCCTGCCGAACGCCCGGGTGATCGACGCTCGCCGCTCGCCGATGGGCTGCTGCTTCTCCGGCTTCAAGCAGCTGTTCGCCGAGGGCCAGGAATTTTCCTACAGCCTGGAGGACATCGGGCGCTACTATCGCGACTACGTCGACCTGATGGCGCACTGGAACGGGGTCTATCCGGGTCGCGTTCTCCAGGTCGACTACGAAGCGGTCGTCGACGACCTGGAAGGCCAGGTCCGGCGCATGCTCGACTACCTGGAGCTGCCCTTCAACGAGGCCTGCGTGGAGTTCCACCGAACGCGGCGCTCGGTGCGGACCGCCAGTTCCGAGCAGGTCCGCCAGCCGATCTACCGCGCCGGGGTGGAGCAGTGGAAGCACTTCGAGCCCTGGCTCGATCCGCTGAAGGCCGCGCTGGGACCGGAACTGGCGCCGACCGAGAGCACGACCGAATGACCCTCCCGAATCACGATTTCGCAACCGGAGACTGACGCCGCGATGGAATCCAAGGAACAGATCGTCCAGAACTGGCTGCCTCGCTACACCGGCACCCCGATCGAGGACTTTGGCAAGCACATCCTGCTGACCAACTTCGACAACTACGTCGAGAAGTTCGCCGAGAAGCTCGGCGCCGAGGTCAGGGGGCGCGACAAGGCGATGCGCACTGCCACGGCCGAGGGCCTGACGATCATCAACTTCGGCATGGGCAGCGCCAACGCCGCGACCATCATGGACCTGCTCGGTGCCGTCTCGCCGAAAGCCGTGCTGTTCCTCGGCAAGTGCGGAGGCCTGAAGAAGAAGAACAAGCTCGGCGACCTGATCCTGCCGATCGCCGCGATCCGCGGCGAGGGCACCTCGAACGACTACTTTCCGCCCGAAGTCCCCTCGCTGCCGGCCTTCAAGCTGCAGCGCGCGGTCTCGTCGACGATCCGCGATCACGAGCGCGATTACTGGACCGGCACCGTCTACACCACGAACCGCCGGGTCTGGGAGCACGACCGGAAATTCAAGAAATACCTGCGTCGGACACGCTGCATGGCCATCGACATGGAAACCGCGACGATCTTCGTCACGGGCTTCGCCAACCGCATCCCCACCGGCGCGCTGCTTCTGGTCTCGGACCAGCCGATGGTGCCCGAAGGCGTCAAGACCGACGCCAGCGACCGCGCGATCACCGAGCAGTACGTCGATGCCCAGATCGAGATCGGCATCGACGCGCTGCGCGAGATCCGCGACGAGGGCCAGTCGGTTCGGCATCTGAAGTTCGACGAGTAGGGTGGTTTTCGGGGTACGTGGTTGTCGGTGACGCGGTGCCGACCGAGGCTGTCGGGCTCCGTCCCTCCGTTCGGTAGGCGAATCCCGTGAGGCGATGCGCTATTGGTTCCGCTTTTTGATCGAGAACCAAAACCAACCCCGAACTGCATTTCGCCCCGCGCTTCGCGCTTGCGGGCGACCTTCTTTTGTCAGGCGCGACAAAAGAAGGCAAAAGCGCTCTCGAAAAGCGGGTCGTATCGAGGGGCGAGTTTTCCTGGATGCGCCGTGGCGACGATACTCGCTGGTCGGCCTCGGGAGAGGAAAGGCTGTTGGTCGCAACCTCCTGGATTACCCACGGTGGGCGCCGTGAGGGAAGCGCTCCGGTCGGGCACCGATCTCGAAGCGTTCCGTCCGACGAGCGGATCGGGCTTCGATTCCTCTCCCGGTAGCCAACGACTGGCGCTCGACAGCATCTCGTGTCTCGGCGCACAAAGCGATTTTCTGCGCCACAGCGCGGCCTGACGGGCAACCCCGCGCTCCTCGCACCGCTTGTACAAGCGCCTTTGGGTACTTTTGAGGCGATTGTCAAGAGTACCTCGCCAGCAAGCGGGCGAAGCCCGCGTGGCGAAACGCTTTTTTGATTCGGCGGTACGAGAGGCCAGCCTGGCCTCGGTACGCCAGCCGCGCGGCCGGCGCCACGCCCCCACGATCGAACAGCCACTGACCGAAAAGAAAGAAGCCCGGCACACGGCCGGGCTTCGATCGTCGAGCTGAGCGCGCGTTATCGCGCGCAGGGAATCATTGCACTTCGAGTACGAACTGCTCCGAGACCCAGCCTTCCTGGCCGTCGGCGGTGCGGATGTTCACCCAGCCGCTCGCCCGACCGAGCACGTCGACCATGTCGCCGGAGGCCAGCGAGAACACGACCGGGTTGCTCGTGCCCGGGCCCTGGCGGACGTTCAGCGAGCTGGCGGTGATGACCACCCGCTCCCCGGTCGAAGCAGAAGCGCCGGACGACGACCCGCCGCTGCCGACGACGTTGCCGTACTGGTCGTAGCGCATCATCGCCGGCGGCGTGACGGAGATGACGTAGTTCACGGCCTCGCCGATCACCTGGCGGAGCGCTTTCTCGCGCGGCGTGTTCTTCCAGGAGGAGAGCGAGCCTCCGAGCGCATAACTGCCGGTGTAGCCGGCCAGGGCGCCGCCCATGTTGAAGTCGCGGGCCTCGCCCTCGACGCTGGTCGCGGCCAGCACGCGGCTGGTCCTGGCGTCGACGACGCGAAGATCGATGGCCATGTGGGCCGAGCGCGACCCGCCGGCCAGCGCACCGAGCACCCGGCCGACGTTGCCGCCGCCGATCCGGCCCTGGGTGCCGCCGGAATCGGCCGCGAATTCCGTCACTGCTGCAACGACCAGCAGCTCGGCGCCCTCGATCTCGCCAATCGCTGCCGCCGTGTCGCCGCGGACCCGTCCCGAAGCGCCGAGGTCCTGTTCGCTGAGCACGTCGTCGATCGCTTCGCGCTCGAGGACGATGAAGCGCCCCGAGTTGACCAGCGCGGTGGTCAGCATGTCCGCCATGCCGTCGCCGATCGACGGGCTGTACCAGTTGTAGGAATCGGCGGTCTTGTTCTCGAAGCGCGCAACGGCGATTCGCGCCTTCGGTCCGTTGTAGGCCTCGGCCTGGACGTCGGCCATGTTGGTGCCCGAGCTTTCGCGGACATTGGTGGTCGTGCCGGCGGTCGGGCAGCCGGTGAGCACCAGCGCGGCGAGCGCACCGGCGAGTGTCGTTCGGAGAATGCTGTTGCGAGCGAATGTCTTCATTTCGATTCCCTCCCTGGAACCTCGGTGGTCGATTGAACGGATCGGGTGCTGCGTTCCGGTCTACTGGACGTCCAGCGTTCCGTCGGCGGATACCCAGCCGGTGCGGCCCTGGTCGTCGCGGACCTGGATCCATGCGCCTGCGCGCACGGCGGCCTCGACGATGGCCCCGGAGCTGAGCGTGAACACGACCGGGCTGCTCGGGTTCGGGCCCTGGTGGGCATCGAGCGAGCCGGCGGTTACGACGACCCGGTCGCCGCCGGACGACGCCGAGGCGGAGCCGCCGCTGCTTGTTGGTTGACCGCCGGGCTGCCCGCTGGGCTGGCCGTTGGCGCCGTAGCGCATCATCTGCGGCGGCGTCACGGAAATCACGTAGTCGACGGCGCCTTCGATCACGGCGCGCAGCGCCTTCTCGCGCGGGGTGTTCCTCCAGCCCGAAAGCGAGCCGCCCAGTGCATAGCTGCCGGTGTAGCCGCCCAGCGCACCGCCGAGATTGAAGTCCTTGGCTTCGCCTTCGACGCTGGTGGCGGCCAGCACGCGGCTCGTCGTGGCGTCGACGACGCGAAGGTCGATGGCCATGTGCGCCGAGCGGGAGCCGCCGGCGATCGCGCCGAAGGCACGGCCGATCCGGCTGCCGCCCAGGCTGCCCGAGGTGCCGCCGCTGTTGCCGTCGAACTCGGTCACGGCAGCGACGATCAGCAGTTCGGCGCCTTCGATCTCGCCGATGGCGGCGGCCGTGTCGGAACGCACGCGGCCCGAGGCGCCGAGGTCCTGCTCACCCATCACGTCGTCCAGCGCTTCGCGCTCCAGCACGATGTAGCGACCCGAATTGACCAGTGCGGTGGTCAGCATGTCGGCCATGCCGTCGCCGATCGAGGGGCTCCACCAGTTCTGGGAGTCCGCGGTCTTGTTCTCGAAGCGGGCAACGGCGATCCGTGCTTTCGGTCCGTTGTAGGCGTCGGCCTGGGCGTCGGCGATGCTGCGGTTCGAGCTTTCGCGGACCCGGACCGTGGTGCCCGACTGGGCGAAGGCTTCGGAGACGGTCGCGAACAGGACGAACGCGACGACGAACGAGGTGATCCACTGTTTCATTGGGGCTCCCGGAAGAATCCGAAATCGTTTGAAGGCGATGCGCACCGTTATAGCCGCAAGCGGCAAGACCGTGCAACCTTGGAACGGATTCCGGGCCCCGAACACGCCACCCGAGGCGGCTTGGCCTCAGGCGTCGTCGTGGCCAGCGCTGTCGCCGGCACCGGTGCCGGCAGCGCGCCCGATCGATTCGTGCTCGAAGCCGAGGGCGGCCAGCTCGACCGGGTCGTAGATGTTGCGTCCGTCGAAGATCACGGGCTGGACCAGGGTGGTCCGGATTCGCTCGAAGTCGGGGCTCCAGAACGCCTTCCACTCGGTGACCACGGCCAGCGCATCGGCGCCGTCGAGCGCGTCGTAGGGGTCGTCGAACAGCGCGAGGTCGTCGCGATCGCCGTAGGCCCGGCGGATTTCGTCCATCGCCTTCGGGTCGTGGGCCCGGACCCGGGCACCGGCATCCCACAGCGCTTCGAGCAGGACCCGGGCCGGCGCCTCGCGGATGTCGTCGGTCTCGGGCTTGAACGCCAGGCCCCAGATCGCGAAGGTCCGGCCGGACAGGTCCTCGCCGAAGCGGGCGGTGATCTTCTCGAACAGGCGTTGTTTCTGGGCCTGGTTGACGGCCTCGACCGCGTCGAGGATGCGCGCCGGTCGCCCGTGGTCGTGGGCGGTGCGGGCCAGCGCGCGGATGTCCTTGGGAAAGCACGATCCGCCGAAGCCCACGCCGGGGTAGATGAAGTGGTAGCCGATCCGCGGATCCGAGCCGATGCCGATGCGGACGCGCTCGATGTCGGCGCCGACGTCCTCGGCGAGGTTCGCCAGTTCGTTCATGAACGAGATCTTGGTCGCCAGCATCGCGTTGGCGGCGTACTTGGTCAGCTCGGCCGAGGCGATGTCCATGCTGACGATCTTCTGGTGATTGCGGTTGAACGGCGCGTAGAGCAGGCGAAGCTGGCGTTCCGAGGCGTCATCGGCGACGCCGATGATGATCCGGTCCGGATTCATGAAGTCCTTGACCGCCGCGCCTTCCTTCAGGAATTCCGGGTTCGACGCGACGCGGGGCTCGAAGCTGCCGTCGCCGGCCTCGCGAAGGGCTTCGCGGACCTTGTTCGCGGTACCGACCGGTACCGTCGACTTGGTGACGACCAGCTGGGCATCGCTCAGGCTGCGCCCGATGCCGCGGGCGACGGCCAGCACGGCGCGGAGATCGGCCGAGCCGTCCTCGTCCGAAGGCGTGCCGACGGCGATGAACACGATCTCGCCGTGGCGGGTCGCGTGGTCGGCATCGGTGGTGAAGGCCAGGCGCCCGGCGGCGTGATTGCGCTCGACCAGCGCCTCGAGGCCGGGCTCGTAGATCGGAATCTCGCCGCGCTCCAGCCGCGCGACCTTGTCCGCGTCGATATCCATGCAGACCACGTGGTTGCCGACCTCGGCCAGGCAGGCCCCGGTCACCAGCCCCACGTATCCCGTCCCGAAAATACTGACGCGCATCAGAAGATCTCGTTCACGAAAGCGACAAACCTAGCGCAGAAGGATGACGGAAATACTGCATCGCTGTCGCCTCCACCTTAGCGACGGGTCTTTGCGGCGAAATCGGAATTGAGGCGTAGCGGGCGGGCCTCTGGCGGTGGGCGTCGGAGCGGAGGAACCGGAATGCACTGCTGTGCATGAGGATTCCGAGCACCGCCGAACGCCGCCAGAGGCCGGCGCAGTAGCCTCAATCCGATTTCTGGAGGTCCGCGATCATGGCTTTCAGGAACCGCGCCGCTTCGCCCCCCGTGCACACCCGGTGATCGAAGGTCAGCGACAGCGGCAGCATGCGGTGTGCTTCCATGCCGCCCATCACCGGCACCACCTCGTGCCGGAGCACGCCGGCCGCGACGATCGCGACGCACGGCGGGTTGATGATCGGGGTCGCGTAGCGGCCCGCGAACACGCCGAAGTTCGACAGCATGATCGTGTAGTCCTTCAGGTCCTCCGGCGGGATCGACCGGTTCTTCGCATTGTCGCGCAGGCGGTTGATCTCCGAGCGCAGGCCCTTGTGGTCGGACGAGTGCACGTCCCGCAGGCGCGCGACGAACAGGCCGTCGGCAGTGTCGACGGCCATGCCGACGTGCATGCCCTTGTGGATCATGCGCATGTTCTGCTCGTCGTCGTACCACGCATTCAGGCCCGGCTCGGCCTGGGCGCCGGCCCACAGGGAGCGCAGCAGGCGGACCGTGATGTCCTCGCCCGGCCGCCAGGCGTGGATGTCGGCGTCGTCCATGATCGTGGTGGCCACGACCCGGGCGTGCGATTCGCTCATCGCACGGGCCATGGTCCGGCGGGTGCCGCGGATCGGTTCCCAGTCGCCGCTCGCTTCGGCCGGTGCAGGGGCCGGAGCCGGTGCAGGGGCGGGCGCCGGCGCCGGGCTCGGGGCCGGCGTGTCCTCACGATCGGCCTTGCGCTTCGGGCCGCCTTCGGCGACCTTGCGGACGTCGGCCGAGGTCACGACCCCGTCGGGGCCGGTCGGTTCGACATCGCCGAGATCCACCTTGAGCTTGCGGGCGAGAGCCCGGACCGCCGGCGTCACCTTGACCCCGCCGACCGTGGAGTGGCTCTGCCGGACCACTTCGTCCGAGGTCGTCACGTTGCCGACCACGGTGCCGGTGTCGGCGCGTTCTTCGGACTCGCCCTGGCCGGCATCGTCCGCGGCCGGTTCGGTCGCCTTTTCGTTGGCCTTCTCGCTCGCATCGTCGGAGCGCGCGTCGGCCTTTTCGTCTTCCGCCGGCTTCCCGGCGTCCGATCCGCCTTCGCCCGTATCGAACTCGACCAGCGGGGCGCCGGTCTTGATCACGTCGCCGGCCTGGCCGTGGAACTTGGTCACCGTACCGGTATAGGGGGAAGGCACTTCGACCACGGCCTTGGCGGTTTCCATGGAGACGATCGGGTCGTCGACCTTGACCTGGTCACCTTCGGCGACCAGCCACTCGACGATCTCGGCATCCGGCAGGCCTTCGCCGAGGTCGGGGAGGTTGAATGTCTTCATGAGTACTCCAGCGTTTCCTTGGCCGCGTGCACGATGCGTTCCGCGCTCGGCATGTAGTTCATTTCACTGCGGTAGAGCGGCATGATGGTGTCGTAGCCGGTCACCCGCTTGATCGGGGACTTGAGGTGGAAGATGCCGCTGTCGGCGAGGCCGGCGGCGATCTCGGCGCCGACGCCGCAATGCTTCGGCGCCTCGTGGACGATCACGCAGCGGCCGGTCTTCTCGACCGACTCGAGGATCGTTTCCATGTCGATCGGCGCGACCGTCGCGACGTCGATCACCTCGGCGCTGACGCCTTCCTTCTCCAGCGCCACCGCGGCTTCCATCGTTTCCTTGACCATCGCGCCCCAGGTCACCAGGGTCACGTCGGTGCCGTCGCGGAGCACGAAGCAGACATCGAGCGGCAATTCCTCGCCGTCGTCGACGACCTCCTCGCGCTGCCAGCGGTAGATGCGCTTCGGCTCGAGGAACACCACCGGATCGGGGTCACGGATCGCGGCCAGGAGCAGGCCGTAGGCGCGGCTCGGCGATGACGGGATCACGGTCCGCACGCCCGGGAAGTGGGCCCAGGTCGCTTCGTTGCTGTCGGAATGGTGCTCGGGTGCGTGGATGCCGCCGCCCCAGGGGGCACGGAACACGGCCGGGCAGCTCATCCGGCCCCGGGTGCGGTGCCGCAGCCGAGCGGCGTGGTTGACCACGTGGTCGACCATCGGGTACATGAAGCCCTCGAACTGGGCCTCGACCACCGGCTTCATGCCCTGGGCGGCCATGCCCACGGCCATGCCGGCGATCATCACTTCGGCCAGCGGCGTGTCGATGACGCGCTCGTCGCCGAACTTCTGCTGCAGGCCCGCGGTGGCGCGGAACACACCGCCGTTGACGCCGACGTCCTCGCCGAACACGACCACGGTCGGGTCCTGCTCCATTTCGTGCGCCAGGGCCAGCGTCACGGCTTCGACTAGAGTGATCTCGGCCATCAGTGGCTCCCTCCCTTGGCCGGGAAGCGTCGCGCGATCTCGCGCTGCTCTTCGAGGTGATGCGGCAGGTTCTTGAACATGTAGTCGAACATCGCGTCGATCGGTTGCGGGTCGTTGTTCACGCGGTCCAGGTACTCGTCGACCGCGCCCTGGACGCGTTCGGCGCACTCGGCCAGCAGCTCTTCTTCCTTGACCTGGTCCCAGGCGCCCTGGTCGACCAGGTACTTGCGCAGCCGCAGCAGTGGTTCGTTCTTCCAGGCCGAGTCGACCTCGTCCTGCTCGCGGTAGCGGCGTGCGTCGTCGGCCGTGGTGTGATCGGACAGGCGGTAGGTGACCATCTCGATCACCGAGGCGCCTCGGCCCTCGCGGGCCGCAGCAATGGCCTTGTCCATGGCCCAGCGCGATGCGATCAGGTCGTTGCCGTCGACCTGGATCGACGGGAGCCCACCGGCGATTCCCTTCTGGGCCAGCGTGCGCGCCGTGTTCTGCTTGCCGCGCGGTACCGAGATCGCCCACTGGTTGTTGACGATGACGAGGACCAGCGGCAGTTTCCAAGCGCTGGCGGCGTTGATCGCCTCGAGGAAATCGCCCTTCGAGGACCCGCCGTCGCCGACCACGGTCACCGCGACGCGCGGCTGGCCGTGCAGCTTGTAGGCCATGGCCGCGCCGGCCGCGTGCAGGCACTGGGTCGCGATCGGCACGCACCAGGGGAAGTCGTGCTTCGGGCCGGAGAAGTCGTTGCCGCGTTCGTCGCCGCCCCAGTACATCAGCACGTCCGACATCTTGACGCCGCGGTAGAACTGCGCGGCGTACTCGCGGTACATCGGCGCGAAGCAATCCTCGTCGCGCATGGCGGAGCCGATCGCGACGTGGGCGGCCTCGTGGCCGAGGCAGGAGGCGTAGGTGCCGAGCTTGCCCGTGCGCTGCAGCGCCACGGCCTTCTTGTCGAACACGCGGGTGAGCGTCATGAGTCGGTACAGGCCGACCAGCTGCTTGACGTCGCGCGCCAGCGCCGGGACCTGGACGCCGTCGACCAGCCGTCCCTCGGCGTCGAGGAACTGGAAATAGTCGACCTTGAACGAGGCGATGGTTGCCGCCATGAGAAACCTCATTAGTCTACGGATCAGGGTTTCACGACCGGCGCCCGATGAACATCTTGGCGTGTCCTGGGGGCGGGCCGAAGCCAGCCCCGCATTATACCCGTGCCCGACGGGGGGCGGTACACTGACCGGCAGACTCGAACCCGGACCGGATTCCGCATGGCGCACGACGAATCGAGGCCCAATCGGCGCGACCTGGAGGACGGGATCCACACGGATCTCGGCGACCGGCTCGACTACCACAGCTACCTGGGACTGGACCGGGTGCTCGACGCCCAGTTCCCGCTCAGCGAGCCGCAGCATCACGACGAGATGCTGTTCATCATCCAGCACCAGACCGCCGAGCTCTGGTTCAAGCTGATCATCCACGAACTCAAGGCCGCGATCCGCAATCTCGAAGAGGACGACGCTTCGCCGTGCCTGAAGATCCTGGCCCGGGTCAAGCTGATCCAGCAGCAGCTGTTCGACCAGTGGGGCGTGCTCGAGACCCTCACGCCCAGTGAATACATCCAGTTCCGCGGCGTGTTCGGCAGCTCCTCGGGTTTCCAGTCGTTCCAGTACCGCTCGGTCGAATTCCTGCTCGGCAACAAGAACGCGGACCTGATCCGGGTCTTCGATCACAAGCCCGATGTCCGGGACGAGCTGAAACGGATTCTCGAATCCCCGTCGCTCTACGACGCCTTCATCGGCTACCTGGCGCGGCGCGGGCTCGACGTGCCCGCCGAGTTGGTCGATCGCGACTGGTCGGAGCCGCACGAGTTCTCCTCCGACCTGGCCGACGTGCTGGTCGGCATCTACCGCCACCCGAATCGCTGGTGGTCCGAATACGCCCTCTGCGAGCGCCTGATCGACGTCGAGGAATCATTCCAGCTCTGGCGCTACCGGCACCTCAAGACCGTCGAGCGGGTGATCGGCTACAAGACCGGCACCGGGGGATCGAGCGGCGTGGACTTCCTCGAGCGCGCGCTGAAGCTGCGGTTCTTCCCCGAACTCATCGAAGTCCGGACCCGCCTGTAGCGGCGGTTCGGTCACGCCTCGATCGCCGAGGTGTGAGCTGCTTCACGGCTGTGCAATAATCGAAGGCTGCCGGGCGTCCGGTGCCCGGGGACAACCATAAAAGAACGGGGTAGATCCATGAACAAGATCCAGACGCTGCTCGGCCGTGCGTTCGCACCGGCCTGGGTGACCACCGCGGCCCTGGCCGTATCCTTGTCGATGCCGCTGTCGGCGGCCGCCCAGACCGTCGAGGTCCCCGGGCTGGGCGACGATGTCACCGTGTACACCGATGCCGACGGGATTCCGACGATCGTCGGACAAACCGAGGCCGACGTGACCTTCGTGCAGGGCTACCTGCATGCCCGCGACCGTTTCTTCCAGATGGATTTCCTGCGCCGCGCGGCGTCCGGCACCCTGGCCGAGCTGCTCGGCCAGGGCGCGCTGGGCAACGACATCCAGCTGCGCACGCTCGGCCTGCGCCGCGCCGCGCTGGCCACCTGGGCCGGCCTTGACCCCGAAGAAAAGGGCTGGGTCCGCGCCTACGCCGACGGCGTGAACCAGTGGCTGGCCAGCAACCCGCTGCCGCCCGAGTACGGCCCGCTCGAGCTCACGGCCGCGGAGCCCTGGTCGCCGCTGGATTCGCTGGCGATCGGCAAGCTGCTGGCCTTCCAGCTGTCCTTCGACAGCGACGACGCCGACCTCACGGTACAGCTCCTGACCTACCAGGGCGTCGGCGACTTCGTCGGCTTCGACGGCACCGCGCTGTTCTTCGAGGACATCGTGCGGACCGCGCCCGAGGACGATCGCGTCTCGATCCCGACCTGGTTCGCCGATGCCGGCATCATCCCGGTGCCGGGCGGTTCCACGGCCGGCAAGAACACCTCGCCGATGATCTTCCGCGCAGCGCCGGGAGCCGACGCGCTGCGCGACGCCCTGAAGCAGCACGTCGATGCGCTGCAGCAGCTTCCGGTGATCGGCCCGTCGATCGCCCGGGCCGAGGAACCGGCCGGGTCCAACTGGTTCGTGGTGTCCGGTGACGTGACCGAAAGCGGCTTCCCGATCCTGGCCAACGATCCGCACCTGGGCCTGGACATGCCGTCGACCTTCACCAAGGAGAACCTGGTCATCCTCGACGAGGACGTGGCGGTCAGCGGGGTGGCCTTCGCCGGCACGCCGCTGGTCATCCAGGGCTGCAACACCCACATCTGCTGGGGCTCGACGGTCAATTCCAACGACGTGACCGACTACTACCAGGAAGAATTCCTGGTCAACAACTTCGGCCTGCCGACGCACACGATCCACAACGGCGAGCCCGAGCCGGTCCGCTACGTGTTCCAGTCCTACTTCGTCAACGGGGTCGGCGACGGCGAGAACGACAACATCTCCCGGGCAAACGTCGGCTACGACGCCGGCGGCATCTCGTTCCTGGTCCCGCGCCGCAACAACGGGCCGATCGTCGCCCAGCCGACGGCGACCACCGGTGTTTCGGTCCAGTACACGGGGTGGGGCCCGACCTTCGAGCTGTCGACGTTCCGGAAATGGGCGCGGGCGACCGACCTCGAGGAATTCCGCGACGGCCTGAGCGACTTCACGATCGGCGGCCAGAACTTCGCCTACGCCGACGTCGAGGGCAACATCGCCTATTTCACCACCGGCACCGTGCCGCTGCGGGCCGACCTGCAGAGCAACACGGTCGACGGCGGCGTGCCGCCGTTCCTGCTTCGCGACGGTACCGGCGCGCTGAATCACGAGTGGCTGCCGGTCGACGGCGCCCCGGTCACGCGCGGCATCGATTTCGCCGCGCTGCCGATGGACGAGATGCCGCAGATCGTGAATCCGGAATCCGGCTACATCGCCAACGCCAACAACGACCCGGTCGGCAACACGCTGGACAACAATCCCCTGAACCAGCTGCGCCCTGGCGCCAACGGCATCTACTACCTCGGCGCCGCGTACCCCGGACTGCGCCAGGGCCGGATCGACCGCGTCCTTCAGTCGCTGATCGCTTCCGGTGACCCGATCACGGTCGACGACATCAAGGCGCTGCAGGCCAACAACCAGATGCTCGACGCCGAGATCGTGGTGCCCTACATCGTCCAGGCCTTCGACAATGCCACCGCCGAGGGTGCGTGGCCCGGGCTGGCCCAGTTCGCGCTGAGCCCGGCGATCCAGGAAGCGGTCGGTCGGCTGGCGGCGTGGGACTTCTCGACGCCGACCGGGATCCAGCAGGGCTTCGACCCGGGCGACGACCCGATGAACCTGCCGGAGCCCGACGCGGCCGAGATCGACAACAGCGTCGCCGCAACGATCTACTCGACCTTCCGCGGTCAGGCGATCGCCAACACCATCGACGGCACCCTGAGCGCGATCGGCCTGCAGGAAGTGCTGCCGAGCAGCCGGGTGGCCAACCGGGCATTCATGAACCTGCTGCAGAGCTTCGAGACCAACATGGGCATCGGCGCGTCCGGTATTCCGTTCTTCAATGTGCCGGAGGCCCCCGACATGGCCACGGCGCGCGATGTCGTGCTGCTGGCCAGCCTGAACGATGCGCTGGAGCTGCTGGCCAGCGACGAGTTCGCGCCGGCTTTCGGCAACTCCACCGACCAGGACGACTACCGGTGGGGCCTGCTGCACCGCATCGTGTTCGACCACCCGCTGGGCGCCGATCCGTTCAACGTGCCGAACGGCGGTGGGCTGACCCAGGTCGGACCGGGCCTGCCGGGCGTGGCGCGCTCCGGCGGCTTCGACGTGGTCGATGCATCGGGCCACAGCGCTCGCGCCGACGGCGTCAACGACTTCATGTTCGGGTCGGGGCCGGCGCGCCGGGTGGTCGCCGAAGTCACCGATTCCGGTCCGGTGGTCGACGAGATCATTCCCGGCGGCCGCAGCGGGATCCTGCTGAGCCCCTTCTACACCAACCAGCTGATGCGCTGGCTGGTCAACGACTACCTGCCGCTGGACATCGGCGAGGCCGATGCTGCCGGCAACGCCGTGCAGGTCGAGACCTTCACCACGCCGTAACGTCCACGCAAGCAGGACCCCGGAACGTGCCCGCCCCGAGCGGGCACGTTTCGTTTCGGGCGTGAGGGGCAGGGCAGATCGGAGAAGAGTTTAAGGCGGGTTGTCCACAGATGAACAGGGATGAACACGGATTGAAAAGAAAAAAGCTTCGATGCGGGCCCGAAGGCATCTGCGAGAGCACCCAGCGACTCGAGGACGGAGCAGAGGGCCACCGGCGCTGCATGCCAATCCCGTGCTTCTTGAAGTTCATCTGTGTTTATCTGTGTTCATCTGTGGACAGCCTGGTTCTGACCTTCTTCCATCGCCATTCGGTCACCGAGCCTGTCGGCGCAGTTGACCCCTTGCGGGGTGCGTGAAAGAATCCTCGCAAGCCTCGTCACCCGGATTCCCTCCCCGTGAGCCCTCCGACCCGTCATCCGATCGCCAAGGTCGATACCGCGTGGCTGCGCATGGAGCAGCCGACCAACCTGATGATGATCACTGGCGTGATCGTGTTCCGGGACGCGGTCGACTACGAATCGCTGAAGGAAGTCGTGGCCTCGCGTTTCCTTGCCTTTCCCCGGTTCCGGCACAAGGCCGTGCAGACCGCGCGCGGTGCGTTCTGGGAAGAGGACGAGGATTTCGAGCTGACCTCGCACATCCGGCGCATCGCGCTGCCGGGCGACGCGGGCCGGGCCGAGCTGGAGGAATTCGTCTCCGAGCTTGCCTCGACGCCGCTGGACCAGTACCGGCCGCTGTGGCAGTTCCACTACGTCGAGAACTACGTCGAAGGGCCGGCCCTGATCACCCGGATCCACCACTGCTATGCCGACGGCATCGCGCTGGTCCAGGTCATGCTGTCCCTGACCGACAGCGATCGGGGGGATTCGCTGGAGCTCGTCCATCCCGAGCAGTGGCAGCGCCATCGGGCACGCGAGTCGAACGTGTTCAAGCGCCTGCTCGAGCCGGCCCGGGAGGGGATCGACGCGGTGCAGCACCTCGGCTACAAGCTGGTCGAGGAAGCCTCTTCCCTGATCCGCGATCCGTCGCAGGCGGCCGATTACGCCGACGCCGGTTCGGAGATCCTGTCCGAACTGGCCACGCTGCTGCTGCTCAACGACGATCCGCCGTCGCGCTTCAAGGGCAAGCTGGGCGTGCGCAAGAAGGTGGCGTGGACCCAGCCGCTGCCGCTCGGCGAGGTCAAGGCCCTGAGCCACGCCCTGGGCTGCACCGTCAACGACGTGCTGATCGGCATCATGACCGGCGCGCTGCACCAGTACCTGCTCGACTACGGCGACGACCCCTGCGAGCTCGAGATTCGCGCGACCATCCCGGTCAACCTGCGGCCCCTGGAACACGCCAAGGACCTCGGCAATCATTTCGGTACCGTGTTCCTCGACCTGCCGATCTGGGAGGCCAATCCGCTGGCCCGGGTCTATCGCGTTGCCGAGAACATGCACCGCCTGAAGAAGTCCAAGCAGGCTACGGTCTCGCTCGGTCTCCTCGCCACCGTCGGCATGGCCCCGCTGGTGGTCCAGAAGGCCGCGCTGGAGCTGTTCGCTCGCAAGGCAACGACCGTGCTGACCAACGTTCCGGGTCCCCGGCAGTCGCTGTACCTGGCCGGGGCCGAGATCGACCAGATGATGTTCTGGGTGCCGCAGAGCGAGTCGATCGGCATGGGCATCAGCATCCTGAGCTACAACGACAAGGTCTACTGCGGCGTGATCAGTGACAACAAGCGCGTGCCCGATCCCCAGCGGATCGTCGAGCGCTTCGGACACGAATTCGAGAACCTGCTGGCCCTGGTCATGATGCTCGGCCCGGACGCCGATCGCAGCCCGCAGGAAGTGGAGAACCAGTACCAGGCGTGGCTGGACGAGATCGGGGCCGAAGATTAGCCGGGGTCAGGAACCTGCAGATGCAAAGGCGGTTGAAACCGCAGATGAACGCAGATGAACGCGGACAAGACTCCCCTGGCATGGTGGTGCGGGGCAGGTCAGGCGGGTCAGGTCTCTCCGGTTTCGCCCAGTCACTTCTTTTTTATTCGAACCTTCTTTGCGACCTTGCAGTGTTCCTTGCGGTCTTCGCGTCCATCATCTAAGGACCGGGCCCCGAACGTTCGGTAGTGCCTCGAGTCAGGTCAGGGAGTCGGACGCAAAGCGGACGTCCAGGGCCTGCATGGCATCGATCGGTTTCATCGCCGCGGCTTTCGCGTAGGCGTCGTTCGATTCGTCGACCTTCTTGTCCCCGTAGAGCAGGTACAGGCCGTTTCCGTACTCGATCCAGGCGATCGGGGCGTCGGTCAGGCGGATGGATTCCTCGAAGTGCTCGATGGCCTTGTCGGCGCTGGCGCCGTAGGTCATCGAGCCCACCAGCTTGCCGACCTTGGCGATGATTTCGGCATGGTAGAGGCCCATGGCCGTATGCGCCTCGGCGTGATCGGGGGCCAGGTCCAGGGCGCGGTCCAGCGAGGTCCGGATCTTTCCGCCGAGGCCCTGGCTCAGCGCCTTGGCGACCGAAATGCACTGGCTGTAGCGCCCCAGGTGGTAGGCGTGGAAATAGTGGGCGTTCGGCTGCTCGGGTTCCGCCTTGATGGCGGCTTCGGCGCGAACGATGCCTGCCTGGTAGATCGCCTGCCTGACGTCGTCGTCTTCTTCGAGATAATCGGCGTAGATGCCGGAGGCCTTGTTGGCCAGCACGTGACCGTCACCGCCCACCGCAAGTGCGGCGTCGACGGCGCCGGCGAAATCGCCCGCATGGAACGCGCGCCAGCCGTCCTGCAGGTCGGGATCGTCCGGCCAGGGCTGACGATCGCCGGCGTGCAGGCGGCTCCACGCCTTCTTCAGCGCGGCGTCCTCGTAGGCGAAGTCCGCCGTGTCGAGGTCGATTTCGGCCCAGTTCCCGGTATCCATGTCGTCTCCTTGCGGTTCGATGGGTCGCTGCGGTTTCCGACGCCCATTCTGCCTGCTGAGCCGGTCGTTCGCCATTCTAGTGTGACCGCTCTAGAAACCGCTGCTAGATTGTGTGTCAACTGACTCATTCGCTCTCCAGAACCAACGAGGTAATCGACATGGCGAAGAAGACTGCAAAGAAGAAGGTGTCCAAGAAGAAGGTCGCTCGCAAGACGGCCGCTCGCAAGCCCAGCTCGTCCATCGGCCGGGCGCAGGACAACGCGCATGAAATCTGGCTGGCTGGCCTGGGCGCTTTCGCCATGGCCCAGGATGAAGGCGTCAACCTGGTCCGCAAGGGCGGCAAGCTGGTCAACGAACAGACCGGAAAGGTCATCAGCGAGAGCTCCAAGCTGTTCGAGCGCCTGGTCTCCGAAGGCCGCAAGCTCGAAGGCAAGGGCCGCAAGATGGCCGAAGACGCCGTCGGCGGCGTGAAGAGCGACGTCGAAGGCCGGGTCGGCAAGGCCCGTGAGCAGGCACGCACCAACTGGGACAAGCTCGAGAAGGTGTTCGAGGAGCGCGTTGCCCGCGCCCTGTCCAAGCTCGGCGTGCCGACCAGCGACGAAATCCAGGAGCTCAGCAAGCGCGTGCAGGAACTGAACACCCGCGTGCGCGAGCTGGCGAAGGCCGAAGGCGCGCCGAAGGCGGCCAAGAAGAAGGTGGCCAAGAAGACTTCCCAGAAGGCGTCGGGCTCCGACGCCTCCTGATCCCCAGGTCTACCCCGAAGCAGCCGGAGCCGGCTCGAATCGCGCTCCACCACATGCTGCTTTTTTACCCGGGCTTCGGCCCGGGTTTTTTTTGTCCGGATTCCTGTCCTGTTCGCCGGTCAACTGCGTCGGTAGGCGCGGCCCAGCTGCTCGAACGCGACTCGCGCATCGCCCTCGAGGTAGGGGCTGACCAGGCTCATGACCTGCCATGCGGCGCGGTCGGGGCGGGCCTCGGCTTCGGGTTCGAGCACCGTGTCGAACGCGATCCAGTAGCTGGCGACCAGGATCATGGTGCGCACCAGCGTTTCGCGCGCGTCGTCGTCGATGGCCATCTCGCCGCTGCGGCCCAGCGCTTCGAGCATCAGGTCGGCGGTGCGCATCGCCAGCCGCAGGATGCCGCGCATGCGGCGGTGGAGGCCGTCGTAGCGGTGGCAGAGGTCGGTCAGGTCGCGATAGATGAAGCGATACTCCGCGATCGTCTCGAACACCAGGTGCAGGAACAGCCAGGCGTCGTCGATCTCGATGCGGTCGGGTGCGTCGTCCGAGAGCAGGGCGAGCATGCGCTGCTCGAAGCGCTCGAACAGCGCATCGACCAGCGATTGCTTGGTCCGGAAGTGGTAGTGCAGGTTGCCGGGGCTGATGTCCAGCGTGTCGGCGATCGCGTTGGTGGTCGTCGCGGCCTCGCCGTCGTGGTTGAACAGGTCGAGCGCGGTTTCGAGAATCCGCTCGCGCGTGTTCGGGCGGGTCACGGCCCGGGAGGTCCTGACAACGGTGCGCCTGCCGCGTCAGCCGGTCAAGGAATCGACCAGGGCGATGTAGCGCTTCTTGGCCTCGTCCTGCTCGGTCCCCCGGAGCTTCTCCCAGGCCTCGTACTTCGCGACGCCGACGAAATCGAAGAAGCCCGGCTTTTCGCCGCTGACGTCGCCTTCGGCGCCCTGCTTGTACAGCGCGTAGAGCTTCAGCAGCGTGTCGTTGTCCGGCCGCTCGTCCAGTTGCTTGACGCGCACGGCCGCCGCTTCGAATTCCTCGTTCAGATCGCTCACATCGGGTCCCTTCGGTTGCGTCGCGTTTGCCTGTCCTTCTAGCACGCACCCGCTTCGCGGTCAACGGCGGGGCTCGAGCGCTGGTGTTCGGCCCGGCCTTGCGGCTATCCTAGACCGCTGAGGGAACACCACCGCACAGGAGAGTTTCATGGGCTATTTCGTCACCGGGGGGACCGGGTTCATCGGGCGCAACCTGATCGATCAGTTGCTGAAGCGTCGGGGCACCGTCCACGTCCTGGTCCGGCGCGGTTCGAAGAAGAAATTCAATGCCCTGGTGGCCGAGCGCTGGGCCGACGACGCCAAGCGCGTCGTGGCCGTCAGCGGGGACCTCACCAAGCCCGCGCTCGGCGTGTCGAAGGCCGACCGCGAAAAGCTCTCCGGAAAGATCAGGCACGTGTTCCACCTCGCCGCCGTCTACGACCTCTCGGCCAGCGCGGAGTCGCAGGAAGCCGTGAACATCGACGGCACCCGGCACGCGATGCAGTTCGCCTCGGAGGTCGGCGCGAAGTGCTTCCATCACACCTCGTCGATCGCGGCAGCCGGGCTCTACCAGGGGCTGTTCCGGGAGGACATGTTCGAGGAGGCCGGCAACCTGGACCATCCGTACTTCCGCACCAAGCACGAGTCCGAGGGCCTGGTCCGCAAGGAATGCCCGATCCCGTGGCGGATCTATCGACCGGGCATGGTCGTCGGGCATTCGAAAACCGGCGAGATCGACAAGATCGACGGTCCGTACTATTTCTTCAAGCTGATCCAGAAACTGCGCAGGATGCTGCCGCCCTGGGTGCCGACGCTGGGCCTGGAAGGCGGGCGGGTGAACCTGGTGCCGGTGGATTACGTCGCCCGGGCCATGGACCACATCGCGCACAAGCCGAAGCTGGACAACACCTGTTTCCACCTGACCGACCCGAACCCGAAGCGGATCGGAGAGGTGATGAACCTGTTCGCCGAGGCCGCGCACGCGCCCTTGATGTCGATGCGCATCGACGCGCGCCTGTTCAGCTTCATCCCCCAGCCGATCAAGCAGGGCCTGGGCATGCTGCCGCCGGTCCGGCGCATCATCAACCAGGTGCTCGGCGACCTCGGCATTCCCCGCGACGTGCTGAATTTCTTCAATTACCCGACCAGCTTCGACACCCGGGAAACAGAGCGTGCGCTGAAGGGGTCGGGCATCGAGGTACCGCGGCTCGAGGACTACGCCTGGGTGCTGTGGGACTACTGGGAGCGTCACCTCGACCCGGACCTGTTCATCGACCGGTCCCTGAGCGGCCACGTCCGCGACAAGGTCGTGCTGGTGACCGGCGCCTCGTCCGGAATCGGCAAGGCGACGGCGCTGATGATGGGCGAGGCGGGCGCGCACGTGCTCCTGATCGCGCGCAAGGAAAGCGAACTGCTCGAGGTCAAGGCCCTGATCGAGAAGGCCGGCGGCAAGGCCACCCACTACACCTGCGACCTGGCCGACCTGGAGGCCGCCGACAAGCTGTGCGCCAGGATCACCAAGGCGCACGGCGGCGTCGACGTGCTGGTCAACAACGCGGGCCGCTCGATCCGCCGCTCGATCAACCTGTCCTACGACCGGTTCCACGACTTCGAACGCTGCATGCAGCTGAACTACTTCGGTGCGCTGAAAATGATCCTCGGCCTGTTGCCGAAGATGGAGGAGCGGCGCCGGGGTCACATCATCAACATCTCGTCGATCGGCGTCCTGACCAACGCACCGCGCTTTTCCGCCTATGTCGCGTCCAAGGCCGCACTGGACGCGTTCTCGCGCTGCGCTGCCTCCGAGTTCAACGACACCGGCGTGGCGTTCACGACGATCAACATGCCGTTGGTGCGAACCCCGATGATCGCGCCGACCAAGATCTATGACTCGGTCCCGACGATCACGCCCGAGGATGCGGCCGACATGGTCAAGCAGGCGGTGATCTACCGGCCCCAGCGCATCGCGACCCGGCTCGGGATCTTCGGGCAGGTGCTGCACGGCATCGCGCCGAAGATCTCGGAGATCGTCATGAACTCGGCCTACCGCATGTTCCCGGACTCGGCCGCCGCACGCGGCGAGCGGCCGGGCAAGGACGAGCGCAGCGTCACGCAGGAGCAGATGGCGTTCGCCCACCTGATGCGCGGCATCCACTGGTAAGGCAGCTCTCGCCGCGGGGGGAGCGGCGGGATTCGTCGGGGTGGGCCGGGCATCGGCCGAGGTGCGCCGCGGCGCGTCAGCCGTCGTCGTCCTCGCGGCGCGCGCCGAGCTGGCGTCCGCCGGCGGCCAGCGGCGGGCGGGACTCCTCGGTTGCCCGGCGCAGCCTCCGCTCCGGCGCATCGCGCCGCGCCTCCATGCGATCGGCGCCCACGGACCGGGTCCGGCCCGGCGCGGGCGGATTCGACGCAGCGTACGGGTAGGCCGGAACGACCGCAACCCTGCGAACCGCGGGCGGGACGTAGCGTGCCGCGCGCGCTTCGCGGCGTGCCTGCTCGGCGCTCGCCGCACGTCGCGCCGCTCGTTCGGCCTGCACGGATTCCAGGTAGGCCGCGTTGGCCTGCTTGACCTGTTCCAGCGATTCGGGCGACGCGATGACGCTCAGCGATGCTCGCGGTCGATGCACTTCGGCCGCCTCGTCGCAGGGGCGGTCGCTGAACACCGTCGTGTCCCCGTCCTTGCAGCGATAGATCGGATCGCCGGCGCCGCCGGCAACCAGCGGCAGGGCCATCAGGCCGACGACCACGCCGACGACGACCCGGCCCCGAGGCTTCCGTCCGCTCGAGGCGCCGCGGCTCGCGCTCATTGCCGGGCCTGGCGCGGCCGGCTCTTCGACGCGCGGGGCGGCGGCCCGGCCGAATCGAGGTGAAGACGTTCGGCCACTGCCGTGGCGACCTCGTCGGTTTCGCCGCGGTAGCGCACGGACGGTACGGCTTCGTCGTCGATCCAGGCGGCCAGGCCGCGCTCGACGAGGGTGGACTGCCAGGTATCCAGCCCGGTCGGCGGCAGGATCCAACCCCGCTCCACCGCACGTGCGCAGAGATAGGTCCGGCCCTGCTGGGGGCGAATGCTGCCCCGCTTGTTGTAGCTGGGCGTGAACGCCCGGTCCGCCACTCGTTGGGCGAAGCGGGCCCAGGGCCCCTTGCGGGTGCGGTCCGGCCAGAAATACACCGGTGCATCGGCCGACAGCGCATCCTGGAACATGCCCGGTCCGGCCCCGGCGACCAGCAGCGCACCGGCCCGCTCCAGTGCGAGGCCGTAGGGGTGATCGTCGGCATCGGCCGGCCCGTGGAAGACGTCGGCCCGGCCGTCGACGAGCTTCGCCAGGGTGGCGCCGGATCGCCCGGCGTCGGTCGGCGCGACGACCAGGAGGCGAGCATCGCGACGATCGGCCCAGTCCAGCGCGCGCGGTGCCAGCTCTTCGAGCTCCGCCGCGGGCCAGCTGCCCGAAGGGTGGCGGCCGACGAGCAGGGCGACGCGACGCGGCGCCTCGAGCCAGGCCTGCCAGGGCTCGGAGTTTCCCGGCGGCCGGAAACCGTCCTCGTGGCCGAAGCCGACCAGCATTTCGACCCGGTTCGGATGCGGCGGCAGCTGGTGGTGGGTCATGCTGACCACCGCTCCGCCATGCTCGGGTACCCGGCCGGCGTGGCGTCCGATCAGGACCAGTGCCGGCGGTTGTTCGCAGCGGGCGGCCAGCAGGCGCGCCATCCGGCACGCGGTGCCCCCCGAGGCCACGACCACTGCCGCCTCCTCGAAGGCCTTGCGCAGCACACCTCGGCCGGCAAGCGCGGTCCAGGCCAGCGAGAGCCACCCGGGCAGCCTCATGCGGACCAGGTCTCGCGCGCCGCGCCGCGCCAGGAGGTGGCCGAGGTGTTCGGCCTTGCGCACCGGCGCGGCCCGGCGGCCGGCCAGCAGCAGGACCGGCCCGGCTCGCCGAGGTCCGCCGGTCACGACGCGGCGGCGCAGACCGACCCGGCGCTCCAGCCGCCACCGCGTGCCCGGGTTCATCCGTTCGGCCTGGCGGAACTGCTCGATCCAGAAGTGCAGGGGCCGGCGCGGACGATTCAATCGGATCCGGACCGGCTCGCGGAGCGAGACGTCGAGCGACTCGCTGGTTCGGAACAGGCGGTCGAGGACCCAGGGCAGGTCGCCGTCGGGCAGCAGTTCGAGCAGGCCCTCGATGCGGCGGTGCCCGGCCACGGCATGGCCCTCGTTGTCCGGACCGAGCAGGGCCGCCAGGTCGGGACCGTCCGGTCGCGACGTGATCCTGAGCGCCACGTCCGGCCAGGCGCTGGTCGGCCGCTTGCTCGAGACCGGAAGGAAGTGCGCATCGTCCGCTTCCCGTTCGAGATCGAACCAAAGGGAGCCGGTCGGATTGCGGTCGTAGACGTACCAGTCCGGCAAGGGGCGCCAGGGCTGCGTATGAAGCGTGGTGAAGTGGACGCAGGCCGATTCGCCGGGCTCGTACTCGGCGTCGCGCGCGTTATAGCGTCCGGGCAGTTCGCCCCAGAGGCCAGCGGCGCGTGCCCGAGCCTCGATGCGCTTGCGGGTGGTCTTGAGCACGGCTTCGCGGTTCCACACCTGGGCCATGCGCTTGCAGTCGACGAGCATCACCGAGGTGTCGTGGTCGTTGATCGACAGGAAGCCCGCGCCGTTCATCTCCCGGTCGAACAGTTCGGCCGGGTCGGTCAGCCAGACCTGGTCGACGTCGTTGTAGATGGCCCGGCCGGCGTAGTCGCAGAAGTACGGAATCGCGAACCGGTAATTCGTGAAGCCGGTGATCCAGAAGCCGCTGATGTAGCCCTTCAGGCCCTTGAGCAGGTAGATCTCGTAGATCCTGCCCGGGTCGCGATGCTTCTCGACGGACCAGATGAACGCCCGCTCGGCGCGGAACTGCGCGCGCTCGGAACCGAGAAAGATGCGTACCGGCGGCTTGTCGCTGGGCCGATGGCCGGGGCGCACGCCGAGGATGATCTTCTCCGGGCGATTGCGTCGCGCCGGCGTCATGTACGGGTCGATGAACGGGGTGAGGCCGCGCAGGATGCGTTGCGCAATCAGCGGCATGATGCACGCTCCTTGGAGACGGGTGCCGAGGGATCGAAATGATAGCGCTTCCAGCGGCGCTGGTGCCATGACCACATCGCGGGACGTTCGCGGACCTGGCCTTCCATGTGCGCGATCACCGCATCCAGGGTGGCGTCCGCGTCGTCGCCTCGAGGCAGCGGATCGCGGACCGTGAACACCCAGTTCGGCTCCCGCTCGAGTCCGTCGACCGGAACCAGCGGCACGCCCGTGCGATCCGCGAGCTTCAGCACACCGGTCGGCGTGCGTTGCGGCTTGCCGAGAAAGGAGCGGATTTCGCCTTCCTGCTTGCTGGCCTGGTCCATCAGCACGTAGATCAGGCCGCCGGAGGTCAGCACGCGGAGCATGTGCCGGAAGCTGCGGACCGGGTTGTCCCGATCGAGAGGAATCGGCGTGGCCCCGGTGGCCGCGATGCATTGTTCCAGGTAGCCGGGCCGCATCCGCCGCGGGTCGCGAAAGACCACGTGCGCCGGACGGCCCTGCGCGGCCAGCTTGCCCGCCATCAGGATGCCGTTGCCCATGTGCATCCCCAGGAGGATCGCACCCTGGCCGCGCGTTGCGAGTTCATCGAGAAGCGCGGTGTTGCGGATCTCGACGGCCTCGACCAGCGACCGGGGGTCGGCGCCGGGGCGGGCCAGCGTCAGGGCCTCGAAGATCGCGCCGTCGTTCGTTCGCGCGCCGCCGAGGAGGATCCGGCTGGCCCGGCGGCGGTCGACGCCGAGGGCGCGTTGGACGTCGCGGCGCAGGCGCCCCCAGAACGGCCAGGCCAGCATCCAGTGAACCGTGCCGACCGCACGCCCGGTCCGGCGCACGCGCCGGGCCCCTCCGCGCGCTGCCCAGCCGGCCAGCGCCAGCGCCAGCCGCTGCGCCAGGCCGCGCCGGGCCTTGCGAAGCGACGGTTTCATGACCGGTCGGGGGTTTCGGCGGCCGTGATCACGCCGTCGCGAACCACCAGCAGACGGTCGGCGCGGTCCATCAGCGGCCGGTGATGGGTGACCGCGAGCAGGGTCAGGCGCTGCTTGAGGTGTTCGATGGTCTCCAGTACGGCGCGTTCGGCCGCCGCGTCGAGGTTGCTGGTCGCCTCGTCGAGGATCAGCAGGCGGGGCCGGTGGACCAGGGCCCGGGCGATCGCCAGGCGCTGCCGCTGGCCCCCGGACAGCTGGCCTCCGCGCTCGCCGATGCGCGCGTCCAGACCGCCGGGCAGTTGATCGACGAAGTCGATTGCGTCGGCTTCGGTCAGCGCCCGCCGGGCATCCTCCCGGCTCAGCCCCGGTGCACCCAGCGTGATGTTCGCGAACACCGAGTCGTTGACCAGCAGGGCTTCCTGCGGCACGTAGCCGATCTGGCGCCGCCACGCAAAGCGGTCGAGCTCGGCCAGGTCGACGCCGTCGATGAGGATCCGTCCGCGGTCGGGTTGCAGGAGGCCGGCGACGAGATCGATCAGGGTGGTCTTGCCCGATCCGGACGGGCCCGTGAGCACGGTCAGGCCGCCGGCCGGGAGGTCCAGCGACTGACCGGTGAACACCGGCTTGCCCGGGTGGCTGAAACCGACGTCGTCGAGCACGATCGAGCGCTCCAGCGTGGCGGTCCGGCGACCGGTGTTGGCTTCGCGCTCGGCGCGGGCGTCCTCGATCGACTCGTGCAGCGACCAGAATGCACTCTCGGCGATCGCCATGTGCTGCCACGCGCGCTGCGCCTTCGACAGGAAGGCCGTGATCCGTGCCAGCAGGAAGATCAGGATCATCACCGCCGACAGCGGCATGTCCAGTTCCACCAGCATCACGTACAGGCCGATGGCGGCCAGCACCACCAGCATCGCTTCCTGCAGCGCCTTCATCGCCTCCTTGGAGATGACCTGTTTGCGCAGTGCACGGTTGAGCTGTTCGGTCTGGCCCGACAGGAGCGTGTCGAACTGGTCTTCGCGCGCCATCGCCTTCAGCGGCTTGATGGCCGCGAGCTGATCGGTCATCACCGACAGCATGTTGCGCAGCAGCCCGGTCTGCTTGCGGCCGGCGCGACCGGCGATCCGGACCAGGAGATTGAGCCCGCCGAGCACCAGCGCGGACAGGACCAGCGCACCCAGGGTGACCGGCCAGGAGATCATCAGCGCGACCACGGTGTAGACCATCGCGGTGATGACCTGGGTGGCCATGATCGCGGCCTGGAGATAGCCTTCGGACGCGCGCTGGGCCTCCGTGGCCATCGCATTGGCCAGGCTGCCGATCGATTTCGACAGGTAATAGCGCCAGCGGCTGGCAACGACCGCGCGGACGAGGTCCAGGCGCAGATCGGTGGCCACCTGGGCGACCGCATAGCCCACCTGCCGGTTGGCCAGCAACACCACCGCGGCCTTGAGCAGGATCAGCACGATGCCGAAGGCAAGCAGGTTCGGCAGCGACGCCTCGAGGCCCGCCCAGCCGAACAGGTCACCGATCAGCTGCTCCGGGAGCGATTGTTCGGTCGCCTCGCCGAGCACGGCGCCCGAGTCGTCCATGGACTGGCTGGACAGGGAGATCATCGACAGCAGCGTCGACAGACCGACCCCGTCGAGGAGGCTGGCCAGCAGAAGCGCCAGCAGCACCGAAGCGCTCCGGCCGGGATAGCGGCGGAACAGCGACACCAGCATTCGCCCGGTGCCGCCGTCGGCTTGCGCAGAACGGCGCCCGGCCGCACTGGCCACGTCGGCCGTCGATTCGCCGGTCGAGCCGGGGTTGCCGCGGGTCGAGCGGGACGGCGGGCGGGTCGCTGGATCGGCCTTCATCGCAGGGCTCCGGTGCGCCAGAGTCGGAACAGCAGGGCCAGCCCGGCCAGGCGGGGATGGCGACGCATGCGTTCGGTCGGTTCGATGCGCACACCGCTGTGGCGTTCGATCTTCCAGACAAGGTAATCGATCCCGTTGCTGAATGTGCCGGCCGCCTTGAGCAGGCGCAGGACGTTGCAGGTCCGCCCCCAGACCTTGCGCAGCGTCCAGCGCGACCGGCCGCGGAGCCGCCGCAGCCCGCCGACCCGGATTCGGAACCGATCGTCATCGAGACGATCGACGTCCTCGAGGCCGGTAAGCGCACGTGCGCTGAGGTCGCTCCAGAACGCGGGGTCGCGGTCGATCAGCGCCTCGGCGGCGCCGGCCGGTTCGGGCCGCAGTTCGCAGCCGTAGGTGGCCCGGATCGAGCGGATCCAGAAGTCACGGGCATTCAAGGTGCCGTTGCCCAGCGGCAGCCCCTCGCGGGCGAAGGTGCGGGCGGCGGCGGCGCGGCAGGCCGCGATTCGTCGAGCCGACTCCGGTCCCTTCGCTCGGACCAGGCGGCAGGGCTGGGTGAAGCGCGCCCAGAAATAGGCATCGAGGCCACCGGCGGTCCGCCGGGCCAGGGTGGCTTCGCTGACGATGATGAACTTGCACCGCAGCCGAGCCGATTCCGAACCGGCCTCGAGGTAGTAGACGTTCGGCGGGAGCAGGGCGTTGAACAGCGCCGAGGGACCGGTGCCGTGGACGGCGCGATAGGAGTCCACGACGGCCATCAGGTCGACCAGGCCATTTCCGAGATCGGCGTTCCTGCGGCATGAGCCGTACAGGACGATGGCGCGCAACGCCGAGCCGCAGCGCGCCTCGATCGCATCGAGCAGCGGTTCCAGGCCGGGAGGCGGCGCGACGGCCAGGTCGTCGGCCATCAGCTGCACCAGCGCGTTGCCGGATTCGCTCATGGCCGCAGGAATCCGAGCGAGGGACCCGGCTCGACGCGCAGCGGGTAGGCCGGATCGAGGTCGAATTCCTGGCCGTCCAGGACGATCGAGTCGATTCCCTCGATCGTGAGCCGGCGGCAGTGGCCCGACAGGTAACCGGTCGCCGGCGACATGTCGTCGCTGAACCGGCCGCGGACGATCGTGGCCATCCGACGGCGCCAGCGCTGCGCTGCGGCCGAGATCGCGGTCACCCGCAGGTCGCCGTCGCCGCGTTCGGCGTAGGGCCGAGCGTGGCTGTCGTCCAGGCCCAGGGTAGTCATGAGCAGGAAGCGCATCGGCGCGTCGAGCGTGCCCAGCGCCTCGGCGTCGAGGCGGAGATGCCGGGCCGTGAACGGTTCGCGGCCGGTCAACAGGGCCGGCAGCTGGCGGAGCACGCCGAAGGCAGAGGCCAGATGGTGATTGCGCCTCCAGCCCGGTCGCGCGTTTCGCCACCGGTGGACGTTGCGAATCACCTGGTCGAGCATCGCGCCGGCGAGGAAGAAGCCGTGTTGCGTATCGATCGACGGGTGGCGGACCACCAGCGTGCGGCGCTCCAGGCGAGCGGCCTCGCGTCCGTCGTCGAGCAACCGGTCCAGGGTGGCGAGGAAGTGGGCCCGCGTGCCGAGATCGGCGGCCACGTAGTTGGTCCTGCCGGCGCTGAGCACCAGCAGTTCGGGCAGCTGCTCGGCGGGCAGGTGGCGGGCCAGGTAGCTGACCGCACCCTGCAAGGTGCCGTCACCGCCGGCCAGGACCAGCGTGTCGACGCCTCCTTCGATCGCATCGGCCAGCGCCGCTTCGATCGCCGGGAGGTCGGTGACGCGGTAGGCCCGGCCGCCGGCCTCGGCGATCCTCGCCTCGGTGCGTTCGGCCCGGTCGCGCAGGCTCATCCGGAAGCTCAGGGGGTTGATCAGCGCGGCCAGGCGCCGGCGGTCGGGCGCTGCGTCGGCGGCCGTTCCGGCCCGTGCGTCGCGGGTGGTCTTCATCGAGGAGCTCAGCCGCCGGTCTGCCAGCGCCGCAGCACCGTTGCATCGCCGCGCGACGACCAGCTGCCGCGCAGCAGGCGACCGACGACGGCGAAGTAATTGTCGTGGTTGCTGCGGCGGTAGGGGTGATCGGCAGGCAGTCCGGCGAGCAGGCGGCGGTGCGCCCGGCCCAGCCGGTGGTAGGGCAGGCCGGGCAGCAGGTGGTGCAGCGCGTGATAGCGCAGGCCGACGGGGAAGAACCACGCCGTCAGCCAGGTCTGTCCCGTGAGATTGATCGAATCGTCGAGCTGGGCCAGGTGGCCGCGCGCATCGCCCGAGTGGCCGTAGCCGTGCGCGGCGAGATTGCGGAACCAGTTCAGGCCGATCGCCGTGGCCAGCAGGGCCCAGGCCATCAGCCAGTGGGTGCCGGTCATCGGACCGAACACGGTCAGGAGGACCAGCCCCGCCAGCCACGCGAAGCAGAACCATTCCGAGCGGACCAGTTCGCGCTCGTGGCGGCCCGGAAACCGCTTGCGATAGTAGGGGTTGGTGATCGCCGCCGAAGCCCGGAGCAGCAGCCATTCGCGCAGTCGCGACGATGCGTGCGACAGCGGGCCGAGCAGGCCGAAGCGCAGCACGGCCAGCAGCGGCAGCAGCGGTATCTGGGCGAGGTACTTGATCGTCTCGCGCGGCGGCATGGCGGCCAGCGGCAGGTATTCGCCGTCGTCCGGGGTGCCGAAGTGCAGATGGCTGTGGTGCTCGACGTGATTGCGGTAGAGCACCCAGGGCATCAGGAGCGGAAAGCCCACGAGAAGGTTCCAGGCCCACTTGAACGATTCCATCTCGCCGGTCCGGAAGTGGACGATCTCGTGGATGAAGGTCCCGGTCCGGAAGAACGCGATCGCCGCCAGCACCATCGCGCTCCCCTGCACCAGAGGGCCCGCCGGGTCGATGAAGTAGATGGCCGTCAGGGCCCAGGCGATCGACGTGGTGACCATGAAATCGAGCCAGTAGAGCGCCGGTTTCCGGTCGAACAGGTCGTGCACGAGACCCTGCGCCTGGCGAACGGCGGCACGGTCGTCGGGCATCGTGGCCGAGGTGCGTTGATCCATCGCGACATTCTAGCAGTTGCAGGGCTCCCGAGGCCGCGCAGGGCCGGCCGGGCGCGGCCGTGATCAGGCCGCTGGACGCAAGCGCCAGGGCTTGAACAGCACCTTGCGGACGCGGTTGTCGGCCATGTCCACGATGGTCAGGATGTGGTCGCCGATCCGGATCGAGGTGTGGCCGTCGGGCAGCGACTCGAGCTGCTCGAGGATCAGGCCGTTGAGCGTCTTGGCCCCGGCCGTCGGCAGGTCCCACTCCATCCGGCGATTGAGCATCCGGACCGTGGTGTTGCCGGCGACGATCCAGCTGCCGTCGTCGAGCTTGCGCACCTGGCGCTGGCGCGCCGTTCCTTCGCTGGTGTACTCGCCGACAATCTCCTCGAGGATGTCGTCGAGCGTGACCAGTCCCTGGATATCGCCGTATTCGTCGACGACCATGCCCATCCGTCGCTCCCGGCTCTGGAACTCGAGCAACTGCTGGGTCAGGGCCGTACCTTCGGGGATGTAGTAGGGCGTGCGGATCGATCGCTCCAGCTCTTCCGGCGTGAGCGTGTTCTGCGACAGCTTCACCATCACGGTGCGGATATGCAGCAGCCCGACCATGTTGTCGATGTCGCCCTTCCAGACCGGCAGCCGGGTATAGATCGACCGGGTCAGCATGTGCAGGATCTTTTCCCAGTCCTCGTCGAGGTCGATGCCGGTGATGTCCTGGCGTGGCACCATCACGTCGTCCACGGTCCCGTACTCGAGGTCGAGGATGTTCAGCAGCATCTGCTGATGGTCGAGGGAGATCTGGCGGCCGCCCTCCTTGACCAGCGTGCGCAGCTCCTCCCGGGTCAGGTGGTCGCCGCGCGCATCGGCCTTCTTCACGCCGACCAGGCGGAGCACTCCGGACGCCAGCACGTTGATCACCCAGACGAAGGGATAGAGCACCTTCAGCAGCGGCACCAGGACGTAGCTGGCCGGATAGGCGATGCGCTCGGGGTGCAGGGCGGCGAGCGTCTTCGGCGCGACCTCCGCGAAGATCAGGATCACGGCGGTCAGGACGAGTGTGGATACCCAGATGCCCGCATCGCCGAGCAGGCGCAGGAAGATCAGCGTCGAGATCGACGCGGCCAGGATGTTGACCAGGTTGTTGCCGAGCAGGATCAGCCCGAACATCCGCTCCGGGCGGCTCAGCATCTTCTGGGCCAGCGCCGCACCGCGATGGCCGCCCTTGGCCTGGTGGCGCATCCGGTAGCGGTTGAGCGCGACCAGACCGGTCTCGGAGCTGGAGAAGAACGCCGAGAGCAGGATCAGCACCAGCAGCATCAGCAGCAGCGCTTGCAGTGAAAGCTCGGCCATTTCAGTCGGCCTGCCAGCGGCGATCGAGGACGAGTTCCAGAACGGCCTTGCTGCCGAAGTACGCCAACAGCAGGACGACCATGCCGACCAGGCAGAGACGGACCACGCGCATGCCCCGCCAGCCGTGGCGCCAGCGTCCATAGAGCAGCACGCCGAAGATCAGCCAGGCGAGCAGCGACAGCACGGTCTTGTGCACGAGGTGCTGGGCGAACAGGTCGTCGACGAACACCAGGCCGGTGCCCAGGCTCACGCAGAGCAGCAGCCAGCCGGCCGCGATCAGCTGGAACAGCAGACGCTCCATCGAGGTCAGCGGCGGCAGCGCGTCGAGGAGGCGTGCGCTGCGCCGCCGGTGCAGCATCTGGTGCTGGACGAAGATGAAGATCGCGTTCATCGCGGCGATCAGCAGGACCGAGTAGGCCAGCAGCGAGCTGATCACGTGGATCTCGATGCGCGGATCCGCCAGCGCCAAAGCGGTCGGTTCGGGCGAGAACACACCCTGGAGCACCAGCAACAGGGCAGCGCCCGGCAGGGCCACGGGAAGGAGCTCCAGCACGGGGAACCGGATGCAGGCGGCGAGCAGGATCGCGTTGACGATCAGCGCGACGAGCGACAGGGAACTGAAGAAGTCGGCCGTGAACCCGCCGACCGCCCGCATCTGGGCGAGCTCGATCCAGCCGTGGCCCAGCAGTGCGGCGACGGCGAGCAGGAGCCCGAGCGCGCGTGCGCCGGAGTGCTCGTCGCGCAGGCCGACGGCCAGCGCCGGCGCGGCGAGCAGGTAGAGCGCGGAGGCGATGATGACGGGCAGGCTCGGGGTCAAGGACGTCGGTTCTCGTGAACGGGCGATGCCGATTCCGTGGCGCGGCCGGAAAGCGAACGGCGGCGACGGGGCGGCATGATCGACCAGTATAATCGCAGCGTTCCCGAAACCCCAGACCGGACCCGCCATGTTCGATCAATTGAGCCAGAGACTCGGTGACTCGCTGAACCGCTTGCGCGGACGAGGCAAGCTGACCGAGGACAACATCTCCGAAGCGCTGCGCGACGTGCGCCGGGCCCTGCTCGAGGCCGACGTCGCGCTGCCTGTGGTCAAGTCCTTCATCGACCAGGTGCGGGAGCGGGCGGTCGGCCAGAAGGTCCTGACCAGCCTCAAGCCCGGGGAGGCGCTGGTCAAGATCGTTCACGACGAACTCGAGCGCGTGCTCGGCGGCGATCGAGCGCCGCTCGCGCTGAATCGTACGCCGCCGGTGGTCATGCTGATGGCCGGCCTGCAGGGTGCGGGCAAGACCACCACCACCGGCAAGCTGGCCAGGCTCCTGGCCGAGCGCGAGAACAAGAAGGTGCTCGTCGCCTCGGCCGATATCTACCGCCCGGCGGCGATCGATCAGCTCGAAACCGTCGCCGGCCAGGCCGGCGCGATGTTCTATCGCCACCCGGAGACCGACGACGCGGTGAAGATCGCCGAGGCCGCGGTGGCCGAGGCGCGCAAGCAGGTCGCCGATGTGGTGATCATCGATACGGCCGGCCGGCTCGGCATCGACGAGGCGATGATGGACGAGATCCGTCGTCTCCACGCGGCGGTCGATCCTGCCGAGACGCTGTTCGTGGTCGATTCGATGACCGGCCAGGACGCGGCGAATACGGCCAAGGCCTTCCACGACGCGCTGCCGCTGACCGGAGTGATCCTGACCAAGACCGATGGCGACGCTCGCGGCGGTGCCGCGCTGTCGGTCCGGACCATTACCGGGGTCCCGATCAAGTTCCTCGGTACCGGCGAGAAGCTCGACGGCCTGGAGCCGTTCCACCCCGACCGGCTGGCGGCCCGGATCCTCGGCATGGGCGACGTGCTCAGCCTGGTCGAGGACGTCCAGCGCAAGGTCGACGAAAAGGAAGCGAAGAAGCTCGCCGGCAAGGTCGGCAAGGCCTCGCGTCGCTTCGGGCTCGACGACTTCAAGACCCAGCTCGAGCAGATGGAAAACCTCGGCGGGCTCGGTGCGCTGGCCGACAAGCTGCCCGGCATGGGCAACCTTCCCGATGCCGCCAAGGCGCAGCTCCAGGGCAACGCGACCCGCCACATGATCGCCATCGTCAACTCGATGACGCCGAAGGAACGCAGCTACCCGGACACGATCAACGGCTCGCGGAAGCGCCGCATCGCGCAGGGCTCCGGGACCTCGATCCAGGAGGTCAACAAGGTGCTCAAGCAGCACAAGCAGATGCAGAAGATGATGAAGAAGATGGGCAGCAAGGGCGCCATGAAGAAGCTGCTCAAGCGGATGCCGGGCGGCGGCATGCCCGGTGGCGGCGGTATGCCGGGCGGGGGAGGCGGTCTGCCGTTCTGAAGGGCGGTCCTGCCGGGTTTCGCTGCTCGGCCGACGCGACCGGTTGCAGGAACCCGGCACCCGGCCTCGCCGGGGCCGGCTCGCCGATCCTGCCTCCGGGGTCGGCCGGGCAGGCGCGAACGCGTCGGTCACCGCCCGTCCGTCCCTGATCGGCCGTTCGTGACCGAGTGGCGCTCGCGAGGCGCCACCCACGTTCCGCCGCCCCGAAACGAAGAACGCCCGGCAGGGCCGGGCGTGGGGAGCGATCGTCTGACGGGCGCCGCTGGTCAGCGCTTCATGTAGTTGAAGAATTCCTCGTTGGTCTTGGTCGCCTTCAACTTGTCGAGCATGAACTCGATCGCCTGGATTTCGTCCATCGGGTGCAGGATCCGGCGCAGGATCCAGATCTTCTGAAGCAGCTCGTTGTCGACCATCTTTTCTTCCCGTCGAGTGCCCGAGCGATTGATGTCGATGGCCGGAAACACGCGCTTCTCCGAAATCCGACGGCTCAGGTGCACTTCCATGTTGCCGGTGCCCTTGAATTCCTCGTAGATCACTTCGTCCATCTTCGAGCCCGTATCGACCAGCGCGGTGGCGACGATGGTCAGGCTGCCGCCGCCCTCGATCTTTCGCGCGGCGCCGAAGAACCGCTTCGGGCGCTGCAGGGCGTTCGCATCGACGCCGCCGGTCAGGACCTTGCCCGACGACGGCACGACGGTGTTGTAGGCCCGGGCCAGACGGGTGATGGAATCGAGCAGGATGACCACGTCGAGCTTGTGCTCGACCAGCCGCTTGGCCCGTTCGATCACCATGTCGGCGACCTGGACGTGGCGCGTGGCCGGTTCGTCGAAGGTCGAGGAAATGACCTCGGCATCGACGGTGCGCTGCATTTCCGTGACTTCCTCGGGGCGCTCGTCGATCAGCAGGATGATCATGTGGGCGTCCGGGTTGTTGGCCCGGATCGCCAGCGCCACGTGCTGCAGCAGCATGGTCTTGCCGGCCTTGGGGGGCGAAACGATCAGGCCGCGCTGGCCCTTGCCGATCGGGGCGATCAGGTCGATGATCCGCCCGGTCACGTCCTCGCTGGAGCCGTTGCCGCGTTCGAGCGTGAACTGCTCGCGCGGAAACTCCGGGGTCAGGTTCTCGAACAGGATCTTGTTCTTGCTGGCCTCGGGTCGGTCGTAGTTGATCTCCTCGACCTTGAGCAGCGCGAAGTAGCGCTCGGAATCCTTCGGTGGGCGAATCTTGCCGGAGATCATGTCGCCGGTGCGGAGATTGAAGCGGCGAATCTGGCTCGGAGAGACGTAGATGTCGTCCGGGCCGGCCATGTACGAACCGAGGGAGGAGCGCAGAAAGCCGAAGCCGTCCTGCAGGATTTCGAGCACGCCGTCGCCGTAGATCGGCTCCTTCTTCTTCGCACGCGCCTTGAGGATGGCGAAGATGACGTCCTGCTTCTTCGAGCGGCCGATGTTCTCGATGCCGAGTTCGGACGCCATCTCGATGAGGTCCTGCACGGACAGTTTCTTCAGGTCGGTGAGATTCATTTGTGGTTTCTACGTGCCTTGGAATACGCCTGGGAAAGCCTGGAGTCGTGCGCGCCGGAAGCCTGCGGCCCGGGCGCGATCGACGCGCAACATCGGTCGATCGTGCGGCCGGGGTCGCGGCCGGGCAATCGACGAGTCGTGCCCACGGCATGGCGGGCGAGGAACGAGACTGCCGTTCCGAGAGGTTGCTGGAGTATCTAGTGTCGGCAGGCGGCTGCCTGCTCAGGATGCGGAAAGGTTAGCACCATCGCGGCGCGCCGTCCAGACCGGGAGCCGGTGCGGACGGGCGCCCCGATGCCAGCGGATCAGACGTGCTGGTCGATGAATTCCTTGAGCACGCCCTTGGTCACGGCACCGACCTTCATCCCCTGGACCTTTCCGCCGTCGAAGATCATCAGCGTCGGGATGCCGCGGATCTTGAACTGGCTGGTGATCTGCTGGTTCTCGTCGATGTTGACCTTGGCGATCTTCAGCTTTCCGTCGTAGTCGTCGGCGAGTTCGTGCAGGATCGGTTCGATCATCTTGCACGGTCCGCACCACTCGGCCCAGTAATCGACGAGGACGGGGTGTTCGGACTGCAGGACGTCCTGTTCGAAGGAAGCGTCGGTAACGTGGGTAATCTTGTCGGACACGACTGGGGTCTCCTCGTGTTGGGTGGGGTGGGGTGCGGTTCTGCACCGCCGGGGATGGAATCGGCGAGCGACCGATCCAGTGCTAGAATAGCGCAAAAGCGGTGCGCACCGACTCTTGCTGCATCGCTACATCCGGCTGGCCGCGCCCGATTTCAAGTGCAGGGTCCCGTCGACGGATTCGATTCCGACGAGTTCCGGCGCCCGGTCCGGTTCCCGGGACTTCGAATCCGCGTCCCGAGAGCTCGCGTCAGCGCCGTTCGACGGCGGACCGCCGCTGGGCCAGCCCCCGACGAATCAAGAAGGTATCCGTGACCGAATCCACCGCAGCCCCCCAGACCCTTTCCGCCGAGGATGCCGAGCGCGTCCTCACCGACGTCTCCTTCTCGAGCTTCGACCTGCCCGAGGCGATCACCCGCAGCCTGGCCGACGCCGGCTTCGAGCGTTGCACACCGATCCAGGCGCGGACGCTGCCGCTGGCCCTCGACGGCCGCGACGTGGCCGGCCAGGCCCGCACCGGCACGGGCAAGACCGCCGCCTTCCTGCTCGCGATCTTCAAGAACCTGCTGGCCGATCCCGACCCGTCGGCGTCCGGTCACCATCCTCGAGCGGTGGTCATCGCGCCGACGCGCGAACTGGCGATCCAGATCCACAAGGACGCCATGCAGCTCGGCAAGCACACGGGGCTTAGCTTCGGCCTGTCCTACGGCGGCGTCGACTACCAGAAGCAGCGCGACATCCTGGCCGAAGGCGTGGACGTGCTGATCGGCACGCCGGGTCGGATGATCGACTTCTACAAGCAGCGCGTGTTCTCGCTGGAGAAGATCCGGATCGCGGTGCTCGACGAGGCCGACCGGATGTTCGATCTCGGCTTCATCAGCGACATCCGCTACCTGTTCCGTGCGATGCCGCCGGTCGACAAGCGGCAGTGCCTGATGTTCTCGGCGACCTTCCCGCTGAAGGTCACGGAGCTGGCCTACGAGCACATGAACGATGCCGAGACCATCCGCATCGACGAAGACCGGAAGACCACCGACCGGGTTCGCCAGGTCGTCTACTACCCGGCCAACAACGAGAAGCCCGGCCTGCTGGTCAAGCTGCTGCGGGGCATGGACGACGGCCACGTGATCGTGTTCGTCAATACCCGGCGCGCCGCCGACGTGGTCGACCGCACGCTGCGCGGCAACGGGTTCGAATCGGCGATGCTGGCCGGCTCCGTTCGGCAGAACAAGCGCCAGACGCTGCTGAAGAAGTTCCACGACGGCGCGCTGCCGATCCTGGTCGCGACCGACGTGGCGGCCCGCGGACTGCACATTCCCGGTGTGAGCCACGTGATCAATTACGACCTGCCGCAGGACGCTGCCGACTACGTCCACCGGATCGGCCGGACGGCCCGCCTGGGCGCGCTCGGCGAGGCGATCAGCTTCGCCTGCGAGGATTACGCGTTCCACCTGCCCGAGATCGAGGAGTACATCGGCAAGCCGATCCCGATGGAGGAGCATGACGCGGACGACTTGCCGAAGCTCGATCGCGCATTGCCGCCGAAGGCCAGCAGCGCAACGCCGGACCGACGCCGCAAGGGTGGCGGACGGCGCGGCGGAGGTGGCCGTCGCGGGGGCGGAGGACGCCGGTCCTGATCCGCGCCACCCCGTGCTAACCTGCCGGCCGAGTCCGGTATCGCGGAGCGCCTCCGACCCGCCATGCACACGCTGACCTCGTCGAGAGCGCCGTTCGATCGTCTCCTTCGCGTGCTGGCGCTGCTGGCCTGCGCGCTGGCCGCGGCGGTGCTGATCGAACAGGCCGTGACCGGTCCTCGCCTTCCCGCAGCCCCGGCCATCGATCTTCCCGACGTCGCCATCTCGAGGGCCACGGAACCGCTGACCGAGGTCGACTGGGGCCTGTTCGGCGAGCCGGCGGCTCAGGACTACGGGCTGGTGCAGGCGGTCGAGCCGACGCCGTTGAAGCTGCGCCTGCGTGGCGCCGTGGCCGGGCGCAACGGCTACGCCATCATCGTCGACGCCGACGGCAACGAGGGCGTCTACCGGGTCGGCGACGAGCTGCCCGGCGACGCCCGGGTGACCGAGATCGAAACCCGCAGGGTGCTGCTCCGGCGCAGCGGTCGGATCGAGGCACTCGCCTTGCCGGGCGGTGCCGAAGCGACCGCCGGTCCGGCCCGTGCGGCGTCGTCCTCCGCGCGATCGATGGCGCAGACGGCGGCGGCCCGGAACGGCGACGCGGATGCGCCGGCGGGCATCGGCGCGGGCTCGCTGTCGTCACTGACCTCTGCATTCACGCTCGATCCGGATCGGCTGGCCCGGGAGATCACCATCCTGCCGGTGGCCGGCGGCGGGTTCCGGGTGCGCGCCGGCCGCGACGCGGCGCTGTTCCAGCGCCTCGGTTTCGAGCTCAACGACGTCGTCCTGGCCATCAACGGCCGGCCCGTTTCGACCCAGGCCGATGTGCGCGCCGTGTTCGGCGACTACAATCCCGGAGAACGAATCGCGATCACCGTGCGACGGGGGGACCGTCAGCTGGTTCTGACGCCGGACCTTTCGGGCTTCTGAACCGGGCCCGGTCGTCGCGATGCGTGGCGGCGCAAGGCGCCTTTCCGCACCCGAGGAGGCCTTCGATTTGCCAACGGTCGCCAACGGTCGCCAACGACTTCGACTGCATAGGAACCAAGCGATGACCCACTGCCGACCGATCCTGCTCCTGGTGCTGGCGCTCGCCGTGCCGGCGTTCGCGCAGCAGCCGGCGAACGACGACGGCCACGTGCTGAATTTCCAGGATGCCGAGATCCGCTCGCTGATCACCACCGTGGCCGATATCACCGGCCGCAACATCGTCATCGATCCGGCCGTGTCCGGGCGGGTGACGGTGGTGTCGAGCGAGGCCCTCGATGCCGACGAGGTCTACGAAGTGTTCCTGTCGATCCTCGCGGTGCATGGCTTCAGTGCCCTGAGCGACGGCACGGTGACCCGGATCGTGCCGGATGCCACGGCGCGCTTCGGCGCCAACGGCGACGCGGGCGCCGGGGCCCAGGACCAGGTCACCCGCCTGATCGCGCTCTCGCACGTGCGGGCCGAGGAGGCCGTGCCGCTGCTTCGCTCGCTGGTGCCGCAGTCGGCCTACCTGGCCGCGCACGCCGCGTCGAACAGCATCCTGGTCAGCGATCGCGCCGCCAGCGTGCGTCGCATCGAATCGGTACTCCGCCGGATGGATGCGGCCACCGGCGACGGCCCGGAAGTGCTTGCCTTGAACCACGCCAGCGCGAACGAGCTCGCCGAGATGGTCAACGCCATCTACGGCAGCGATCGCCCGCTGGTGCACGCCGATCCGCGGACCAACAGCCTCGTCCTCGGCGGCTCGCCGGCCCAGCGGCTGCGCCTGCGCACGCTGGTCACGCACCTGGATACGCCGCTGGACGCCGCCGGCGGCTCGCGCGTCATCCGCCTCAACTACGCCGACGCGGAAGACATGGTCCCGGTGCTCGAGAGCCTGGTCGACGAGCCCGGCGAAAGCGGTCCGCGGGCCCGGATCCAGGCCCATGCGGCGACCAATGCGATCGTGATCACCGCCTCGCCGTCGGTGTTCCGCGAGATCGCCGCGGTGGTCGAGCAGCTCGACATCCGCCGTGCGCAGGTGCTGGTCGAGGCGATCATCGCCGAGGTTGCCGCCGATACGGGGCGCGAACTCGGCATCCAGTGGCAGTTCTTCGAGTCCGGCGATTCGGGCTTCTTCGGCGGCACCAACTACCAGAGCGGCGGGCGCAACATCCTGAACCTGAGCGCCGGGCTGGGCGCCGGCGAGGACGGCGGCACCGCCGTGCTGCCCGGCAGCGGCCTGAACCTCGGCTACGTCGGCGGCCGCACCAGCCTGCTCGGGATCGACCTGCTCGAGATCGGCGCCCTGGCGCGTGCGCTGGCCACGGACAACAACACCAACGTGTTGTCGACTCCGTCGATCGTGACCATGGACAACCAGCCGGCCAGCATCAACGTCGGCCAGGAAGTGCCGTTCCTGTCCGGCAGTTTCCTGACCGAGGGCATCGCCAACGCCGACGGCCAGGTCAACCCGTTCCAGACCATCGAGCGCCGCGAGGTCGGCCTGAAGCTCAACGTCACCCCGCACATCAACCAGGGCGACTCGATCATGCTGGCGATCGACCAGGAAGTCTCGTCGCTCGCCCCGATCGCCGGCGCGGTCGACCTGATCACCAACAAGCGGACGATCTCGACCCGGGTGATGGTCCCCGACGGTGCCATGCTGGTGCTCGGCGGCCTGATCAGCGACGACCTGCAGGAAGGTACGGAGCGCGTGCCGGGGCTGGGCCGGATCCCGCTGCTCGGCGAGCTGTTCACCTATCGAGCCGACAGCCGCGTGAAGCGCAACCTGATGGTGTTCATCCGGCCCCGGATCCTCGACGACCCGGCGCTGATGGATTCGGTCACGCAGTCGAAGTACACGCTGCTGCGGGACCGGCAGATCGAGCAGCGCGAGGACGAAGTGGGCCTGATCCGCCGACCCGACACCCCGCTGCTGCCCGAGCTCGACGCGTTCCTGCAGGCGCCGGCCGGCGACGGGGGACGATGAGCGACGCGTTCCGACCGTCGTTCGGATTCGCCCGCCGCCGCGGCGTCACGGTCGCGGGGCGGGACGCGGAGGGGCGCTACCGCCTGCTGGTCCGGACGCCGACCGATCTCGAGGCGCTGCGCGAGGTACGGCGCAACCTCGACGGCGCGGTCGCCGTGGAAAAACTCGACGAGGCCGGCTACGGCGAGGCCATCGCTCGCCTGTACGAGGCCGGCGATGCCGAGGCCCGGCAGGTCGCCGCAGACCTCAACGACGACCTGGATCTCGCCCGCCTGGCCGAGCAGCTGCCCGAGCCGTCCGACCTGCTCGAGTCGGCCGACGATGCGCCGGTCATCCGCCTGATCAACGGCGTGTTGTCGCAGGCCGTGCGCGACGGCGCCTCCGACGTCCATTTCGAACCCTTCGAGGATCGCCTCGCGATCCGTTTCCGCATCGACGGCGTGCTGTCCGAGACGCTTTCCCTGTCGCGAGCGCTGGCCGCGCCCGTGGTTTCGCGGATCAAGGTCATGGCGCGCCTGGACATCGCCGAGAAGCGTGTGCCCCAGGACGGCCGGATCGGCCTGAGGCTTGCCGGCCGGCCGGTCGACGTGCGCGTGTCCACGCTGCCGTCGAGCCACGGCGAACGCGTCGTTCTGCGCCTGCTCGACAAGCAGGCGGGCCGCCTTTCGCTGGCCGAGCTGGGCATGAACGACACGCTGCTCGACCGCTTCGATGCGCTGATCCGCCGGCCGCACGGCATCCTGCTGGTCACCGGGCCGACCGGGTCGGGCAAGTCGACCACCCTGTACGCCGCGCTGCAGGCGCTGAACGATCGGCGGCGCAACATCATGACCGTCGAGGATCCGATCGAGTACGACATCGACGGCATCGGCCAGACCCAGGTCAACCCGAAGGTCGATCTGACCTTCGCCCGCGGCCTGCGCGCCATCCTGCGCCAGGACCCCGACGTGGTCATGGTCGGGGAGATCCGCGATCTCGAGACCGCACGCATCGCGGTCCAGGCGTCGCTGACCGGCCATCTCGTCCTGTCGACGCTCCACACGAATACGGCGGTCGGCGCCATCAACCGCCTGGTCGACATGGGCGTCGAGCCGTTCCTGCTGGCCTCCAGCCTGATCGGCGTGGTCGCCCAGCGGCTGGTCCGGAGGCTGGACCCGGACCTGTGCGAAGCGGTGGAGATGTCGCAGCAGGACCTGGCGGCCGCGGGAATCGAGCGCGACGGACCGGCGACCCTGTACCGGCCTCGCCGCGACCTGGCCGAAGGCGAGAGCGGGTACGCTGGACGCACCGGAATCTACGAACTGGTCGAGATCGACGATCGCCTGCAGCGCCTGATTCACGAGCGGGCGCCGGAGCAGGCGCTGGCCGAGACGGCTCGACGTTCCGGTCCAGGAATCTTCGACGACGGCTGGCACAAGGCGATCGCCGGGGTCACGACGCTGGACGAGGTCCTGCGCGTGACCCGCGAATTCTGACCGGTCGACGCCGGACGAACGACCGCCGGGCCGATGACCGAGCTGGACCGGATTCACGGGAACCTGACGGCGCAGCGGCGGTCCTAGGATTGTCGCCGGCCGTCGGCCACCACTCAACGAGGAGCAGGACGGCCCGATGGGCGAACGCGAAATCGATCAACAACTGGTCGAACGAGTGCAGAAGGGCGACAAACGGGCGTTCGACGTGCTGGTCGGCAAGTACCAGCACAAGATCGTCAGCCTGGTCTCGCGCTACGTGTCCGATCACGCCGAGGCGCTGGATGTGTCGCAGGAGGCGTTCATCAAGGCCTATCGCGCGATCGGCCGCTTTCGCGGCGACAGCGCGTTCTACACATGGATGTACCGGATCGCGATCAACACGGCCAAGAACCACCTGGTCTCGCAGAGCCGCCGGCCGCCGCTGTCGGATGTCGATGCAAGCGACGCGGAACAATTCCAGGTCGATACGCGTCTGAAGGACCGCGGATCGCCCGAGCACGAACTGCTGAAGGAAGAGATCGAGAAGACGATCAACGATGCCATCTCTGCGCTGCCGGAAGACCTCCGGGTCGCGATCACGCTGCGCGAGATGGACGGCATGAGTTACGACGACATCGCCACGACCATGGACTGCCCGATCGGAACCGTTCGATCGCGCATCTTCCGGGCCCGAGAGGCCATCGATGCCCGACTCCGGCCGCTGCTCGGCGGTCACGGGGCCGCAGATTGAGTCGCGCGCCGACTCGCAACGCAACCGAAATCACCACGAGGTGAGCACCTTGGAACGAAACAACGAGCATCTGTCCGCGCTGGTCGACGGCGAACTGGACCGCCGCGAGTCCGCGTTCCTGCTGCGCCGGCTGACCACCGACGCCGAACTGCAGGACGACTGGACGCGCTACCACATGACGCGAGCCTGCCTGCACAACGAGTTTCCCGGTCGGGTCGACCTGGTCGACCGCGTCCGGGCGGCGATCGCCGACGAACGGGTCGATCCGGTCGCCCGGATGTCTCCGCTGGCCCGCTTCGGGATCGGCGGCGCCCTGGCGGCCGGCATTGCGATGATCGCCGTGGTCGGCCTCGACAACCGGATCGCACCGGGGCCGGAAGTCGCCGAACCGGCGCCGGCGTTCGTCAGCCAGAGTTCGGCGCTGGATCGCCAGTTCAGCCGCCAGGCCGTACCGGCGGGTTTCAGCGAACTCCCGGCCAGTCCGGCCGCGACCCCGGCGGACGACCCGCGCGAGCGGATCAGCCGGTACATCATCCGGCACGGCCAGGCCTCGGGTGCCTCGAACTTCGTTTCGTTCACCCCGATCCTGACCTCCGACGCGCCGGTGACCGCGGTTCCGCTGGAGACCACCACGGCCGAGGACGACGGAACCGCCGTCCCGGAATGAGCGCCTGCGCCGAATGATCATGGCCCGCGTGCTCGGATTGCTGCTGGCGGTCTTGCTGCCGGCTCCGGACGATGCGCATGCCGCCGATGATGTCCGCGACTGGCTGACCCGGATGGAGCACGCGGTGGCCTCGATCAGCTACCGGGGCACCATGGTCAGCGTCCGCGACGGACGGCTCGATACGCTGGCGGTCTATCACCGGGCCGACGACGACGGCATCCGCGAGCGGATCGTGACCCTCAACGGCCCGGAGCGGGAAATCCTGCGCGATCGGGATTCGGTGCAGAGCCTGGTTTCGGGCGATTCGCCGATGGTGGTCGACAACCCCTTCCCGACGCGCCTGTTGCCTCGCATTTCCTTCGAAGTCCTCGATCATCCGGACGGCATCTATCGCGCCCGCGTCGGCCCCCGGGCCCGGGTCGCCGGTCGTTCGGCGCGCGTCATCGAGATTCTCCCGGTCGACGGGTTCCGCTACGGCCGGCGCCTGTGGCTGGACGAGCGCACCGCGATGCTGTTGCGCTCGGTGCTGCTCGACGCCGACGGAAAGGTGCTCCAGGACCTTGCGTTCGTGGAGCTCGAACTCGGCGCACGGATCAGCGACCGCGAACTGTCCTCGGGGCTGGCCGATCCGGCCCGGATCACGCGCTACCGCGATGCCGACGATCCCCGCGAGCCGGCGTTCGCCGCAACCCAGGACCCGTACTGGATGCCCGAGTCGCTACCGGCCGGGTTCCGCCTCGTTTCGGTCGGGCGCACCCTGGGCGATGAAGCGGAGTCGCTGGAGCACCTGCTGTTCTCCGACGGCCTGTCGAGTTTTTCCATCTACATCGAACCGGTGCGTGATCGGCGAGTGGCCGAACACCTCGACGTGATCGGCTCGATGAACGTCTACACCGGCCGCATCGACGACCGGATCGTGACCGTGGTCGGCGAGGTGCCGGCGCGCACGGTGCGTTCGATCGGCCAGCACGTGCGTCGGGCCGAGCACCCGTCGATGCGCCATTTCCGCTGAGCCGATGGGCTCCGAACGCCTCTGGCAGACCGCCCTCGTCGTGGAGGACGTCAGCGGGCGAAGATGGCTGGAGTTTCCCGACCCGGCCCGGTGCCGCCGATGCCGGGACGGCCGCGGTTGCGGTGCGGCGCAGTGGAGCCGCCTGTTCGGTTCGCGCCGGGCGATCCGGCTGCCGATGCCGACCGACTGCGCGGTCGAGCCCGGGACGCCGGTCCGGGTCGGCCTGGCGACGGCCGCCTTGCTCGGTGCGGCCGTCCGGGTCTATCTGCTGCCGCTGCTGGCGTTCGTGCTCCTGCTGATCGGGGCCGGGTACGCCGGACTGGCGGACGGCCTCGCGCTGGCCGTCGGTCTGGTCGGTGCGTTCGCGGCGCTGTGGCAGGCTCGCCGTTCGACACCGGTGGGACTCCGGCCGCGGATCGAGGCGATCGGAGAAGAGGGCTGCGAAGCGCTTGAATCCCCGGGTCGGTGATTGCATCTCTCGGGGTGGATTCCCGAGCGGGCGGCCGGGGCCGACGATCCGCGGCGTGCATTCGCCGCTTCGAACCGGACGGAATCGGACACCGGCACGGCCACGATTGCCCGACACGACGCATTCCTGGCAACACCCGAACCTGGCAACACTCAATTTCGCACCAGTCAACGAGGACGAATCGAGATGAACCACAGACTCAAGCTGATTCGCCACGCCGCGCTTGCGGCTGCGCTCCTGCTGGGCGCCGCAGCGCAGGCCATGCCGGATGACTTCGCCGATGTCGTCGAAGACACGATTCCGGCCGTCGTCAACATCGAGACGACCCGCTTCGGCGATCGTCCCGATCCCGACGCGAACCCGTCCCAGCCACCCGACGACGTTCCCGAGCTGTTCCGTCGCTTCTTCGACCCCTACGGAGACGGCATGCCGCGCGGCCGGCCCGACCAGCAGGGCGGTGGCTCCGGCTTCATCGTCCGGGCCGACGGCCTGGTCGTCACCAACCATCATGTCATCGAGGACGCCGACGAGATCATCGTGCGCCTGGCGGACCGGCGCGAGTTCGTCGCCGAACTGGTCGGTTCCGACGCCGAGACCGACGTCGCGGTGCTCAAGATCGACGCCGAGGACCTGCCGACGCTGGACTACGGCGACTCGTCCACGCTGCGCCCGGGCGAATGGGTCATCGCGATCGGTTCACCGTTCCGCTTCGAGCAGAGCGTGACCGCCGGTATCGTCAGCGCCAAGGGTCGCAGCCAGGCCCAGCAGCAGTACGTTCCCTTCATCCAGTCCGACGTTGCGATCAACCGCGGCAATTCCGGCGGGCCGCTGATCGACAGGAACGGCCAGGTGGTCGGAATCAACTCGTGGATTCTCAGCGCCTCGGGCGGCAACATCGGCCTGTCGTTCTCGATCCCGATCGAGACGGCCGAGGATACGGTCGAGCAGCTGCTCGAGTACGGCCGGGTGGCGCGCGGCTACCTCGGCGTGGGCATCCAGGGCCTGAACCGGGAACAGGCCGATGCCATGGGCCTCGACCGGCCGGTCGGTGCCCTGGTCAACCGCGTCGAGCCGGGCAGCGCCGCCGAAGAGGCCGGCATCGAGGCCGGCGACGTCATTCTCGAGGTTGCCGGCCGGCCGATCGAGGTCTTCTCCGACCTGCCGCCGATCGTCGGGTCGATCCGCCCGGGCGAGGAAATCGAAGTTCGCATCTCGCGCTGGGGCGACGAGCGCACACTCACGGTCGAACTGGCCGAGCGCGAAGAAGCGCCGACCGACGACGGCCGCGGTCCCGCCAGTGACGCGACGCCGACCAATACGCTGGGGCTCACGGTCGAGCCGCTGACCGAAGGCCAGCGGCGTCAGCTCGAGGGCGTCGACGGCGGGGTGATGATCACCGCCGTCGAAAGCGACGCCGCCTACCGGGCCGGAATTCGCCGCGGCCAGGTGCTGCAGATGATCAACAACCGGCCGATCGATTCGATGGAGGCCTTCCGCGCCATCGTCGAGGATCTCGAGCCGGGGCGGTCCGTGGCCGTACTGCTGTGGAGCAACGGCAGCAGTCGCTTCGTGGCCTACACCCCCGAGGCAGAGCGCTAGGCTGCGGCGGTATACTACGCGGCTGGAATCGCCGCCGTCGGGCTCGGTCCGGCGGCGGCGCCTCTACGTGAATCCGCGGTCGAGGTCGGCGTCCCTGCCGGACCCGACCTGCCTGCGGCGCGAAGCCGGCCGCCTCCATCCACTCATCCGGAAATCCGTTCGTGAATCCAGCGAAGTTCGACAAGCCCGCCCGTAGCCCCGATCCTGCCGCAGCGATGGCCGGTGGAGGGCGCGCATGAGCGGTGCACGCAGGATCCGGAACTTCTCGATCATCGCCCATGTCGACCACGGCAAGTCGACCCTGGCCGACCGGTTCATCCAGGTCTGCGGCGGACTGAGCGATCGCGAGATGGCCGAGCAGGTCCTCGATTCAATGGACATCGAGCGCGAACGCGGGATCACGATCAAGGCGCAGAGCGTCACCCTGGACTACACGGCCGGCGACGGCGAGACCTACCAGCTGAATTTCATCGACACGCCCGGCCACGTGGATTTCTCCTACGAGGTCTCGCGGTCGCTGTCGGCCTGCGAGGGCGCGCTGCTGGTCGTCGATGCCGCGCAGGGTGTCGAGGCGCAGAGCGTCGCCAACTGCTATACGGCGGTCGAGCAGGGCCTGGAAGTGATCCCGGTGATCAACAAGATCGACCTGCCTTCGGCCGATCCCGACCGGGTCAAGGCGCAGATCGAGGACATCATCGGCATCGACGCCAGCGACGCGCTGCTGGTCAGCGCCAAGACCGGCGACGGCATTGCCGACGTACTCGAAGCCATCGTCAAGCGAATCCCGCCGCCGGAGGACGTCGATGGCCCGCTGAAGGCGCTGATCATCGACTCGTGGTTCGACAACTATCTCGGCGTCAACTCGCTGATCCGGATCAAGCAGGGTCGACTGAAGAAGGGCGAGAAGATCACCGTGATGTCGACCGGCGAAGAGCACGACGCCGACCAGATCGGCATTTTTACACCGAAGCGCACGATCAAGCAGACGCTGGAGTGCGGCCAGGTGGGCTTCATCGCCGCCGGTATCAAGGAGATCCACGGCGCGCCGGTCGGCGACACGCTGACGATGTCCAAGGATCCCGCGGAGAAGCCGCTGCCGGGCTTCAAGCCCATCCAGCCGCGGGTGTTCGCCGGCGTGTTTCCGGTCGATGCCAGCGATTATCCGGATCTTCGCGAAGCGCTGGACAAGCTGCAGTTGAACGACTCGGCGCTGCAGTTCGAGCCCGAGACCTCGATGGCGCTGGGCTTCGGTTTCCGCTGCGGCTTCCTCGGCATGCTCCACATGGAGATCGTCCAGGAGCGGCTGGAGCGCGAGTACGACCTGGACCTGATCATCACCGCGCCGACCGTGGTCTACGAGATCGCGCTGACCGACGGCGAAGTGATCAGCCTGGACAACCCCGCGGCGCTGCCGCCGCTGAACAAGATTTCCGAGGTCCGCGAGCCGGTCATCCGCGCGAATATCCTGGTTCCCCAGGACTACCTCGGCGCGGTGATCGGACTGTGCGAGGAGAAGCGCGGCGCACAGATCGACATGCGCTTCCTCGGCGGCCAGGTGCAGCTCAGCTACGAGCTCCCGCTGGCCGAGGTGGTCATCGATTTCTTCGACCGGCTCAAGTCCTGCTCGCGCGGCTTCGCGTCGTTCGAATACGCATTCGACCGACACCAGGCCGGCCCCTTCGTCCGCCTGGACCTGCTGATCAACGGCGAGCGGGTCGACGCGCTGTCGAGCATCGTCCACCGGGACCAGGCGCAGCGGCGGGGCCGCGACCTGGCCGAGCGGATGCGCGAGTTGATCCCGCGCCAGATGTTCGATATCGCCATCCAGGCCTCGATCGGCTCGAACGTGATCGCCCGCTCGACGGTCAAGGCCTACCGCAAGAACGTGACCGCCAAGTGCTACGGCGGCGACGTCAGCCGCAAGCGCAAGCTGCTCGAGAAGCAGAAGGCGGGCAAGCGGCGGATGAAGAATGTCGGCAGCGTCGAGATTCCCCAGGAAGCGTTCCTTGCGGTGCTACGCACCGACGGGGACAACTGACCCGCCAATCCCAAGCCCGGCGCGCCGCAGCGAGCCATGGGCGGCCGCAACGAAACGCAAGGACTGTCACCGAATGGATTTCGCTCTGATCATCACGCTCCTGACGCTGGCCACCGGCGTGATCTGGTTGCTCGACAAGCTCGTTCTCAAGCGGCGCCGTCGGGCCCGTGTTCTGGCCGGGGAGGCGAGCAACGACGAGCCCTCGCGGCCGGTCGAGTACGCGGCATCGTTCTTTCCGCTCCTGCTGCTCGTGCTGGTGTTCCGCTCGTTCCTGTTCGAGCCGTTCAAGATCCCCTCCGGGTCGATGATCCCGACGCTGTTGATCGGCGACTTCATCGTCGTGTCGAAGTACTCCTACGGGCTGCGTCTGCCCGTGCTCAACACCAAGATCCTCGACACGGGCGAGCCGGAGCGGGGCGACGTCTTCGTGTTCCGATTCCCGGAAGAGCCTCGCGTCAACTACATCAAGCGTGTCATCGGCGTACCCGGCGACACGGTGACCTATCGGAACAAGATGTTCTTCGTCAACGGCGAGCCGGTCGAGCAGGACATCGTCGGCCCCTGGATGGGCGAGGGCCTGAATCGCAACATTCCGGGCACGCGGCCGCAGCGTCGGATCGAGCGGATCGGGGACGTCGAGCACGAAATCCTGATCCATCCCAGCCGTCGCCCCGCCGACGGCCGCAGCTGGGTCGTTCCGGAAGGGCATTACTTCGCCGTCGGCGACAACCGTGACAACTCGCGCGACAGCCGTGCGTGGGGCTTCGTGCCCGAGGAAAATCTCGTCGGCAAGGCGGTCCGCATCTGGATGCACTGGGATTGCGGGCGCGGCTTCTGTGTCGACTTCTCGAGGATCGGTGATAGGATTGAATGACGTCGGATGGCTGGCGTGAGCGAGCCTGCCTGCGTCCGATCGGGGGAAGGGTCTGCCCGGGAATCGCGCTCCCGGCGCTGATGGTCTGGAACGGTTGGGAGAACGCATGAACAAGAATCGCCTCAAGGGCATGACGCTGATCGGGTTCCTTCTGCTGCTTTCGGCGGTCGTCTTCTGCGCCTATATCGGCATGAAACTCGTCCCGATCTACATGAACCACTACAACATCGTCAGCGCGATGAAGGGACTGGCCGAAGAGCCCGGATCGGCGCAGTACAGCGAAGCCCGCATCCGCGACCTGCTGTCGCGCAAACTCAGCGTCAACTACGTGCGCTCGCTGCGGGCCGAGCAGATCCGGCTGGTCAAGTCGCCGCAGCCGCAGCTGGTCCTCGACTACGAGGTTCGCGAAAGCCTGATCGGCAATATCGACGTGGTGGTGTCGTTCGAGCGTGTCGAAGTCCTCAACTAGCCCGGCGCGGGTCGTCTCGCTGCCGGGCCTGCCGTACGTCTTCGGCGACCCGGCGCTGCTCGAGCAGGCACTGACCCACCGCAGCCACGGATATCGGCACAACGAGCGCCTGGAGTTCCTCGGCGATGCGCTGCTCAATTTCACCATCGCCGCCCTGTTGTTCGAAGAGCGACCGGACGCGCCCGAAGGCGACCTGTCGCGGATGCGGGCACGCCTGGTCCGGGATCGAACGCTTGCCCAGGTCGCCCGCGAGCTGGGGCTCGGCGACCACCTGCGCCTCGGCCCCGGTGAACTCAAGAGCGGTGGTTATCTTCGCGAGTCCATCCTTGCCGATGCGCTGGAGGCGATCTTCGGCGCGGCGCTGCTCGACGGCGGCGTCGATCGGGCCCGGCAGCTGGTCGAGGCGCTGTTGCGTCCTCGGTTGGACGCACTGCCCGATGTCGACATGCTGAAGGACCCCAAGACGCGCCTGCAGGAGTTTCTCCAGGCGCGCGGTCTCAACCTGCCGGAGTATCGCGTGATCGAGGAACGCGGCGCCGACCATGCGCGCGAATTCACCGTGTCCTGTACGGTCGATGTGCTGGATGCCCCTGTGCAGGCCACGGCCGGGTCGCGTCGCAAGGCCGAACAGGCCGCCGCGCGCGCGGTGCTCGAGCGGATCGAGGCGGAGCAGCAGCGATGACGGAAGAACGAGCGCTCCACTCGGGCACGGTTGCCCTGATCGGCCGACCGAACGCGGGCAAGTCCACGCTGGTCAACCGCCTCGTCGGCGAGCACGTCTCGATCGTCACGCACAAGCCGCAGACCACGCGGCACCGCGTGACCGGGATCGTCAACCATCCGCGCGGCCAGGTCGTGCTGGTCGACACGCCCGGTATGCACCAGCGCCGGGACCATGCCCTGAACCGCCACTTGAACCGGGTTGCAGCCGAAACCCTGCCGGGCGTCGACCTGTTGCTGGTCCTGGTCGATGCCGCCAAACCGACCGACGAGGACCGCATGGCGTTGCGCGCCGCCGCGCAGTCGGGGCGGCCGTTCCTGCTCGCCTTCAACAAGATCGACCGCGTCCAGAAACGTGCCGAACTGCTGCCGCTGGCCGAGCGATGGACCGCCGACGTCGAGCCGGAAGAGGTCCATTTCGTCTCGGCGCTGCGCGATGACGGCATCGAGAAGCTGCTCGATTCGATCGTCGCTCGCCTGCCGGCCCAGCCGCCGCTGTACCCGCCGGACCTGTTCACCAACGAACCGATGCGCTTCCTTGCCGCCGAACTGGTCCGCGAGCAGCTGCTCGAGAACCTGCACCAGGAAATACCGTACGGAACCACCGTGGTGGTCGAGGAATTCGCCGAGGACGAGGGTCGCCTGCAGATCGCAGCGCGTATCCTGGTCGCCGAGAAACGCCACAAGGGCATCGTCATCGGCAAGGGCGGCCAGACCCTCAAGCGGATCGGCTCGCGCGCCCGCCAGGCCATGCAGCAGCTGTTCGAACAGCCGGTACGCCTGGACCTCAACGTCGCGGTCATGGAGCGCTGGATGGAGCGCGAGGCCCTGTTCGGCAAGCTGGGCTACGAGCGTTGAGCCGGATTCGATGAGGGCGCCTGGATGAGCACGACGCGTGATGAACCGGGTCGACCGTGAACCGGCCTTCGTGCTTCACCGGCGGCCCTATCGCGAAACCAGTCTGACCGTCGAGCTGCTGACCGCTACCCACGGCCGGGTCGCCGGCGTGGCCCGCGGCGCACGGGGCGCTCGCTCCGCCCTGCGGCCGCTGGGCCAGCCCTTCGTTCCCCTCGAGGTCAGCTGGGTGCGCCGCGGCGAGATGGCGACCCTGACCGGCGCGGAGCCGGTCGGTCGGACCGGCGTGCCGACCGGTCGCGCGCTGTGGTGCGCGCTGTACGCCAACGAACTGCTCCTGAAACTGCTGCCGCGCGACGTCGAGGAATCCGAGGTATTCATCGCCTATGCCCACCTGCTGCCGGCGCTGGCCGATGCGTCGCGACAGGCATCGGCGCTGCGTCGCTTCGAGCTGGTTCTGCTGAATGCACTCGGCGTGGCGCCCGAACTCGACGTGGTGGGTGAGGCGCGCATCGCCGTCGAACCCGACGGCTGGTATCGCGTCGATCCGGTGCGCGGTCCGGAACCGGTCGGCGGGCCGGCGGCGGGCGGTCGCGAGCGGGCGGGGCGCGAGCAGGTCGTGTCCGGAGACCTGCTCCGCGCGCTGGCCGCCGGCCGTGAGCTGAGCGCCGAGCAGGCCGCTGCCGCTCGCCGGCTCATGCGAGAATTGATCGAGCACCAACTCGATGGACGTAGGCTCGAAACGCCGCGCCTGTACCGGGAGTAAGCCATGACTTCGCAGCCCCGCCCGTTGCTGGGCGTCAACATCGATCACGTCGCCACGATCCGGCAGGCGCGCGGCACCGACTACCCGTCGGTGGTCGAGGCCGCCCGGATCGCCGAGCGCGGCGGCGCCGACCTGATTACGGTCCACCTTCGCGAGGACCGCCGGCACATCCAGGATGCCGACGTCGCCGCCCTCCTCGAGGTGGTCACCACGCGCTTGAATCTCGAGATGGCGGTCGACGACGCGATGATCGAATTTGCCCTCGCGCACCGACCGCCCGACGTCTGCCTCGTGCCCGAGCGCAGGCAGGAACTGACGACCGAAGGCGGTCTCGACGTCGACGGTCAGCGCGACCGGGTCGCCGAGGCCTGCAGGCGTTTCGCCGAGGCCGGGATCCGGGTGTCCCTGTTCATCGACCCCGACCCCGATCAGGTCGATGCGGCGGCCGAGGTCGGTGCGCCGGTGATCGAGCTGCACACGGGCGGCTGGGCCGAAGCGCGGGGCGCGCAGGCGGAGCGCGAACTGCAGCGGATCGCCGCGGCCGCCGACCGTGCGGAAGCGGCCGGCCTGGTCGTCAATGCCGGCCACGGTCTGCACTACGACAACACCGCCGAGCTGGTCGCGCTGGGCCGGATCCGGGAGTTCAATATCGGCCACGCGATCGTCGCGCGGGCCCTGTTCGACGGGCTCGAGAACGCCGTGCGCTCGATGCGCGCACTGATGGAACCGCCGGGCTCAGGCTGAGCGGGTCAATCGCATCGCGGTCACCGTCGCTTCCGCGCAGCGCCGGAACTGCAGGTAACGAATTCCCACGGCATCCGCCCCGGGTGCGACCAGCGCGGTGCGCAGCCGCCCGGCGGCGCGCGCCAGGCGGTCGGCGCCGACGTAGCCACTGGCCCCGATCCACTGGTGCAGGCAGTCCCGAACCCGGTCCATCCTTCCGTCGGTCAATGCCTGTTCCAGCGGCGCCAGGCCATCGGCCAGTTCGTCGGCGAATGCCGCGCGCAGCGAGTCCAGGCGGTCGCGCGTTCCCAGCGCGTCGAGCCCGTGGCGGTCGTCGAGCAACGGCGCCATGCCGCCGGCCGGGAGGGGGCGCTCGAAGACCCGCTGGCCGCCGGCGACGCGCACCAGGGTGTCGAGCAGCACGTCGGGCGTGGCGGGCTTTTCCAGGTAGCCGCCGAAGCCGGCCTCCTCAGCCTGTCTGCGGGATGCGTCGCGCGCGTCGGCCGTCAGGGCGATCGCGACCGGTGCCTCGGCGCTGCGGCGCAGTACGTCCCAGGTCGAGAAGCCGTCGAAGTCCGGCATGTGCAGGTCGAGGAGGACGAGATCGAAGCGCTCCGTACTGCAGGCCTCGATCGCCCGTGCGCCGGAATCGACCAGGCACAAGTGCGCGACGCGGTGGCGGAGCAGGGCGCGCAGGAACGCGCGATTGACCGGGTGATCGTCGACCGCCAGCACGCGCAGCGACGCCAGCGCCGATGCGTCCCGAACACCGCTGCCAATCCCCGTGCCCATGACGCACAATGGTAGCCGATGAACGCCCGCCGTCCACCGTATGCCGTCCGTTCCGTCCCCGTGTCGGCTGCCGCGCTCGCGCTCGGAATCGCTGCAAGCCCGGGGGTCGGACCCGGGTCCGGTGCCCACGCGGCGCTCGAATGGTCGCTCGAGGCCGAGCGCGTCCAGGCCGGCGCTGCACGGTTCGATTCGGTGCGCATCGACGCGGCCGCCGATGGGGCCGTCGAGGCGCAGCTCGATGGCGTCACCTTGCCCGGCCCGGGATCCTTCGGAACGCTTTCGGCACGCTGCGGCGCTGGCCCGGTGCGTTGCGAACGCGGCACGGTCGAACGCGCCGGCGATGATGGCGCAACCCTGGCCGACGCGGCGTTCCAGCGCGATGCCGCCGCGCTGATGCTGAGCGACGAGGACGGCCGCGTGCACTGGGACGTCTCCGCCGGCGAGGTGCGGGCGGAGGCGTGGCCCCTGCGAGGCTGGCTGATCGGAGCCGGCTCGGCGGTCAGCGTGCAGGACGGTCGGCTCGACGCCCGCGTGGAACTCGGCGCCGATCCGCTGCGCATCGAGGGAGCGCTGCGTTCGTTGGCCTTCGATACGGCGGATGGCCGCTATGCCGGGGCCGATCTCGATCTTTCCGGGGCCGTGGAGCTGGCCGAGGGGCGCCTGAACGGCCGCCTGGCCTGGACGGCGGGCGAAGCGCTGCTGGGCCCGGCCTACCTGCCGCCGCCGGAGGGCGCGGTTCGGGTCGAGGGCGCGCTCGAACCCGCCGGAGGGGATGACTTCCGGTTGCGGCTCGATGTGAACGTCGATGCGGCGGACCGCGAAGGCGATGCGATCCGGGCCGTGCTCGGCGCCCGCGTGGCCAGCCTGTTCGATGAACCGGCGCTGCGCCGTGCTTCGCTGGACCTCGAGACGGTCGATCTCGATCGGGCCTGGACGCTCGGGCTCGAGTCGCTGGCGGCCCGGGCGGGCTGGCCCGGCCTGCGGATCGCCGGCCGCCTCTCGGGCAGGCTGGACTGGCATTCGGACGACGCGCTGGAAGCGCGGCTCGAATGGCGGGACGTGGCGATCGACGATCCGGCCGGTCGTGCCGGTGTGGAGGGGCTGCAGGGACGCGTGGTGCTCGGCGACGGTTCGATGCGCGAAGAGCAGGGCGATGGGTCCGAAGGGGTGGACGCGGACGCGCTCCAGGACCGGCTGGACGTGCGTTTCGACCGGGCCACGCTGTACCGCCTGCCGCTCGGGGCGGCATCGTGGACGCTGGTCGAGCAGGGCGGTTCCCTCGAGTTGGTCGAGCCGCTGCGCGTTCCGCTGCTCGACGGTGCGGTCCGGATCGACCGGCTGGTCGTCGACCGCAGCGATCCGGACTCTCCGGCCATCGACCTCGATGCCGCGATCGAACCGCTGGACCTGGCCGCGCTGACCCGCAACCTCGGCCTGCCGGAGTTCGGCGGCCGCCTGTCGGGCCGCATTCCCGGCGTTCGCCTCGACGGCGGAGCGCTTCGAGTGGACGGCGGTCTCGATCTGGAACTCTTCTCGGGCCGGGCGCGGATCCGCGGCCTCGCCATCGAGCGACCCTTCGGCACGTTGCCGGCCCTGTCCGCTTCGGTGGAGTTCGAGCGGCTGGACCTGGCGCCGCTGACCTCGGCCTTCGAGTTCGGCGCGATGCAGGGCGAACTCGAGGGCCACGTGCGCGGCTTGCGTTTGCTCGACTGGCAGCCCGTCGCCTTCGACGCCTGGTTCTATGCGCCGGCCGACACGCCGCTTCCTCGGCGCATCTCGCAGCGCGCCGTCGACCAGATCGCCAGCGTCGGGGGCGGCGGCTCGGCCGCGCTGTCGGCGCCCCTGCTGGGCCTGTTCGACGAATTCGCCTATCGCGAGATCGGCCTGGGCTGTCGGCTGGCGGCGAACGTCTGCGAGATGCGCGGACTCGACGAGGTCGAAGGCGGCGGCTACCGGATCGTCGCCGGGCGCGGCATTCCCCGCCTCGACGTGGTCGGCTTCCGTCGCCAGGTCGACTGGCCGGTGCTGCTCAGGCAGCTGCGCGCGGCAACGCGCGGCGAGGGCGTCAAGGTCGGCAATTGACCACGGACCTTCGAGCGGAATCCGGGGCTGCGGCGCACCGGCCGGCGCGGGCCGGTTTGGTACACTGCAAGCGTTCAGCGGAGGTTCAATCCGGCGGCCGCAGACTGGTCTCCAGGATGATCGATGCGCCTGCGCCCGCTTCACTCGTTCGACCGTCGTTGCAAGCGTCACTGCCATCGTCACTGCACCCGTTTCCGCTACCGTTCCGAGGAGAAACACTCGATGAAGACCAATCCGATCAAGTGGCTTTGCGCAATGCTGATGTGCGGCGTGGTCGTCGCCTGCGTGACGATCAACGTGTACTTCCCCGAGGCGGCCGCCGAAGAGGCCGCCGACCGCTTCATCCGCGACGTGATCGGTGAGCAGGCCGAGCCACAGGCGTCGCTCGCTCCGCCGGCCCCGAGCAGCCCGGGTCTTGCCGGGCGACTGCTGGACGCGCTGATTCCGTCGGCGCACGCCCAGGGCGCGGACATCGATATCGAAAGCCCGCAGATCAATGCGATCAAGGCGCGCATGTCCCAGCGGCACGCCGAGCATCTCGCCGCCTGGTTCGATGCCGGTGCGATCGGCTTCGGCAACGACGGCCTGGTCGAGATCCGCGATCGCTCGGCGGTCGGCCTGTCCGAGCGTCGCGAGCTGGAGCAGGTGGTGTCCGAGGAAAACGCCGACCGGCGTGCCGTCTACCGAGAGATCGCGGTCGCCAACGGCCAGCCGGACTGGGAGGACGACATCCGCGAGACCTTCGCTCGCCGCTGGATCGCCAACGCCCGTCCGGGCTGGTACTACCAGGACGCCAGCGGAAGCTGGCAGCGGAAGTAGCGGCTTGGCCCGTCGTCGTCGCCGGCGGCTGCCGGCCGAGCCCGTCGAGATCGAGATCCGTGACCTGGCCCATGACGGCCGGGGGGTGGGGCGCCTCGACGACAAGGTGGTGTTCGTCCACGGCGCATTGCCCGGCGAGCGGGTCCACGCCCGGCTGACCGGGCGCAATCGCAAGTACGACGAGGCGATCACCGTCGTCGTCGACGAGGCATCCTCCGAGCGCGTGGTGCCGCGCTGCGAGTGGTTCGGCAACTGTGGCGGCTGCGCGCTGCAGCACCTCGACGCCGAGGCGCAGGTGCGCTGGAAGCAGGGCCGGCTGGCCGAGAACCTCAAGCGCATCGGGCGCGTCGAGCCGGAGCGTTGGCTCGACCCGGTCACCGCCGAGCCGTGGAACTATCGGCGCCGTGCCCGCCTGAGCGCCCGCCTGGTGCCGGGCAAGGGGCGCGTGCTGGTCGGGTTTCGCGAAGTCGGCGGCCGCTATGTCGCCGATATCGAAGGGTGCGACGTGCTCCATCCGGCCTTCGCCGATCGCCTGATGAGCCTGTCGGAACTGATCGGCGGCATGAGCACGCCGGATCGCATCGCCCAGGTCGAGTGCGCGGCCGGCGATGACTCCGCCGCGATCGTGCTCCGCCACCTCGAGCCGCTGACCGACCAGGACAAGGCCCGGCTCGTGGCGTGGTCCGACGATCACGGCATTGCCGTCTACCTCCAGCCCAAGGGGCCCGATACGGTGCACCGGCTGCATCCGGCCGAACACCGCCTGCAGTATCGCCTCGATGTTTTCGACCTGGTCATGGACTTCCACCCGCAGCATTTCGTCCAGGTCAATGCGGCCATCAACCGGCGTCTGACCGAACGCGCCGTGGCGTTGATGGATGCCGGCCCCGATGACCGGGTGCTCGACCTGTTCTGCGGCCTCGGCAACTTCTCGCTGCCGCTGGCACGCAGCGCCGGTTCGGTCCTCGGCGTCGAGCTCGATGAGGCGATGGTCGAGGCCGCCCGGGGCAACGCGCGGACCAACGGAGTCGACAACGCGGAGTTCCGTGCTGCCGATCTCCAGCAGCCGCCGGAGCAGCTCGACTGGCTGCGCGGCGAATTCGACGGCGTGCTGATCGATCCGCCGCGCTCGGGAGCGCTGGACGTCCTGCCGCTGGTCGCGGCCAGCGGCGCGCGTCGGATCGTCTACGTTTCCTGCGATCCTGCAACGCTGGCGCGCGACGCCGGCGAACTCGTCAACACCCACGGCTTCGAGCTGAAGCAGGCGGGCGTGGCCGACATGTTTCCGCACACCGCGCACGTCGAATCGCTGGCCGTATTCGAGCGGGAGGCGGGATGAGCAAGCGGGATGCGGGTCCACTGATCGTCGGTATCGAAGGCCTGGAGCTCGATGCCGAAACCGGCGAACGCCTGATGCATCCGGCGGTCGGCGGCGTCATCCTGTTCGCTCGCAACTACGAGACTCCGGAGCAGCTGGCCGGACTGACCGAGCAACTGCGCGGGTTGAAATCGGACGAGAGGGGCGCTCGCCTGCTGATCTGCGTCGACCAGGAGGGCGGCCGCGTGCAGCGCTTCCGGGCCGGGTTCACGCCGCTTCCGCCGTTGGCCGTGATCGGCCGCTGGTACGGCAGCCATCCGGATCGCGCGCGCGACCTGGCCTATCGACACGGCCGGATCATGGCCGCGGAAGTGCTGGGCCACGGCGTGGACCTGAGCCTGGCCCCGGTGCTGGATCTCGGCGGCGACAGCGACGTGATCGGCGATCGCGCGCTGAGCGGCGATCCGCAGGCCGTGGCCGATCTCGCCCGGTACTACATCGCCGGCATGCGCGATGCCGGCATGGCGGCCTGCGGCAAGCACTTTCCCGGCCACGGCACGGTGCGCGCCGACAGTCACCTGACCGAGGTGAGCGATCCGCGCGACCTGGCCACGCTGCGCGAGCACGACCTCGTGCCGTTCCGCGAACTGGCCGGCGAGCTCGACCTGGTCATGCCCGCCCACGTGATCTATCCCGAGATCGATGATCGGCCGGCCGGGTTCTCCGAGCGCTGGCTCGGCGCCGTGCTTCGCGACGAGCTGGGCTTCGGCGGGCTGGTGGTCTCGGACGACCTCGACATGGCCGGCGCCGCCTGCGCCGGCGGGCCGCCGGAGGGGTTGCGGCGGGCGCTCGCGGCCGGTTGCGACCTGGCCCTGGTCTGCGACCCGGGTTCGGTGCCGGCTGCGCTGGACGCCTTCGGCGACGCCGTTCCGGAAGTCGATCTTTCGCCCCTGTACGGCCGCGCCCGGCTGACCCTCGACGAACAGCAGCTGGTGCCCGAATTCCGGGCCTGGAAGCAGACCCTGACCACCCTGGCGGAGGACGCCCGTGGCTGACTGGATGGAGCGCCTCGCGGCGATGATCGGCATGAACCCGTGGACGCTACAGGCCTTCCTGGTGATCCTCGGGGCCTTGCTGCTCGACCTGATCTACCGCAAGGCGATGAATCGGCTGGAGAAGCTGGCCGAACGCAGCAACACGCTCTGGGACGATGCGCTCGTGTACGCCGGAAAGCGGCCGATCTCGCTGCTCATCTACGGCCAGGGCCTGTTGAGCGCCGCCCGCGTGCTCGAGCCGCACACCGAAGCGATCGTGTTCTCGCTCGACCTGCTGGCGCTGGGCCAGCAGCTGCTGCTGGTCGCGACCGTGACCTGGTTGCTGTTCCGTCTGGTCGAGGGATTCGAGCAGGCCTACGTGCACCACAAGCGCGAGGCCGACGAAACCTACGACATGACCACGATCAGCGTGCTCGGGCGGATCGTCCGGATCGCGGTGGTCGTCACCGGCATCCTGACCATCCTGGCGATCCTGGACATCCCCATCTCCGGCCTGCTGGCCGCCGGCGGCGTGGGCGGCATCGCGATCGGCCTGGCCGCGCGCGATCTGCTGGCCAATTTCTTCGGCGGCTTCATGGTGTTCATGGACCGGCCCTTCGGGGTCGGCGACTGGATCAGTTCGCCCGACCGCGACATCGAAGGCGTGGTCCAGCAGATCGGCTGGCGGGTGACCACCATCATGAAGTTCGACCGCCGTCCGATGTACGTGCCGAACTCGGTGTTCACGACCATCACCGTCGTCAACCCGTCGCGCATGACGCATCGCCGGATCAGCGAACACATCGGCGTACGCTACGACGATTTCGCCGAGGTCCGCTCGGTGGTCGACGACATCCGGTCGATGCTGCAGTCGCACGAGGGAATCGCGAGCGACCAGACCCTGATCGTGCACTTCGATCGCTTCGGCGCATCGTCCCTTGACATCATGGTGTACTGCATGACCCGAACGATCGTCTGGCAGGAGTATCACGAGGTGCGCGAGGACGTGCTGCTGAAGATCGGCGAGATCGTCGAGAGCCATGGTGCCGAGATCGCGTTCCCGACCCGCACGCTGAAGATCGACGCGGTGCCGCCGGAGCTCGCCGGCACCGAAGCCGACGGAGACCAGCGATGAGGCCGCGCCGACTGCCCCACGATGCTGAATGCCTGTTCGGGGCCGAGCGGGTGCAGGCCGCGTACGACGACCTGGCCCAGCGCCTGGACAACGCGCTGCCCGACGGCGAGATCCTGCTGCTGACCGTGATGACCGGCGGCCTGTTTCCCGCCGTGGAACTGGCGCGCAGGCTCGACCGTCCCCTGCGGATCGACTATGTCCATGCCACGCGCTACCGCGGTGCCCTGCGCGGCGGCGAGATCGAGTGGGTGCGCTGGCCGAAGCTGCCGGACCGTCGCTGCACGGTGCTGCTGGTCGACGACATCTTCGACGAGGGCAGCACGCTGGCGGCGGTCCGCGATCGGCTGTCGGAAACGCATGACGTGACGACCGCGGTACTGGCCCGCAAGCTGCATGACCGGGGCTTGCCCAGGGACTGGATCGACTACCATGGCCTCGACGTTCCGGACCGCTACGTGTTCGGCTGCGGCATGGACTACGCCGAGCACTGGCGGGAGCTGCCCGGGATCTGGGCGCTCCCCGTGGACGGCGACGGTCACTGATGCACCAGGGAGGCCGGGGATGACGAGCGCCAACGTGGGAATCATCGGCGGCACCGGTGCCCTGGACCTGTTCGACGCGTACGAATCGACCGCGCTGACCACGCCGTTCGGTCCGCCCTCGGCGCGCCCCGTGCGGATCGATCTCGACGGCCGCGCCGCCTGGTTCCTCGCCCGCCACGGACGCCCGCACCGGATTCCGCCGCACCGCGTGAACTATCGCGCCAACCTCCATGCGCTGCGCACGCTCGGGTGCACCCGGGTGATCGCGGTCAGCGCGGTCGGTGCGGTGGACCCGGCCCTGGACAACGGCGCGCTGGTCGCCGTCGACCAGCTCATCGACTACACCTGGGGACGGGCCCATACGTTCAGTGACGGCGGCTCCGCGCCGTTGCGCCATGTCGAGTTCGAGAAGCCGTACGACGGCGCGGTCCGCCGCGCCCTGATCGAGGCGGCCAGCGAGTCGAGCGTACCCCTGGTGACCGAGGGCTGCTACGGCGCGACCCAGGGGCCGCGACTGGAAACGGCCGCCGAGATCGCGCGCCTGGCCCGTGACGGGTGCACCGTGGTCGGCATGACCGGAATGCCCGAAGCCGGGCTGGCCCGCGAGATCGGCATGGACTACGCCAACCTCTGCGTCGTCGCCAATGCCGCGGCGGGCGTCGCGGACACGCCGATTTCGGAAGAGGAGATCCATCGCGTGCTGGCATCCGCCATGGAGCGCGTCCGGCGACTGCTGGTTGCGGCGGTTGCACGCATCGACTAGCGCCGTGTCCTAGGTCGGGGCCCGGAGTGTGACGGGGTTCGCGGATCAGCCGCTTGGGCTGGGCGGTCGGCTCCGGTACCATGAGAGTCCCATGGACGGTGACTCCGACGGCCCGACCGAATGACTGATCTGCTCCGTATCCAGGTCCGCTACCTCGTCGACAAGGACGTTCGCGTCCTGCGCTCGCTTGTCGGGCTGGCCGGTAGCAAGGCCGACCTCCGCGTCACGATTTCCGAAGCCGACGAAGGCGATGTGATCCTGGTCGATGTCGACGAAGCGGAGGGTGCCGCGGCCTGGCCCGAGCTCAATCGCGGCACGGTGCCCGTCGTCGCGCTGACCCGCAAGCGCGATTTCCCGGCCCGGTTCATGCTGACCAAGCCGATCCGCTCGCAGCAGCTCATCCAGTTGCTGGGTGAACTTCGGCACGCCGATTTCGACGAGGAATCCGGCGAGGCCCTGCCGGCCTGGGCAGTGATGTCCTTCGGCGATGACGATGACGACCTGCCGCTGGCCGAGCACCTGCGTCGGCACCACTGGGACCAGCCGGTCCTGGTCGGTGGCGGAGACCTGCCCGAAGTCATCATCGACACGGGAGCCGGGGCCTGGTACTCGGGCGCCTCGGACCGCGAACTGGCCCGATTGCTGCGGCACGCGTTCAAGGCCTCGAGCGCGCGCACGCTGACCAGTGCCGAGCTCATCGACTACACCAACGGTCTCGAGCAGAACAATCTGACCAAACTCAAGTGGCGCGCCGGGCTCGCGCTCTCGGAAGGCGCCCTGCACCCCGACCTGGCCGGCGATGTGCGCCTGATGCTGCCGCAGGTGCCGCTGCAGGCGCTGTCCGACACGGCGTTTTCCCGCCAGGCTCGCCTGCTGATCCGTCAGCCGATGACCGCCGAAGAACTGACCGAAGAGAGCCGGGCCGAGCGCGGCGACGTCGCCTGTTTCCTGAATGCCTGCCACGTCTGCGGGCTCCTGCTGCTCGACAGCGGCGGCGCCGAATCGGCGCTGGGCTGATCCTTCCTCCGGCAGGCAGGGGCGCTGGGTGAACGCCCGCCCGGAGTCTTCCGTCGGTATCGATGCCGCGGCGTTTGCCGGGCCGCGCGGTTGCCTCGACCTGGCCGACCTGGCCGCTGCGCGCGGCATCGATCCCGCCAAGTTTCTCCAGGGCCTCGGGCAGCGTCGGATGGCGATCGCGTCGCCGTGCGAGGACACGGTCTCGCTGGCGGTCGCGGCGGCCGACCGGGCGCTTTCGGCGTTCGACATCGATCCCGGCGACATCGGTACGTTGATCGTCGGCACCGAGACGGGCGTCGACCACAGCAAGCCGGTCGCGGTCTACGTGCACGAACTTCTCGGACTGTCCGAGCGCTGCCGAACGTTCGAAACCAAGCACGCCTGCTACGGCGCGATGGCCGGCCTGACCGCCTCGATGGACTGGATCGCTTCCGGACGCGCCCGCGGGCGCAAGGCGCTGGTCATCGCTTCCGACATCGCGCGCTACGGCCTGGGCACTCCGGGTGAGCCCACCCAGGGCGCCGGCGCCGTCGCGTTGGTGATCGATCGACGGCCGCGGCTGCTCACGATCGACCCCTCGCGGATCGGCGACTTCACGCGCCAGGTGATGGATTTCTGGCGGCCGCTGTACTCGAAGGTGGCCTTCGCGGACGGCCACTATTCGATCCGGTGCTATCTCGACGCATTGACCGCCGCCCGGGCCGATGCGGTCGGACCCGGCGCCGAGCTGCTCGACGACCTGGCCGCGTGCCTGTATCACGTGCCGTTCGTCAAGATGGCCAAGAAGGCGCACCAGCGCCACCTGGAGATCGAGCGCGGTGCGCCGCTGGACCTCGAACGCGACGCCGACCGGCACCTGCTGGCCGAGGACCACGGCCGACGCGTCGCGCCCTGGTTGGAGCTGAATGCGGAGATCGGCAACATCTACACCGGGTCGCTGTTCCTGGCCCTGATCGACCTGTTGCGCCAGGCGGCCGACCGGTTCGCGGGCCGGTCGATCAGCCTGTTTTCCTACGGGAGTGGCTGCGGCGCCACGTTCTGTCTCGGCGAAGTGGCCGAAGCCGCGTCGGACTGGTCCTCGGCGCTGGACCCCGCGGACGACCTGGCGCGCCGTCGCATGCTGGATATCACGGACTACGAGCGCTTCGTCCGTGACGGCGAGTCGGCCGATACCGCCGAGTCGCTCGACCCGGCCGCCTACGGGCTGGGGGAAGGGCTGTTCTACGTGGGCACGGTCGACCACCAGAGGCGGTACGTGCGGGGCTAGGTGGCGTTGGAAGGGGCCAGGGGCCAGGGACTGGTTGGAGGGGGCCAGGGGCCGGTCGTTCGTGGCAGCCTCGCCGTTGGCCGGCGCACCCGTACTGCCCGGGCGAGGGTTGGTGTTTCGCTCGTCCCTGACCCCTTGCCCCTCACCCCTGCCTCCCATCAACAGAAATCCCGCGAGTCCGCGGCCAGTCCGTCCAGCCAGCCGTCCAGCGAATCGAAGCGGCGGGCGACGACGTGCTGGGTGCCGTCGGCGTTCTGCAGCGTGCCGGTCACCTTCAGCAACTTGGCCTGCAGCACTTCGGCGCGGAACCGGTCCAGCAGCTTCGGCCAGACGATCACGTTGACGATGCCGGTCTCGTCTTCCAGCGACAGGAACACCACGCCCGAGGCCGTGCCGGGCCGCTGGCGATGGGTGACCACGCCGGCGGCCTGGACCGGCACGCCGTCGGCCAGGTCGGCCAGCGTGCGGGCCCGCTGCACGCGCCGCCCCAGGCGGCCGCGGAGCAGGGCGACGGGGTGGTGGTCCAGCGACAGTCCGGTGGCCGCGTAGTCGTCGATCAGTTCCTCGCGCACTGCCGGCAGGCCGAGCTGCGGCTGACGCTCCTGCAGCTGCGCCCCGGCCAGCAGGTCGCCCTGGCGGCGCGCGCCGAGGGCCTGCCAGCGCGCCCGGCGGCGATGTCCGGCCAGCCCCTTGAGGGCATCGGCCTCGGCCAGCGCGCGCATTGCCCCGGCATCCAGCCCGGCGCGCTCGGCCAGGTCGACGGCATCGGAGAAGGGACGATGCTCCCGTGCCCGGACCAGCCGTTCGGCCGCCTCTTCGGCCAGCCCGCGGACCTGGCGAAGGCCGAGACGGATGGCCGGCTCGCGACCCGGTCCGTCATCCGGTCCGCCGGCCCGGCCCGGTGCCGGGCACAGCGTGCAGTCCACGTCGCTGGCGCGGACGTCGACCGGCAGGACCTTGACGCCGTGGCGCCGAGCGTCGGCGATCAGCTGGGCCGGCGCGTAGAAGCCCATCGGCTGGCTGTTCAGCAGTCCGCAGCAGAACGCGGCGGGATGGTGACGCTTCATCCACGACGAGAACCAGGTCAGCAGGGCGAAGCTGGCGGCGTGCGATTCCGGGAAGCCGTAGTCGCCGAAACCCTGGATCTGGCTGTAGATCCGCTCGGCGAAGTCGGCCGGGTAGCCGCGCGCCTGCATGCCGGCGACCAGCTTCTCGCGGAACGGCTCCAACCCGCCGCGACGTTTCCAGGCCGCCATCGCGCGCCGCAGCTGGTCGGCCTCGCCGGGAGTGAAGCCGGCCGCGACGATCGCGATCTGCATCACCTGTTCCTGGAAGATCGGCACCCCGAGCGTGCGCTTGAGGACCTTCTCCAGATCCGGGCCCGGGTAGCGGACCTTCGACGGGTCGGCGCGGCGCTCGAGGTAGGGGTGGACCATGTCGCCCTGGATCGGGCCCGGCCGGACGATCGCGACCTCGATGACCAGGTCGTAGAAACAAGCGGGCTTGAGGCGCGGCAGCATCGCCATCTGGGCGCGCGACTCGACCTGGAAGACGCCGACGGCGTCGCCGGCCGAAAGCATCGCGTAGGTCGCCGGGTCCTCGCGCGGGATCGAGGCCATGGTCAGCGGCGGCGCCCCGGGCCGGGTGCGCCGGTGCCAGTCGTTGACGAGGTCCAGGCTCCTGCGCAGGGCGGTCAGCATGCCGAGCGCCAGGCAGTCGACCTTCAGCAGGCCCAGGGTCTCGAGGTCGTCCTTGTCCCACTGGATGATCGTGCGGTCGGCCATCGCGGCGTTCTCGACCGGCACCAGCTCGTGCAGCGGAGCGTCGCTGATCACCATGCCGCCGACGTGCTGCGACAGGTGACGCGGCATGCCCACGAGCTCCCGGGTCAGGGCCAGCAGCCGGTGCACCGACTCGGAATCGGGGTCGAAGCCGGCCGCGCGCAGCCGCTCCGGCCAGCAGTCCGGCTTGTCCCACCACGCCAGCGACGCGGTCAGCCGGTTCATCCGGGTGGGGTCCAGGCCCAGCGCGCGGCCGACGTCCTTCAGCGCGCTCTTCGGCCGGTAGTGGATCACGGTCGCGGCCAGGGCGGCGCGTTCGCGGCCGTACTTCCCGTAGATGTACTGCAGCACCTCCTCGCGCCGCTCGTGCTCGAAGTCCACGTCGATGTCCGGCGGCTCGTTGCGCTCCTTCGAGATGAAGCGCTCGAACAGCAGCTGCTGGGCCGAGGGGTCGACTTCGGTGATGCCCAGGCAGTAGCAGACCGCGGAATTGGCCGCCGAGCCGCGGCCCTGGCAGAGGATGCCGCGGTCCCGCGCGAAGGTGACCACGTCATGGACGGTCAGGAAGAAGGCCTCGAAGCCCATGTCCTCGATCAGCTTCAATTCGTGCGCGACCTGGGCGCGGACCGCGTCCGGCGGACCGGCGGGCCAGCGGCGCTTCATCCCGTCCAGGGTCAGGCTGCGCAGGTGCTGGGTCGGCGTCAGGGGGGCAGGGACGAGTTCCTTCGGATAGCGGTAGCCCAGCGCGTCGAGCCGGAACGCGCAGCGCTCGGCCACGCGCAGCGTCTCGGCCAGCCACGGCTCGGGATACAGCGTTGCCAGGGTCGCGCGTCGGCGCAGGTGGGCTTCGCCGTTGGCGGCCAGGGCGCGGCCGCATTCGCCCAGCGGCCGGTCGTGGTCCAGCGCCGTGAGCACGTCGAGCAGCGCGCGACGGCTTCGGCGGTGCATCCGTACGTCGCCGCAGGCCAGCCGGGGCAGGCCGTGGCGCCGGCCGAACGCGTCGAGGCGCTCGAAGGCTTCCCGTTCACCGGGCACCAGGCGCCGGGTGGCGCCCAGCCACAAGCGGGAACCGAACGCGGCGCGCAGCGGCGCGACGGTGCCGGCGGCCGCATCCAGCCGGCCCAGCGGCGGTTTCCAGATCGCAGAAACGTCCTCAACAGAATCTTCCAGATCATTGATTCTGAATGAGTACGTGCCCTTCTTCGCGCGCCGGCGCGCTTGCGTGATCAGCCGGCAGATCGCCGCGTAGCCGGCCTGGCGCTCGGCCAGCAGCACCAGGTGGGTGCCGCAGTCGGCGACCAGTTCGCTGCCGATGATCAGCGTCATCCCGACCTCGCGCGCGGCCTCGAAGGCCCGCACCACGCCGGCCATCGAACAGGTGTCGGTCAGCGCCAGCGCGCGGTAGCCGAGCGCGTGGGCGCGTTCGACCAGCTCGGCCGGGGCGGAGGCGCCCCGGCGGAAGCTGAAGTGGCTCAGCGCGTGGAGTTCGGCGTAGTCGGGGTCGGGACGGGCGGCGCGCATGCGCACAGGATACTGTATGCAAGTACAGTCCTGTGCGCCGCAGGGTCAGTCCGGCCTCACGCGTCGGTCGCGTCGGTCAACGTCCCGTTCCGGTAGTCGATCATGGCCTGTTCGATCTCCTCGCGCGTGTTCATCACGAACGGTCCGTACTGGACCACGGGCTCCTCGATCGGCTTCGCGGCCAGCAGGAGAACCCGGGCCGGTTCGTCGTCCGGTGCCGACAGGACCACCCGGTCGCCGGGGCCGAGCAGGCCGGCGGCGTTCGCCGACAGCGCCTCGCCGGCGACCTGCGGCGTGCCGTCGACCGCGTAGGCGAAGGCGTTGTGGCCGGGCGGCAGGTCGATCTCGACCGATCGGCCTGCCGCCAGCGCCACATCGAGCAGCAGCGGGTCGGTGCTTCGCTCGTGGCCGGTGTTGATCGCGCCGAGGATGTCGTCGGAGCGCCCGTCGGCGCGCAGGCTCGTGGCGCCTGCGATGGCCCGGATCCGGACCCCGTTCGCGGGCTCGAATTCCGGAATGTCCTGCGGCGCCAGGTCGCGATACGCGGGCGGACGCATCTTCTCGGCCGCCGGCAGGTTGATCCACAGCTGGAAGCCCCGGAGCCGGCCCTCGCGCTGGCGCGGCATCTCCGAGTGGATCACGCCGCGCCCGGCGGTCATCCACTGCACGCCGCCCGGGTCCAGGCGGCCGGTGTTGCCCATGTGGTCCTTGTGCTCCATCCGGCCGTCGAGCATGTAGGTCACGGTCTCGAAGCCGCGGTGCGGGTGCGGCGGGAAGCCGGCGATGTAGTCGTCCGGGTCGTCGGACGAGAACTCGTCGAGCATCAGGAACGGGTCCAGGTGCAGCCCGCGCCTCGCGCCGAGGCTGCGGCGGAGCCTGACGCCGGCCCCGTCGGAAGCCGGAATCGAGTCCAGGGAAAAGCGGATGCGTCGTTCGGTCATGGTCGTGCTCCTGTCCCGGGGGACCATCAGGCGGCCAGCCGCTCTAGATCGCGCTGGGCGGACTCGAGCGCGGCCGCGGCGTGATCCTCGCCCATCGCGAGGCCTTCGGCGTGAACGAATTCGATCGGCCCCAGCCCGAGAAATCCGAGAAAGGTCTCGATGAACGGGGTCTGGCTGTCGGCGGCGGTGCCGGCATAGCGGCCGCCGCGGGTCGACACGACCACCGCGCGGCGCCCGGTCAGCAGTCCCTGCGGCCCGCGGTCGGTATAGCGGAACGTGATCCCCGCCCGGGCGACGTGGTCCATCCAGGCCTTGAGCGCGGACGGGACGCCGAAGTTGTACATCGGCGCGGCGACCACGACGAGGTCGGCGGCCCGTAGCTCGGCGATCGCGGCATCGGACCAGGCCACGCGCTCGCGCTGGACCGCGCTGCGCTCGTCCGGCGACGTGCCGAACGCCGCGAAGGTCTCGGCATCCAGATGCGGCGGCGGGTCGCCGGCCAGGTCGCGGTGGGTGATGCGAAGGTCCGGCCCGCGGGTGGCCAGCCGGTCGAGGTAGTCGCGTGCAAGGGCCGACGACGTGCCGGCCTCGCCGCTCAGGCTCGAGGTGACCAGCAACGCATGGTGGGGGATTGAAGGCGTCATGGGGTGCTCCATCGATTCGACATGGACGCAGCTTATAATTGGTTTGGTCGATAAAAAAGCGGATAATTTCGCTCCAAATGATCGATAAAACAGATATGAAGGCGGGTCGCGTTACGCTCGAGCAGTGGCGGGCGCTGGTGGCGGTGGTGGATACGGGCAGCTTCGTCGCGGCCGCCGAGGCCCTGCACAAGTCGCAATCCTCGGTCACCCACGCGGTGCAGCGGATCGCCGAACAGCTCGATGTGACCATCTTCCGCCGCGAGGGTCGCCGATCCGTGCCGACGGAGGCCGGTCGCGTGCTGGTTCGGCGGGCGCGCCAGCTGATCGACGAGGCGGCGCGTCTCGAGCGCCTGGCCGGGGCCCTGTCGGCCGGCGAGCCGGCCGAGCTGCGGCTGGCGGTGGAGATCATCTATCCGACCTGGCACCTGCTCCGGGTCCTGGCCGCGTTCGGCGAGGATCACCCCGATACGCGCGTCGAGCTGTACGAATCGGTGCTCGGCGGGACGCAGGAGTTGATCGAGAGGGGCGACGTCGACCTGGCGATCGCCTCGACGGTGCCTCCCGGCTTCGTCGGCGAGCGCCTGCTCGAGGTCGAATTCGTCTGCTGTGCGGCACCTACGCACCCGCTTCACCGGCTCGGCCGGGACATCTCCCTGGCCGACCTGCGCCGGCATCGCCACCTGCTCGTGCGCGACTCCGGCCGCCGTCGCAGCGCCGGAGTCAGCGTGCTTGACGCCGAGCAGCGCTGGACCGTCAGCCACAAGGCGACCTCGATCCGCGCGGCCTGCATGGGCCTGGGTTTCGCGTGGTTCGCCCGGGCCAACGTCCGCGACGAACTCGAGCGCGGCGAGCTCCTGCCGCTGCCCCTCGGACCGGCGGGGCAGCGCACGGCGTCGCTGTTCCTCGTCCATCCGGATCCGGATCGCGCCGCCCCGTCGCTCCGGCGGCTGATGCGGCTGTTCCGTCAGCGATGCGAGATCGAACGACGTGCAGACCCGGAGCTGTAATGAAACAGCAACAAAACCGTCATATCGTTCCGTCAGCCCAACAGCGAGTCGAACCCATGCGTTTTTCCAAGTCCAGCCCGGCGGTCGCCTGCGCCGCAGCATTCCTGTTCGCGATTCCCGCCGGCGCCGTCGCGTCGGAATGGGACATCAGCGGCGATTTCCGCACCCACATGTACGCCGAGAACTGGCGCGACACGCGCTCCGGCGGTACCGATGACGCCACGTCGATCGGAGCCCGCTTCCGCCTGCGCCTGGAGCGCGAAGTCAGCGAGAACTGCGAGTTCCAGACCCGCTTCGCGACCCGGATCAACGAGTCGGGCAACGACTGGGACGCCTACATCCGCGCCAATCGCGACAGCGGCACGGGCGTCAACGGCGGCACGGCCACGCTCGACGAGCTGTTCGTCCAGTGCGAGTCGGGCGACGGCCGGTCGCGCTGGACCGTCGGCCGGATGCAGTCCGATCTCGACCTCCCGCACATGGCATCGCGCAGCTTCGACCGCAGCCAGGCCAGCTCGATCAACATCGGCTGGACCGACGGCGTTTCCTATCGCCGCGACTTCGCCAACGGCTGGTACGGCGAAGGCGTGGTCCAGTACAACGGCCGCGACGGCAACGGGCAGACCTTCCGCGGCCCGATCACCTTCGACGACAGCGACGCCCGCATCGGATTCTTCGGCGTCATCGGCAGCGAGGCCGAGGTCGGACCCGTGTTCTTCCGCACCTTCTCCCTGACCGTGTACCCGGACGCGCTGGCCCCGGCCGGCACGGCCAGCGCCGAGCGCGACGACTACCTGCTCGGCGCGTTCAAGCTCGGTGCGGGCTGGGACCTGGACGATGCCGGACGACGCCTGGTCGCGGTCGGCGAGATCGCCCACGCGCCGAACACGCCGCTGAAGTCCACCCTGGGCCTGCCGGGCTCCGGCGACGTCGACGGCTGGGGTTGGCAGGTCGGCACCGACCTGGTCAACGTGTTCCCGAAGCACTCGGTGGGCCTGAACTATGGCCAGTCCGACGGCGGTATGCTGATTTCCAACGACTTCCGCCAGAACAACGAACTCGCCGAGTTCCGCTGGCAGTACAAGATGACCTCGGCGCTGCGCTTCGAGTTCCGCGCTCGCTGGCGCCGGGAGCTCGAGCGTCGCGAAGGCGCGGAGCAGCTGCAGCGCGATCGCGACGTCCGCCTGCGGTTCACCTACAAGTTCTGATCGCGGATTCGTCTACGAACGACGATCGACGGCACGGGCCGGCCTCCTCGGGGGTCGGCCCCTTTTCTATCCCTGAAATCGCTTGGCAAGCGCTCCCGGGCGGCTCGTACAATGGCGTCTGACTTGCTTTCGGGACCGCCATGCTGATCGCCACGATGCTCGCCTACCTGGTCGCGCTGCTCGCGATCGGGGCCTGGGCCCAGCGCCGCACCCAGGACACCGCCGACTTCCACCTCGCCGGCCGGAAGATGGGGCCCTGGGTCGCCGCGCTCTCGGCCTCGGCGTCCTCGTCGTCGGCCTGGACGTTGCTGGGCATGAGCGGCGCGGCCTACGCCTGGGGGCTTTCGGCGATCTGGTTGGTGCCTGCGATCCTGATCGGCTTCGTCATCAACTGGGTGTTCATCGCCCCCCGCCTGCAGCCGGCCAGCCACGCCGACGGCTCGCTTACCCTCGTCGAGTATCTGGCCAAGGGGACCGACCCGGCCTCCGAGCGCCGGCTCCGCGCGCTGGGCGCGCTGATCATCCTGTTCTGCTTCACCTTCTACGTGGCCTCGCAGTTCCAGGCCGCGGGCACCGCGATCGGCGCCGCGCTGCCGGTGACCGCGACCTTCTCGATCATCGCGGGTGCCGCGATCGTCATCGCCTACGTGTTCCTCGGCGGTTTCTGGGCGGCCAGCGTCACCGATGCGCTGCAGGGGCTGATGATGCTGCTGGTCGCCATCGTGCTGCCGATCGCGGCGCTGGTGGCCGTGGGCGGTTTCGACGGCATCTTCGACGGCCTGCGCGCGCTCGACGATCCGTCGCTGGTCCGCTGGGCCGACCAGCCGAACCTGCCGCTCGCCGTGGTGTTCGTCGCCGGCCTGTTCGGTATCGGTATCGGCTACCCGGGCCAGCCGCACGTGGTCAACCGCTTCATGGCGCTGGAAAAGGCCGAGTCGATCCGCCTGGCGCGCAATGTCGCGCTGACCTGGGCCGCGCTGATCTACACCGGCATGGTCCTTCTCGGATGGGCCGGGCGGGTCCTGATGCCCGAGCTCGAGGACGGTGAATCGCTGCTGCTCGTACTCGCCGCCGACCTGTTGCCGGCGGTGATCGGCGGCCTGATCGCCGGCGGCGTGTTGGCCGCGATCATGTCGACGGCCGACAGCCAGCTCCTGGTCGCCGGCTCGGCGGTCAGTCACGACCTCCGCAACGGACGCTTCTCGCTCGCTGCCGACCGGATCGTAATCGTCGTCCTCGGCATCGCCGCCGTCCTGCTGGCCCTCTACTTCCCGGCCACCATCTTCGAGCGCGTGCTGTTCGCCTGGCAGGGCCTCGGCAACGCCTTCGGCCCATTGCTCCTCGTGCTGCTGTTCGGCGGCCCCGTGAAGCCCGGCTACCGCCTGGCGGCCATGCTGACGGGGTTCCTCCTGACCGTCGCCCTGAGCTTCACCCCGAACGCCCCCGGTGACGCCATCGAACGCCTCGTTCCCTTCGCCCTGGCGCTGGTGATTTCCTGGATGGGGCGTCAGCGGGCTTGAGGGCGGTTCGAAAAGCGTTTTCTCGCAGAGACGCGGAGACGCAGAGGAAAAGCAAGAGCAAGAGCGTTGGAACCGCAGATGAACGCGGATGAACGCAGAAGGCGAGGAAGGCGAGGAAGGCGAGGAAGGCACCAACTCACTGTCGTCCCGGGCTTGACCCGGGATCCAGCGACTTTTTGCTTTAGCGGTTCTCTCAGGGTTCGCCGTCGAGATCGGGCGGGGTTTCGATGCGGACGCCGATGACGGCATCGGGTCCGCGCGTGAATTCCGGGCGAACCGGACCGTCATCGAAGATCAGGGGCGCCAACTCACCCAGGAACGCGCGGATTCTAGTTGCGCCGATGTCGCGTGCTGCAGCCGAGAACAGCACCTCGCCGTTCAGATGCAATTCGCAGCCATCCTGGGTGTCTCCGCCGGCCGAAGGCGGGATCACCTGACATCGAAACTCGGCGGAGGTCGTCGAGTCCCGGTAAGTGACTTCAAAAGGAGTTTCCAGTGAAATCGTGTTCTGCGGGCCCGGCGCCTCGGGAACTCGTTCGTCAAAGTTGAACCGCCAGGGCGGACGCGACGGGTCGGATTGATCAGCGAAAAGCCATTGGCCCATGACTTCATGAAACTGGAGCCGCTTGTTGGTGTTCAAGATTTCCCCGTGTCCGAAATTCTGCTTGACCGCAAACGTCTCCAGAATCTCTGATTGATCGTCCGAGGTATACGCAATCCGAATCAACCCCGTGTACGGAAACCAGACACCGACATCCCCAACCTTCGGTCACGAAGCCGTCGGGCGGGCCTCCGCAGTCGAGACAGGGGCCATCCGTGACTCTGAACAGCCTTCCGGTCATCCAGTGCAAGGGGAAATAGCCGTCCGTCGAGAAGGGCGGGTCATCGGGAAGCAAGAATCCCATCGACACTGCATCGTCGCGAATCTCGGACGCGGCAGTATAAATTTCGGCCTCCCCGGTTTCCTCGTCGTACGCATAAATCACCAAGAACACCGTGTCGCCCTGCAGCTCGATGTAGTACCCCTTTCCTCGCGCCTCCTGGCTGGTTTCAACGTACATGCCGGTCTCCGGGTACACGGCTTGAACGTCAAGAGGCGACAGGAATATCGCTGAAGCGACCGCAAGGAGCGGCACGAACGGGAGTCGGGTCAGGTGCATCGTCGAAGTCTTCGGGGTGGGCCAACGCGGTTTCAGGCTAGCACCGGCTAGCGGGGCGCTCGATCGGCTTTCTGGCATCTCGATCCAGAAAAATCGAACAGAGTCAAGATGTTGAAGCGTAAAGTCGCGTGTATGTTGCGAGGGGACTGATCTGGGAAGATCAAGTCGCCGGGGGCGAGGGACGACAGGAATTGTGGAAAACGCCTCTGTGGGAGGCTGCCCTGCAGGCGACGGGACTACCTGTGGGAGATTCTATGTCGCAGTGCAAGCTCTGCTGCTGATCCTAGGCTGGTACTCGGTCGCGTTCATGAGCAAGGCGAAGGCCACGCGGGCGAGCTTTCTCGCGAGTGCGACCAGCGCCTGGATCGTCGACAGGCCTCGGGCTCGGTGGCGATCGTAGAAGCCGCGCCGCGTCTCGGATCTGCGAGCAGCCATCGCCGCCATGTACAGCAGGCGCCGCAGTTCGGCTCGCCCCTTCTTGGTCAGCTTCCTGCGACCTCGCATCGTGCCCGACTCCCGAACCTAGACATCCAGCCTGAGGAAGGCGATGAAGGCATCCCCGGACCGGAACGCTTCCCGGTGGAAGGCCATCATCAGTCCTGCGGCCGTCAGCTCTCCGATCCCTTCCAAGGCCTGCAGCCTCGAGCATCCGATCGCCATTGCTGGCTCCGGAGGACGCTCCGGATGCGCTTGAGGATCAAACGGTCGATTTGATCGATATGCCGGATCAGCGCCCTTCGGCTCGGGCCGAGCTCGGTCAGTCCGCGCAGGCTTTGATCGATGCGGGTCCGGCTCTGGATCAGTCGTGCTCGTCGCAGCAGCAGGCGCTGCAGGTCCCGATAGCCCCTGGGCGGAGGGCTCCAGGGCCGAAGCTCGGAGGCCTCCCGCTCCAGGTAGCGCTTCAGCAGCCGTGCATCGCTCGCATCGTCCTTGGCCCGGCCGCTGATGCTCTCTCGGTATCGGTTCAGCCGATAGCCGTCGACCACATAGACCACGAGCCCGGCGCGATGCGCCTGCTCGACCAGTTCGACGTGGAACACGCCGGTGGCTTCGACCGCGATCCGGGCGAGACCCGGCAAGGTCTTGAGCCAGGCACGGATCGACCCGGCATCGCTGGCGATCTCGGCGATCGCATCCTCGTTGTGAGCGACGGCCAGGCTGGCCTTGCTGACATCGATACCGATGTCGGTGGCTTCCGTTCGCATTGCCATGAGCGCTTCCTCCAAGCTTAGGCATGGATCAGGCTTGTCGGGGCTCCCTGCTGCGCTGCCTTGCATAGATCCTCGGTCCTGCACGGCCGATGGATTCCTTATCCGCGCTATGGCGAGGGGCGGGACGATATCTTCCACAGTCTGTGCCGTATGGCCAGAGGGCCGGCTAGTCCCTCCACCTCGACAGGCCTACGCTGCGACCTGCAGGAACGAACATACAAGGCTGCCTTGCAGCCGACCCGGCCAGACCCGATGGGGTCGCGAGCAGGCGCCCTCCCACAGGTGAAAGCAACCTTAGGCGCCGAATCGAAGGGGCTGTGGGAGGCTGCCCTGCCGGCGACCGGACTGCCTGTGGGCGGCCAGCAGTGCCAGGCGAAATCCGATCCCGTCGATTCGCGCCCGATCAGCGGCCTCCGGCGCGCGCCCTCGACCGATGGACCCAGTCGTACAGCACCGGCAACACCAGCAGCGTCAGCAGGGTCGACGACACGATTCCGCCGATCACGACCGTGGCCAGCGGCCGCTGCACTTCGGAACCGACGCCGGTATTCAGCGCCATCGGCACGAAGCCGAGGCTCGCGACCAGCGCCGTCATCAGCACCGGTCGGAGGCGCACCAGCGCGCCTTCGATCACGGCTTCGCGCAGGTCGTCGCTTCGCGCTCTCAGGTCTCGGATGAACGCGACCATGACCAGGCCGTTCAGTACCGCGACTCCGGACAGGGCGATGAAGCCGACGCCGGCCGAGATCGACAGCGGCATGTCCCGCAGCCAGAGCGCGAGCACGCCGCCGGTGACAGCCAGCGGCACGCCCGTGAAGATGATCAGCGAATCGCGGAAGGAACCCAGCGCCAGCACAAGCAGGCCGAAGATGATCGCCAGTGTCACCGGGACGACCACCGCCAGCCGCCGGCTGGCCGACTCGAGCTGCTCGAAGGTGCCACCGTACTCGACCCAGTAGCCGGCCGGAATATCGAGGTCGGCATCGATTCGTTGCCGGATTTCCTCGACGAAGCTTCCCAGGTCGCGGTCGCGCACGTTGGCCGTGACCACGACCCGGCGCTTGCCGTTCTCCCGGCTGATCTGCGCAGGCGATGGGCGCAATTGCGCCGTCGCGACCTCGCCCAGCGGAACGAACTCGCCGTTCGGCCGGGCAATCGGCAAGGACTCCAGCCAGGACAGATCGGTGCGTAGCGTCTCGGCCAGCCGGACCTGCAGCCGGAAGCGGCGATCCCCCTCGTAGATCACGCCCACGTCGCGTCCGGCGAACGCCAGCGCGACCAGGTCCTGTACGTCGGCAACGGACAGCCCGTAGCGCGCAAGCGCAATGCGATCCGGCTCGACCGACAACAGCGGAAGCTCGTCGACCTGCTCGAGGCGGGCATCGGCGGCACCCGACACCTGCTCGACCAGCGCCAGTACCGAGCCTGCCGTTTCTCGCAGGCGTTCGAGATCGTCGCCGTAGACCTTGATCGCAAGATCGGCACGAACGCCCGAAATCAGCTCGTTGAAGCGCATCTCGATCGGCTGGGTGAACTCGTAGTTGAACCCGGGCACGCCGCGCGCGACCGCCTCGATCTCCTCGATCAGGTCCGCCTTCGCCTTGCCTGGATCGGGCCAGTCCTCGCGTGGCGCCAGAATCAGGAAGGTATCGGATATCCCCGGCGGCATGGGGTCGCTGGCAACTTCCGCCGTACCGATGCGCGAGAAGACGTGATGGATCTCCGGAATCTCGATCAGTTCGCGGTCAAGCACCTTCTGCATCGCAACGGACTGCTCGAGGCCCGTGCCGGGAATCCGCAGACCATGCAGCGCAATGTCGCCTTCGTCGAGCTGTGGAATGAACTCCGAGCCCAGCGTCGTCAGCAGCCACAGCGCGCCAGCGACCAGGCCGACCGCCGCCAGCACGGTCAGGGCGCGGAACCGGAGCACGAAGCCGAGCACGGGCCGATAGACGCGCTTCGCGCCGCCGATCAGGCCGACGTCGCGCTCGCGCACCCGACCGCCCATCAGCACCGCCACGGCGGCGGGCACGACCGTGATCGAGAGCACGATCGCGGCCAGCAGGGCCATGACCACGGTCGCCGCCATCGGATGGAACATCTTGCCTTCGACGCCGGTCAGGCTGAAGATCGGGATGTAGACGGCGGTGATGATCGCCACGCCGAACAGGCTCGGCCGGATGACCTCGCGCGTCGCCTGGTAGACGACGTGAAGCCGCTCGTTCAGCGCCAGCCGGCCGCTGCCCCTGCGCTGCGCATCGGAGAGTCGCCGCACGCAGTTCTCGACGATGATCACTGCGCCGTCGACAATCAGACCGAAGTCCAGCGCGCCGAGGCTCATCAGGTTGGCCGAAACGCCGGCCTGCGTCATGCCGGTGACCGTGGCCAGCATGGACAGGGGTATCACGGCTGCCGTGATCAGCGCCGCACGCAGGTTGCCGAGCAGCAGGAACAGCACGACGATCACCAGCAGCGCGCCCTCGAGCAGGTTGGTAGTCACCGTTTCGATCGTCTTGTCGACCAGGTTCGTCCGATCGTAGACGGCTTCGACGCGCACACCTTCGGGCAGCGAGGCCTGGACGGCCTTCAATCGCTCGGCAAGATCACGGGCCACCGTTCTCGCATTGGCTCCCGTCAACATCATCGCCGTGGCCAGCACCGTCTCTTCCCCGCCCGACGTCGCTGCACCGCTACGCAGTTCCCGTCCGATGCCGACCTCGGCCAGGTCGACGACCCGGATCGGCACGCCGCCGTGATGCGCGACCACCACCTGTTCGATGTCCTCGATCCCGGCAAGCTGACCGGGCGAGCGGACCAGCAGCTGCTGGCCGTTGCGCTCGATGTAACCGGCACCGCGATTGTCGTTGTTGCGTTCCAGCGCCCGGGCCAACGCATCGAACCCGACACCGAACTCGAGCATCCGCCGCGGGTCCGGCATGACGTGGTACTGCTTGTCGAAACCACCCATCGTGTTGATCTCGACCACGCCCTCGACGCGGGCCATCTGGGGCTCGATGACCCAGTCCTGGATCTCTCGAAGTGCGGTCGCATCCAATGGACGCCCGTTCGCGTCGGTCGCTCCCGGATCGGCCTCGACGGAGTACATGAAGATCTCTCCGAGTCCGGTCGCGATCGGCCCCATGCGAGGCTCCAGGCCCGAGGGCAGCTGACTTCGGATCGACGCCAGCCGCTCGTCGAGCAGATTGCGCGCATGGTAGATGTCCGTGCCTTCTTCGAACACCACCGTGACCTGCGACAGCCCGTAGCGCGAGAGCGAACGCGTGTAGGACAGCCCGGGCAGGCCATACAGCGCGGTCTCGACCGGAAAGGTGATGCGTTGTTCGGCCTCCAGCGGCGAGTAGCCGGGCGCTTCCGTATTGATCTGCACCTGGACGTTGGTGATGTCCGGCACGGCATCGATCGTCAATCGCTGCAGGTTCCACGCCCCCAGGCCCACGACCACGAGAATCAGTGAAAGGACCAGGAAGCGGCGCTCGACCGAGAACCGGATCAGTCGATCGATCGGACCTTCGGCATCAATGCGCATGAGCTGCTCCGGCCTTTTCGAGGTCGGCCTTCAGCAGGTAGCTGTTCACTGCGACATAGCGCTCGCCCGCTGCAAGTCCCCGGACGATCTCCACGACGCGCGCGTCGCGCCGACCCAGCTCGACCGGGCGCGGAGCGTAGACATCGCCGTCGAGCACGAAGACCACGTCCCGGCCCTCGTAGGTCTGCAGCGCCGTCCATGGGACCGTCACCGGCACCTCGGACTGATCGATCGCGATAGAGGCCTCGACCAGTTCCCCGGGCGCCCACTGCAGGTCGTCGTTGCGCAGGATCACCCGAGCGGTCACCGGCACGTGTCCGGCGCCGTTCGGCAGGACATGCTCGATGACGCCGTCCGTGCTGCGTGCATCGTGCCGGATAGAAACGGCTTGGCCCGGCCGAACCCCCTGCCGTTGACGGGGGAAGATGGACAGCTCGGCCCAGAGCGTGGACGAATCGACGATGCGAAGCAGCGGCGAGGCACCGGCGGTCTCGCCGGGGTTGACGAACCGCTCGAGCACGCGTCCGGCGATCGGGGCCCGCACCTCGTAGCGCTGCAGGCTGTCGTCCGATTCGACGAGCGCGACGCGCTGGCCGGCGATGACGTCGTCGCCGACCGAGACGTCGACTTCGAGCACGACCCCCGGAAACCGCGCGCGGACTTCACTGGTCCGATCCGGTGGCAAGGAGAGGCGACCGAACACCCGGGTTTCGACCCGGACCGGGCCGGGACCGGCCATTGCGGTCTCGACGCCCATCCGCGCCGCCATGTCCGAGGTCATCACGACCCGTTCATCATGCTCCTCGTGATCGCCGTGCCCGCGGTGATCGTCGCGCTCCTCGTGAGCGTCATCGTGCCCATCATGCTCATCGTGTTGCACTTCTTGAGAACGTTCCGCATGGGCGTGTGCTCCGCTCGTGTCCGATCCGTCGGGGCCGGCGACCGCGAAGCCCGTAACAGTCAGCACCAGAATCAGCGCGAGCCCGGCCGACCCCTTCTTCTGCCGTGTCCAGTCAACGATATGCATGGTCATTCCTCGGGATTGTTCGTGATGGCGCCGATCGACGCCGGGTCATTCAATGAGGTTCCGGTGAGGCGTTCGATGACCACCTGCTGGGCGAGTGCAGCGGCTGCGGCATCGATCAATGCGCGTCGTGCCTCCAGAAGTTCGCGGCGCGCCGCGACGGCGTCCAGGTAGGTGTAGCGACCTCGCTCGTAGCCTGCCTGCGTCTCGTCCAGCGCCTCGGTGAGCAGGGGCAGCACGTCCTCTCGCAGTACCTTCGAGACCTCGACATGCATTGCGTAACCGCGCCATGCCTCGAACAACTGCTGGTCGAGCGAGAGTCGTTCTGCGGCCTGCTGGAATTCGACGGCCTCCCGCTCGATTCGCGCGGCCCGGATGCGCCCCCGGCTGCGCTGCTTCTGGAACAGCGGTACGCGGAGACCGGCGACCAGGGCGCTGTCGCCGATGCCGGCGTCGTGGCGAACACCGACCTCCCATTCGAGCTGGCCGTCCGCCCGAGCCTCTGCCAGCGCCAGCTCGGCGTCGAGCAGACGACCTCGAGCCGTGAAGGTCTCGATGGCCGGCGTCTCGGCGACCCGCTGGCGCAGCGTGACGAAGTCCGGCACCGGATCGAACCGGAACAGGTCGCCTTCGAGCCGGTCGAACGCGGGCGCGTCCGCGCCCCAGAGACTGGCGATCGCTCGCCGAGCGGTCTCGAACTCGGCGATCCACCGGGATTTCTCGATACCCGCCCGAACCATTGCCGCTTCGGCGCGCAGCGCTTCAGCGCGCGGTGTCGCCCCGCGCTCAACGCGCACGCGCACCTGCTCGAGCGCGGACCGTGCAAGCTCTTCTGCCGAGGCGGCCAGGTCGATCCGGGCCTGGACTTCCAGGCCGTCGATGAATCGCCGAGCGACTTCGCCGGCCAGGTCCAACGCCTCGGCTCGCCGTTCAGCGTCGACGACGCTCCGACGGGAGTCGACCACCGCCGTTCGCGCATCGCGCTGACCGCCCAGTTCGAGCACCGAAGAAAGCGACACGGACAGTTCCGCGCCGTCAACGCCCTGGAACGGTCCGGTGCCCAGGACGTTCTCGGCCTCCACGCCGAGCGAGTAGCCTGGTCGCAGTGCAGCAGCCTGGCGCTCGGCGACCAGGGCCTGGTCTCTCAAGGGGTAGAGCGCGAGCTCCGGGTTGGCCTCGACGGCGCGTCGTGTCGCTTCGGCCAGCGAAAGTGATTGCGCCCGGCTGGTCGCGGGCTGCGCGGCAAGCACCAGCAGGACAAGCAGCCCGGTGCCGCACGCGCGAACGCGGCGCGCTGCCGCGTGGATGCAGATGGTCATGATTCGATCCCGTGTTCGATCGGCTCTGGAGGCCGGAAAGGGTGAACAGTACCGGGATCAGGAGATGGGCGGTCGCTCGATGCGGGGCAGGGCCCGCCCGGTCAGGGCCAGGGGTTCGGTGTTGATTCGCCCGGCTCGCCATACCGTTCCGAACACGAAGGGCTGGAACGCGATGGCCAGGTGGCACCCGTGGCCACTGGCGTGGCAGCAGTGTTCGCACGAACCGCCATGGGGCAGGTCTTCACCCGGGCCGGACGCCGTCGTGGGCTCGCTGCAATCGCCCTCGCCACAGCCCGAAGCCGCAATGCCCGCGGCCACAACGACCGGCTCGTCGCTCGAATCCGGACCCGCAGTTTCGGCAATAACGATCAGACCCTGGAACAGGATCAGCAGCGCCACCGAAGCGGCGCGCCATCGTCGGGTCGGTCGGAAACGGAGATTCATGTCGGACTGCAGGTTCTTCGAACGCTGGAGAAATCCTAGCACGCCGCCTCTGCGGAAACGCGGCGGTGGTGTTGATCCCTGTGAACGTGGAGGCTCCCCTGCGCGCGGCCGACGGTCGAATACGCTGGGTCCCGGATTACTACACCGAGCGGCAGTCGCGCGAGTTTGCTGAACCGCACCGCGGCGATGCGATCGAATTCAGCACAGGCCGTCGCATCGCTCCGCCCGGGATCACAGCGGGGTAGTATCCCATGCCCATTCCGCGTTCATCCGCGATCATCTGCGATTTTTCAAAGGCTTTCGCTTTTCTCTTCGCGTCTTCGCGTCCATCCTCTGCCTTTGCTTTTCGCCGGCCCGCCCGGCCTCCGTCGACCCCTCCAGCGCTGATAAAATAGCGGGCTGACCTTTCACCATTTCCCGAGGAAGCCCGTCCATGAGCGGAGAAGTCGATATTCGCGCCGCTGCGCGCCCCGAGCCCGATGCCCTGATCCAGCAGATCGCCGACTACGTCTGCGACTACGAGATCACCTCCGAGGAGGCCTGGCAGACGGCCCACTACTGCCTGAAGGACTCGCTGGCCTGCTCGATGCTGGCGATGCGCTTTCCCGAGTGCGTCAAGCTGCTTGGGCCGGTGGTGCCCGGTGCGGACCTGAAGGGTGGGGCGCGCGTGCCCGGCACGCACTTCGAGCTGGACCCGGTCCAGGCCGCCTTCAACATCGGCGTCCAGGTCCGCTACCTCGACTTCAACGACACCTGGCTGGCCGCCGAGTGGGGGCATCCGTCGGACAATCTGGGCGCGATCCTGGCCGTGGCCGACTATATTTCGCGCACGGAAGTCGCCGAGGGCCGTGAGCCGCTCAGCGTCGAGGACGTGCTCGAAGCGATGATCAAGGCCCACGAGATCCAGGGCGTGCTGGCGCTGAAGAACTCCTTCAACCGCGTCGGCCTGGACCACGTGCTGCTGGTGCGCGTCGCGTCGACCGCCGTGGTCACCCGCATGCTGGGCGGCTCGCGCGACGACGTGATCAACGCTGTCACCCACGCGTGGATCGACGGCGGGGCGCTCCGCACCTACCGCCACGCGCCGAACACCGGCCCGCGCAAGAGCTGGGCGGCCGGCGACGCGTGCCGTCGCGCCGTGCAGCTGGCGCTGCTGACCATGAAGGGCGAGATCGGCTACCCGTCGGCGCTGACGGCCAAGGGCTGGGGCTTCCAGGACGTGCTGTTCAAGGGCAACGACCTCGTGCTGGAGCGCGAGCTGGGCAGCTACGTGATGGAGAACATCCTGTTCAAGATCTCCTTCCCGGCCGAGTTCCACGCCCAGACCGCGGTCGAGTGCGCGCTGAAGCTGCACGACCAGGTCAAGGACCGCCTCGACGACATCGAGCGGATCGAGATCGAGACCCAGGAAGCCGGCGTCAGGATCATCGACAAGACCGGGCCGCTGAACAACTACGCCGACCGCGACCACTGCATCCAGTACATGGTCGCCGTGCCGATGATCTTCGGCGCCCTGACCGCCGAGTCCTACAACGACGACGTCGCCGCCGACCCGCGCATCGACGCGCTGCGCGACAGGATGACGGTCAAGGAGAACCCGCGCTTCACCGAGGAGTACTTCGATGCCGACAAGCGCGCGATCGGCAACGCGGTGCAGGTGTTCTTCAAGGATGGTTCGAAGACCGAGCAGGTCAGCATCGACTATCCCGTGGGCCACCGCCGCCGCCGCGACGAGGGCATCCCGCTGCTCGAAGACAAGTTCGAGCGTGCGATCCGCGGCTACTTCAGCAAGCGCCAGGGCGAAGGGATCGTCGAGGCGATGGAGAACCGCGCCGTGGCGTCGAACCTGGACGTGCACGAGTTCGCTGCGCTGTGGTCGTTGATCTGATCGCCGATTCGATCGCCGATTTGATCGCGGATCCGATCGCCGATCCGGTCGTCGATCCAGCCGCGACCGTCCGGTCCCGGCGTTGACCGGCGAGCCTGTCCGCTACCCGAAGCGGCTTCGCCAGCTGCACTGGCTGCTGGCGTTGCTGCTGGTCAGCATGGTGCTGTTCGGGCTGTGGATGGGTACCCTCGACCGGACCGACCCGCTGAAGACCGTGGTGCTGCCCTGGCACCTGGTCACCGGCGGGGTCGTGTTCGCGCTGACGGCCTGGCGGTTGACGATCCGTCGTCGATCGCGGGCCTTGTTCGAGGCCGCCCGCACGGAGTCTGCGCCGGCACGCCGCGCGCTGGCCGGCTTCGTCCATGGCGCCTTCTACCTGCTGCTGCTCGGGTTGCCGCTGCTGGGCTTCGGCGTCTGGGTCCTCGACCCCCACCTGGGCCCGGCACCGTTCGGCGACGGGGTCGCCGTCGGCAACTGGTCCGAACGCCTGCACCGAATCCACTACCTGGGCGCGTGGTCGGTCACCGTCCTCCTGCCGCTGCACGTCGCGGGTGCCCTGATCCGCGATCGAGCAGGGCACAGGCCGCTGTCGCGGATGCTCTGAGAAAAGAAAGGCGTTTCTCGCAGAGACGCGGAGACGCAGAGAAAAGCGAGTAACCGTTCGGAGGTCCAAGTCACCATGCCATCCCGAACGAGTGGCCGCTGATGGCCTCGAGATACGGAGAAGCCGAAACACATTGTGCTTCCGGCTCTGCGCTGCGCTTGGCCGGGGAGACGATGCGCGGGGCGTCACGGATGCCCGGCGCGATTCCTCGGCACCACCATGGCAGGGAAAACGACTCGTTCACCTGTAGACGTGAGCTTGCGAGCGGTCCGTTGGGCCTTCGAGGAATCAACCGAATCTTCGCTCGCAAGCTCACTCCTACAGGCCTTTCGGTTCGATCTCTGCGTCTCCGCGTCTCTGCGAGAAAACGCCTTTCAAATGCTCCCCGGCAGGATCTACTTCATCATCCGCCTGGCGGTGCGAAGCATGGCGCCGACGATGGGGAGGTGTTCGTAAAGGCCGCCGGCGGCGTCCCAGAAGTCCTGGTGCAGGACGATGCGGCCCGCCTCGTCGAAGCGCAGGTGGGTCATGCCGACGCTGTTCGATTCGACCTTCATCCCGAACGCCGCCGTTTCGAAGTGCATCGTCCATCGCACGTAGACCTCGTGGCCGTCCCGTAGCGTGTGGTCGACATCGACCCGGCTGACCTGCAGCTTGTCACCGGTGCTGGCCATGTAGTCGCCGACCGCCTCGCTGCTCTCCAGCGTGACCAGCGTGTCGTTGAAATACAGCCGATCGGCGTACAGTTCGCGCATTCTCTCGCCGACATCGTCGGCGGTCAGGTCGGCGAACGTGCGGCCGAATCGTTCGAGGCCGTCATCGATCGCCGCGGTCGATCCGGGAAAGGTGTCCAGCGCGTTGCGATAGGCATCCATGTCGCTCACTCCGGTGGGGCGCGTCCACCACAACCAGGCGGCGAGAAGCGCAAGGGCAATCGCGAACGCGGTCGCGAGCGCGACCGCGGGCGTTTTCTTCGAGGAATCAGCCATAGCTGGAGTGTGGGGGGTGGTCGTCAACCGTCGGTGAACTCGTCGATGGGTGACGCGCCGGGGGGCGTTCGGCGCGGACGGTTCACGGCGGGTTCACCGGCAGCGGTGAGCATTCCACCGGCATACTACGCGCATCCGAACGAGAACCCTCTGAATGTTGAAGTCCTTCCTGGCCTGGTTCGACACCCAGCAACTCGAGTCCGACGGGATACCGGGCCGCGCCGAGCATCGGATCGACCTCGCCCGGGTCGTTCCGTTCATCGGCCTGCACCTGGCCTGCATCGCGGTGTTCTTGGTCGGCATCTCGGCGACGGCCGTGGCCGTCTGTGTCGCCAGTTACCTGCTACGGATGTTCGCGATCACGGCGTTCTACCACCGCTATTTCTCGCACCGGGCCTTCCGGACATCGCGCCCGGTTCAGTTCCTGTTCGCGTTGATCGGCGCCAGCGCGACCCAGCGCGGACCGCTCTGGTGGGCCGCCCATCACCGTCGTCACCACAAGCGTGCGGATCGATCCGGTGATCCCCACACGCCGCGCAAGGGCCTGTTCTGGTCGCACATGGGCTGGTTCCTCAGCCGTCGGCATTTCGGGACCGAGTGGGAGCAGATCCCCGACCTGGCGCGCTATCCGGAGCTGCGCCTGCTCGATCGCTTCGACCTGCTCGTGCCGATCGGCTACGCGGCCGCACTGTTCGTGCTCGGTAGCGTGCTCGAACGCGTCGCGCCGGGGCTCGGCACGTCGGGCGGTCAGCTGCTGGTATGGGGCTATTTCGTATCCACCGTCGCGCTGATCCACGTCACCCTGACGATCAACTCCCTGGCCCACCGATTCGGCCGCCGCCGCTACGCCACCCGCGACGACTCGCGCAACAACGTCTGGCTGGCCCTGCTGACGCTGGGCGAAGGCTGGCACAACAACCATCACCATTTCCCCGGCTCGGCGCGCCAGGGCTTCTACTGGTGGGAGGTGGACATGAGTTATCTCACCCTGAAGGTCATGTCCTGGTTCGGGCTCGTGTCCGACCTGAAGCCGGTGCCTGCCGGCGTTCGCGAAGCGCGTCGAGTCCGCTCGTGAGTCGAATCGCCGTCGTCGGCGGCGGCGTGGCCGGTCTGTACGCGGCCTGGCACCTGAGCAAGGACCCGCAGCACGACGTGACCTTGATCGAGGCGAACGGTCGCCCGGGCGGCCATGCCGACACGCATCGGGTCCAGGCGCCGGGCATGGCGGAACCGGTCGATGTCGATTCCGGGTTCATCGTCTTCAACCATCGTCACTACCCGCACTTCAGCGCGTGGCTCGAGCGTCTCGGCGTGGCCTCGCACGCCAGCGACATGAGCTTCGGGATCAGCTGCGAGCGGACCGGGCTGGAATACAACGCCACGACCCTGAATACCCTGTTCTGTCAGCGACGCAACCTGTTCTCGCCGCGCTTCCTCGGCATGGTCGGCGACATCCTCAAGTTCTATCGGCGCGCACCGAGGCTGCTGGACGGGATGGATGACACCCTGACGCTCGGCGACTGGCTGGACGGGCCGAGCGGCCTGGGGCGGGCCTTTGCCGACGACCACCTGATTCCCATGGCGTCCGCCTTGTGGTCGTCGCCGTCGGCCACCGTGCGCCGGTTCCCGATGCGCTACCTGCTGGAGTTCATGCGCAACCACGACATGCTGCAGGTCGACGGCCGACCCGAGTGGCGGACCGTGACCGGCGGCAGCCAGCGCTACGTCGAGGCGGCGGTCGACAGCTTCGACGGCACGCTGTGTGTCGACTCTCCGGTGCGCGCCGTTCGACGAATGGGGCAGGGCGTCGTGATCCGCCTCGACGACGGTGCGATCGAAGCGGACCATGTCGTGCTTGCCTGTCATGCCGACCAGGCGCTGGCCCTGCTCGGCGAGTCCGCGAGCGCCACGGAGCGCGATGTGCTGTCGAAGTTCCGCTACGAGGACAACGACACGGTGCTGCACACGGACGCGACCCGGATGCCGAAGCACCCGAAGGCCTGGGCCGCCTGGGTCGTGCGGCGCGACGCGGGTGGCAATGACGATGGCACTGACGAGCGTGCATCGATTTCCTACTGGATGAACAAGCTGCAGGGCCTGCCCGACGACGTGCCGCTGATCGTATCGCTGAACCAGACCGAGCGGATCGACCGGGCCAGGATCCTGAAGCGGCGCGCCTACCGGCATCCGGTCTACGACCCCGAAATGGTCCGTGCGCAGCAGCGCATCGGTGAGATCGACGGCATCGATCGGGTGTCCTTCGCCGGCGCCTGCTGGGGCTGGGGCTTTCACGAAGACGCGGTTCGGTCGGCGGTGCGGGTGGTGGATCGGATGACCCAGGTCGGGCGGGGGCGTGATGTGGCGGCCTGAGGACCAGTACGGCACCGGAACCGTGTGGCATCGGCGCGTGGCGCCCCGCGACCACGCGTTTCGCTACCGCCTGTGGTTCAGCCTGCTCGACGTCGACCGACTGGAGCAGCGCTTCGCCCGGTCCCGCCTGTGGTCGCTGGGTCGCTTCGGCCTGGTGCGCTTCCGCCGCGACGACTACTTCAAGTCGCCGCACCGGCCGGAGCAATCGCTCGGCGATGCAGTGCGCGATCGGATCGAGGAGCGGCTCGGTGTGCGTCCCGACGGAACCGTTCGAATGCTGACGCATCTTCGCCAGTGGGGCCTGGCGTTCAACCCGGTGACGATCTATTTCGCCCACGCGGCCGACGGGCCCTTGATCGCGATCCTCGCCGAGGTCCACAACACGCCGTGGGGCGAGCGGCACGCCTACGTGCTCGATGCCCGGGAGCAGCCGGGGCCGGACTACCGGTTCCGCTTCGACAAGGCCTTCCACGTCTCGCCCTTCCTGCCGATGGATCTCGACTACGACTGGCGGTTCCGGCTCCGCGACGACTCGCTCGACGTTCACATGCGAGTCACTCCCGGGGACGGAGACTCGCGCCTGTTCGACGCCGGAATGCGGCTCGCGCTGTCCGATCTCGACACCGCCTCGATGCGCCGCCTTCCGCTGACCTTTCCGCTGCTGGCCCTGAAGGTCGTCGGCGGCATCTACTGGCAGGCCCTCATGTTGTACTTGAAGCGAGTTCCGTTCCATGATCATCCCGGGGACGCGCCGATCACGAGCGAGCACACCGATGCCCGGCGCTGATTTCGAGACCGCGGCGGCGGCCGATTCGTCCGGCGCATCCCACCTCGAGCGGTGGTGTCGCGCCCGGGTGCTGGCACGCCTGGACGGCCTTGACGGCGGCCGCCTCACGATCCGCGACGCCGAGGGCGAACACGCGATCGGCGCAGAAACCGGCCTGGAGGGCGAGGTCGTGGTGCACGATCTTCACTTCTGGAAGATGATGGCGACCGGCGGCAGCGTCGGCGCCGGCGAGGCCTACATGGCGGGCCTCTGGGACAGTCCCGATCTCGTCGCGGTGATCCGTGTCCTCGCCGCCAGCCGAAGCGCCCTGGCCGAGATGGAGAAGGGCGGGGCGCGCATCTACGGCTGGTTGCTGAAGCTCCTGCACCGAAGAAACCGCAACAGCCTGGCCGGCAGCCGCCGGAACATCTCGGCGCACTACGACTTGGGCAATGCGTTCTTCGCCGAGTGGCTCGACCCGCGCATGCAGTATTCGTCCGCGATCTTCGAGTCGGCGGACGACAGCCTGGAGCGGGCGCAGGAGAACAAGCTCGCCCGGATCGCCGCGAAGCTCGAACTCGGTCCCGACGATCACCTGCTGGAGATCGGCACCGGGTGGGGCGGCCTGGCGGTCTACATGGCCCAGACCACGGGCTGCCGGGTCACGACCACGACGATCTCGAAGGAACAGCACGCACACGCGGTCGAGCGCGTTCGCGCCGCGGGGCTGGAGGATCGGATCGAAGTCCTGCTGACCGACTATCGAGACCTCGAAGGGCGGTACGACAAGCTGGTCTCGGTGGAAATGATCGAGGCCGTCGGCGCGGACTACCTCGACACCTATCTGCAGGTGATCCGGAACCGTCTCGAACCCGACGGGCTCGCGCTCGTCCAGGCCATCACGATCGAGGATTTCCGTTACGCAGATGCCCTGAAGAGCGTGGATTTCATCCAGCGCTACATCTTCCCGGGGGCCTTCATTCCCTCGGTCTCGGCGATCACCGCTTCGATGGCGCGGGCCAGCGACCTCGGCCTGGTCGAGCTGTTCGACTTCGGCGAAAGCTACGCGCGCACGCTGCGCGCCTGGCGCGAGCGTTTCGAATCGGCCTGGGCGCGGATCGAGGACCTGGGCTTCGACGAGGCCTTCCGCCGCCGCTGGCGGTTCTACCTGGCCTATTGCGAAGGCGGTTTCCGGGAGCGGGCCATCAGCGATGTACACCTGCTGATGGCCAGGCCCGGCTACCGGAAGTCCCGTGCCTGAGCCCGGCATCCCGGCCAAGGAGGCCTCGCGATGAGTCGGGCGGATCGCGATTTCTGGATCAACCAGGCGTTTTTCCAGCTGGCCTGGCCGGCCTGCGTGCTGGGCGCGGCCTACGGCACCCTCTGGCCGGCCGCGCTTCTGATCGGCGGCATGCTGGCCTGGACGCTGCACCCGGCCAACCGGCGCGCCGGCGACGTCCGGGCGCTGTCCGCGTTCGCGTTTACCGGGGTCCTCGTCGATACCCTGTGGATCCGGACCGGGGTCGTCGATTACGCGATGCAATGGCCCGTCGAGGGGTTCCAGCCGGCGTGGCTGACCGGACTCTGGATCGCGCTGGGGCTGACCGTGCATCATTCGCTCGCGGTGTTCGGGCGCCGTTGGCGCTTGTGGGTCCTCCTGGCGACCGTCGGATCGCCGCTGTCCTATGCGATGGCGTCCCGTGTCGGCGCAGTGGACTGGATCGCGCCGGACTGGGTGGTGGTGTTGTGCATGGGGCCGGTCTGGGCGGTCCTTACCGGGTCCTTGTTCCGCATCCTGGGCCCCGGTAGCGAACCCCTGGCCAGCGACGGAAGCAAGCAGGAACGCAGGGCGGCAAGGACCGCGAGCGAAGGGAAGAACACAATGGAGACTGTGCAAGGATGAGTGCCATCGACTGGGCCGAGCGGGGCTGGGTGCCCGACACGCTGATCCGCCAGGCGATCCGCCGCCTTCTACGCCAGCGATTGCGGGAAGAGTTCGTCGACGATGTCGAACGCCAGGGCGAGGTGTTCGAACGACGGATCGGCGAATTGCGAGAATCCGAAATCGCGCTTGAAACGGAGGCCGCCAACGAACAGCATTACGAGGTGCCTGCCGGTTTCTACGAACTGGCGCTGGGCCGGCACCTGAAGTACTCGTCGGCCTATTTTCCGGACGGCGTCCGTTCGCTGGACGAAGCCGAGGCCGCGATGCTGGCGCTGACCTGCGAGCGCGCCGGCCTGCAGGATGGGCAGGCCGTCCTGGAACTGGGTTGCGGCTGGGGGTCGCTGACCTTGTGGATGGCCGAACAGTACCCCGGATCGAGCATCGTCGGCGTGTCGAATTCGGCCTCGCAGCGCCGTCACATCCTTGCGCGCGCGGCCGACCGCGGGCTGGACAACATCGAAATCCTGACCTGCGATGTCAACCGCCTCGAGCTCGACCGGACCTTCGATCGCGTGGTGTCGGTGGAGATGTTCGAACACGTGCGCAATTACCGCAGACTGCTCGAGCGGATCGCCGGCTGGCTGACCGATGACGGCCAGCTGTTCGTCCACGTGTTCTGCCACCGCTTTCTCATGTACCCGTTCGAAACGCAGGGCGACGACAACTGGATGGGCCAACACTTCTTCACCGGTGGCCTGATGCCGTCGGCCGATACCTTCTTCCGGTTCCAGGACCACCTGCGGGTCACGCGACGATGGCTGGTCGACGGCCGGCACTACGCACGAACGTCCCGTGCCTGGCTGGACAACCTCGATCGCAATCGCGACGCTGCGCTGGCATTGTTCGAGAACGACGGCAGCGACGTGCCCGCGCGAATCCGGGTCCAGCGTTGGCGGATGTTCTTCATGGCCTGCGAGGAACTGTTCGCGTACAACGGCGGTTCCGAGTGGCCGGTCGCCCACTACCGGTTCGAGAGGCGGTGACGTCGTGCGCCCCTTGAACCGCCTTCTCAAGGGCAGCATCCGGACCAAGCTGATCCGGGTGTTCATCCTGCAGGTGCTGGCCATCTCGGCAGCGACGGTGCTGGGGGTCTATGCCGCCGCGCTGGTGGTCGAGCAGGTCCTGGTGCAGGAGGCATTGAACGGGGAAGCGGAGCACTTCTGGGAAAATCGCGCCGCGGATCCTGCCTTTCCGCTGCCGAACACCGACAACCTGACCGGCTACCTGAGCGGACCGGGCGCAACGGCACCGTTGCCCGACTGGCTGGCCGACCGTGAACCCGGCTTCGGGCGGGTCGAGACCGGCGCAGGCACGGCGCCGGTCCTGCATGTCTCCGAGCGCGACGGGCAGACGCTCTACCTGGTGTTCGATGAAAACCAGGTCTCGAACCTGGCGTTCTATTTCGGCATCGCCCCGCTGACCGGGGTCCTGTTGATCATCTACGTGCTGACCTGGCTGGGCTACCTGATGAGCCGGCGTGCAGTCTCTGCCATGGTGCAACTTGCCGACGCGGTGCGGAACTTCGATTTCCAGGAAGGCCGCTTCGATCAGCTCCGTCTTCAGGAAATGACCGACACCACCGATACGGAGGTTCTGGCCCTGGTCAACGCCTTCGACCAGTTCACCACACGTCTCGAGCGCTTCGTCGCGCGCGAGCGGAATTTCACGCGCAACGCGTCCCACGAGCTGCGCACCCCGCTCGCGGTGCTCAAGGGCAACCTCGACATCCTGAAGAAGAATCCCGACTCGCCGCGGCGCAGCGACACCTACGAGCGCATGGCGCGCACGGTTCGAGACATGGAATCGCTGGTCGAGACGCTGCTGATCCTGGCCCGCGAGTCCGAGTCGAAGCTGTCCTGGTCGTCGGTGGTGCTCAACGACCTCGTCGCCGAGCAGCTCGACCAGGTCCGGCGGGCCGTCGATCGTCCCGACGTGAAGACCTCGATGTCGGCCGACGTCCTGCTCGAGACCGAGGCGCCGGAGCGGGTCCTCGGCATCATCTTCCATAACCTGCTGCGCAATGCCATGACGTTTACCCAAAGCGGCGAGGTGAGCGTGCACGTCGACGCGCATTCGGTCACCGTCCGCGACACGGGCTGCGGCATGAGCGACGCCGATCTCGAGCGCGCCTTCGAACCGTTCTATCGCGCCCACGATCGCTCGAACGAGGGCTACGGTCTCGGGCTGGCCATCGTGGCCCGCCTGTGTCGCCGGTTCGGCTGGCCCCTGGAGGCTGAGAGCGAGCTGGGTGTCGGCACCTCGTTCCGGGTCAGCTTCCCCCGGGCCCGGCGGGTGGAGTTCGTCGGCAAGGACAAGCGGGCGGCAGGTTGATGCGGACGGGCCGCGTCGGCCTTTCCTCGTCGGTCCGATTTTACATTCCCGCCTCCGGACGGCATAATTCCAGGGGTCCCCGGGGGGATCGAGACGTGGGCCCGAATACGCATGCGCCGGACTTTCGGGGCCTTCGATTGCACCGGACGAATCCCAAATCCATGCAGAGGAAGTAGGTCTATGCGCGTTTCCCGATTCAAAGCCGCACTTGCGGTGACCTTGCTGGCGCTCGCCGGCCTGGCCAATGCCCAGCAACTTGCCGTCGTCAACAGCGGCCCCGCACTCTACCTGGTCGACACCTCCGGCGGCTCCTTGTCGATCCTCGACTCCGCGACCATTCCGCCCGCCGAAGTCCTGCAGATCCACCAGATCTTCCACGTCGTCCAGCACCCGACCAACGGCATGATCTACGCCTCGTCGAACAATCCGTGCTTCGACGGGACCATCGGCTGCTGGGGGAACGGGCGCGTCGACAAGTTCCAGGTCAGCGGTTCGACGATCAGCTACGTCGGCCCGGCCTACATCATGAACAACGATGCCTTCCTCAACGACGGCATCTCCTGCGCCCAGGGCACGGAGATGGACACGGGCTATCCCGGCCAGGAAGGCTTCTGTGCGCCGACCCGCATGGCCTTCTCGCCGGACGGCTCGCGCCTGTACATCGATGACGACGAACTCGACGGCATCGAGATCTTCTCGGTCGATCCCGGCACCGGCGACCTGAGCTTCCTGGCCGAGGGCGGCAGCACCAGCTATCACGGCCTGCTGTTCCAGAACGACCGGCTCTATCTCGGCAACTCGGTGTTCTCGGTCGCCGGCGATGCGGTCACCGGCGTTCTGGATGACGAGTACGGCAACGGCAACGTGCTGCTGCCGAGCGGTGCGATGATGACGGCGCTCAACAACAATGCCATCGCGGCGTACAGCCTGGCCAATCCCGACGCACCGGCCGAGATCGACCTGCTGAACATCGGCGGCGGAACGGCGGTCGATATCGCCGGCACGGCGGACGGCAGCCTGTGGGTGCTCGGCGGCCGCGACGTGCTGACCACCGTGTCGTGGGACGGCGCGACCCTGACCCAGCTCGACCAGGTCACCACGCCGACGACGCAGCGCGCTCACCGGGATGTGGCCATCATCGAAGCCGGCGGCGCGATCTATGCCCTGGTCGCCCACTTCACGCCGGAAGTCGACGCAGACTACGGCACCAACGCCACCGGCGCCCAGCTGTGGTCGATCGACCCGGGCACCGGGGCGCTGACCCAGGTCTCCGACCTGCCGCTCGCCGATGGCTGGTCGCGGGCCGCACTGCCCGTGTCCGGTGTCGTCCTGCCGGCGGCGGAAACCGTTCCGACCCTGTCGGTCGCCGGTATCGCCGTCCTGGCCCTGATCCTCGCCGCGCTGGCCGTCTTCGCCGGTCGGGCACGCTTCGGCCGGAACGGCTGACGCACGCGTTCGGATCAAGCACGACCCCAGGGCCCCGCTTCGTGCGGGGCCTTTTTTATTCGGCTGTTCAGTTCGCGGGTCGAAGCGCCGGCGCCGATCGAGCGGGTCCGTGGGCGCGGTCGCGCCGGGTGAACGGTCTCGTCCTGCCGGCTCCCTTGCCGCATCGAGAAGGCGTAGGGGCCAAGCTGCACGGCGTGCTGGAGTCGCTGGAGTCGCTGACGCGATGCGCCAGGGAAGGGCCTCGCGTCTCCGGGTGTTCCCGGTCCTGGGGCAGCGGTTACGCCTACGTAAGAGAAATCGGGCGCGGCGGGGCGAGACGTGGTGAACGCTTCAGCATCCGCTCGAGCGCAGCAGTCGTGACGGCGCAGGCGCGCCGCCAGTCGCTCCGGGGTGATTCGAACCCGGCCTCAGTCGCGGCGCGACCGACGGAGCTCTTCGGTTTCCGTGTAGCGCGAGTAGAGATCGAACAGCACGCGGCGGAACTGGGTGCTGTAACCGGCCGCTACCCCCAGCGCCAGGGTGGCGATGGCCGCCTTGTCGGGATTCCGGCGTACCCAGTCGCTCAGGACCGGGTCGGCGTGTTCGCGCAGCAGGGACTCGAGCTCGCTGCCCAGTTCCAGCTCGTCCTCGCTACGCCGCCGGTTCGACGACGCGCCTCGAACGGCGTTGGCGATGCGGGCGGTCAGCAGGATCAAAGCGATCAGGACGACCCCGCACGCTGCAGTGACCAGCGCTGCCAGGTCGGGCGGCAGCGATTCACGGAACGCGAAGTACCCCGCCACCCCGAGAAACGCCACCACGCAGAGCGCCAGGGGCACGACGAGAACGGTCACCAGCGCGCCGGTTTCGACGCGACGCTTGATCTTGCCGATCATTGCACGACTCTCCCTGATTCCGGTTTTCGAAACGTCGTTGCGCGGTTCTGCATCGGCGGGTTCAGCGGTCGAGCAGCTTGCCCAGCACGAAGCCGATGCCCAGCGCCATCGCGAGACTGGTCATCGGACGTTCCTCGATTTCCTTCTCGAACGCGCCCCACTTCTCCTTCGCCGTATCGCGGGTGCGGTCCGCCGCGGCCTGCAAGCGCTCCTTGCCTTCGTCGGTCGCGGTCTGGGCGATGCGGGAAACGATGTTGCCGATCTCGGACAGCTCGCCCTTCAGGCTGGCAAATTCCTTCTTGAGTTCTTCCAGTTCCTTTTCGGTCGCAGTTGCCATTGCAGCCTCCTGTCGTTGAATTCAATCCATCAAGCTAACACATCCGCCGCAGGCGACGGATCGACCTGCAGGCCGCCGCGCGATCGGCGCGGGTCGGCTCAGGCGGCATTCGGGTCCGGTCGCGAGTCGGTTGCCGCCTCGGTGCTCGCGAGATCCTTGTCGGCGTCTCCCGAGTCGTCGGAGTCGTTGTCCAGCGCCGTCCAGGGAAGCTCGAGAGCCGCGGCCCAGGCCATGCCGAGCGCCAGACCGAGAGCGATCCCGGATGGCGCCGCCCAGCCGGCGACCACGGTGCCGAGCCCAACCGTGAACACGATGAACGTGGCGAACGCCGCGCAGGCCACCGCACCGGCCCAGTCCTTCAATCGTGCGGTCAGCGCCGTGGCATGGACGAGCAGGGCCGCCACTGCCGCTACCGGCACGGACGGGAACTCGGCGTTCTCCACGTGTCCGGAGAGCACGAAGCGGTCGAGAAGGAACGCGCCGCCGGTCGCTCCGATCACGCCGACGCCGAAGCGCAGCGCGGCGATCCAGTCGGCGTAGCGGTACACGAGCGCCATCGCCGGGAGCATCAGGACCGCCATACCGGGCCAATGGAACGCCAGCAGCGCGGCCCGGGCGATGGCAACGGCTTCCTCCGTTCGGGTCGCGACCATCCACTCGAGCACCGGGTAGTCGATGCGCGCCAGGCCCCAGATTTCCTCGGTCTGGCTGAACACCAGTCCGGCGCCGCCGATCGCGGCAACCAGCGCCAGGAAGCAGATCGTCAGGCTGAGACCCTGGGCGAGGCGGGGATCGAGCCGACAGGCAAGCCACACGAAGAACGGCCGCAGCGCTCGGGCGATGCCGCGTGTCCCGGTGACCCGGAAGGCGAGCCGGAAGAAGGCCTTGACCCGGCGCTGGTTGGCCGCGACGCGCTTCGCGATCCAGCGGATGATCAGGGCCGTGAAGAACAGGACCAGGACCAGCATCGCGGCCGCGCCGCTGATGTCCTGGATCAGGCCCCAGGATTCGCCGAGCAGGTAGCCGAGGGTGAGAAAGGAAAACGCCCAGAGCAGGCTGGCGATGAGGTCGAACACGAAGAAGCGTCGGTAGCTCATTCCCGCGGAACCGGCCAGGAAGGGCGTGATGATGCGTGTCGGCGTGGAGATGCGCCCGACGACGATGGCCCATTCGCCCCGTCGCAGCATGAAGTCCTGGGCCTTCTGGATGGGGCCGCTCAGGAAACGCTGCAGGAAGGCCGATTGCAGCAGGTCGTCGCCGAAGCGTCGACCGAGGAAGAAGCCGGTGGCATTGCCGGCCACCGTGGCGAAGAACACGATGCCGAGCAGCGCGCCGAAGTGGACCTGGCCGCGCGAGGCGAGGATGCCGCCGGTCACGACGGCCAGCTCGCCGGGCGTGACGAACCCCAGGAAGAACGCCGCTTCGGTCCAGCAGAACACGGCGATCAGGAGGTAGACCGTCAGCGGCTGCAGTTCGAAGAGCGGATCGAGGAGCTTGTCCATACGGGTCTACTCGGCTCTGGGTCGGGTCGATCGTCCGTCGGGCCGTTCGGTGGCCGTACCGGTCTGCATCGCGCGCGAGTCGGCGGTTCGCCCCGGAGGACGCATGCGCCCATGCTCCGAGTATGCGCCCGCGGCGCGGCGGCGTGGTGGCGCCATGCAGGCACCGGTCGCCGCGCGGCTCGGCGCGACCCTGCGGCTCGAGGTCGCCTCGGGCGCCGACGCGTTCCCGGCTTCAAGCATGCCGCGCGCCGCCTCGAACGTCGTTGGACCGGTACGACATGACGGCGCGATGACCCGGGAGCGGCGGACATCGCGGCCGAGGCGGTCGGACAGTGCCTGCTCGAGACGAAAAAGGCCCGGCGGCCGCAGGAGCGGCCACCGGGCCAATGCGTGCATCACGCGTGCTGCCAATGGAGAGTCGGCGGCGTTCAGTCGACCAGATCGTTGAGCTTCTTGGCGATCGCTTCCCGGCTCTCGCCGTATTTTTCCTGGATCCGGGCGATCAGCTCGTCCTTGTTGCCTTCGGCCTTCTTGACCTCGTCGTCGGTCAGTTCGCCCCACTGCTGCTTGACCTTGGCGTTGAACTTGTCCCACTTGGCTTCTGCCTGATCGTTGTTCATGGATTGCTCCAGTGATGAATTCGGGTCGAAGTATGGGGGCAGGGCGGCCGGTCGTCATTAACCTAGGTTGATTGCTGCTACACAGGCCGTAGACCGGGCCGCCGACGGGGCGGTGAACGGTCCGGTCGCAGGCTTCGAAAACGTCCCCGGTGTCCGGTCTCGAATGCCCAACCCCGGGCCGCCGAACTGCTCTACACTGTGCGCGCTTTTTCGAACCTCTTTTCCCTTCCGGAGCTTGCCCGATGAAATTGAACCTGGTCCGGGCGCTGTGCGCCCTCAGCCTGCTGCTTGCGCTGCCGCTGCACGCCGCCGACATCAACGTGGACACCACCGTCGACGAGAGCGACGGCAGCTGTGCCGACGGCGACTGTTCCCTGCGTGACGCCATCGACACCGCCGCCGCCGGCGACCGCGTCCTCGTTCCGGCCGGCGTCTACACGCTGACGCTGGGTGCCCTGACGCCCACCGTGTCGATGGACATCCTCGGTGATGGCGCGCAGTCGACCGAGCTCGTTGGTGACGACGCGAACGGTGTCCTGGATATCACTGCCGGAACGATCACAGTGACCATCGAGGCGCTGAGCATCGCCAACGGCCGCAGCGGCCGCGGTGGCGGTGTCTTGATCCGCGAAGCCACGGTCGTGATGCGGGACTGCATCGTTCGGGACTCCGCGGGCTTCAACGGTGGCGGAATCGCTGCGGATCAATCGACCGATCTGACGATCGAGCGCTGCGCCATTCTCGACAACCTGGCCGACGGCAATTCCGGCGGCGGCATCAGCGTCGATGGATCGACGCTCACGCTGCTCGACTCCACCGTGGCCGGCAACAGCGCGCCGTCTTCGGGCCGGGTCGGCGGTGGTCTTGCCGTGTTCGGCGGTCTGCGCGGCGGCTTCGGTCCGAGCACCGTGGTCATCCGGAACTCGACGATCGTCGCCAACGACGCCGAGGACATCGGTGGCGGGATCTACGTGGGTCCGGGCGGCCATTCCGTTTCCATCAGCAACAGCATCGTGGCCAACAACCCCGGCTTCGACTGCGGCCCGGGCGTCACGTCGCTCGGCTGGAACATCGATTCCGACGGCACCTGCAACCTCGTGGCGTCCGGCGACCAGCCCTCGACCAACCCCGACCTCGGTCCGCGCGGCCTCAACGGCGGCTCCACGCCCAACTACCTGCCGAACCCGGGCAGCCCGGCGATCGACGCCGGCAACCCGGCCGCGCCGGATACCGGCGACGCGACCTGCACCCTGGCCGACCAGCGCGAGCTGGTGATCGACGGCGGTGATGTCTGCGATATCGGCGCGGTCGAGAGCGACGGCGTCCCTGCCGCCAGCGGCCCGCCGATTCCCCCGGCCGAGACCATTCCGGCGCTCGGGCCGATCGGCCTGCTGGTCCTGCTGCTGCTGATCGGCGGCCTGGCTCCGGTCGCGCTGCGCCGCTGAGGCACCCCCACCGATTCCGATGACCGGCCGGCCCGGCCGGTCATCGGTCCTCGCTTTCGTTCGTTCCCGCTACGGCCCGTTGCGCAGGCGGGTGCGGGCGAAGGTCGTTGCGACGTTCCGTCGGCAGCGCCACGTCCGCGTCGATTCGGCCCGCCTGCCGGTTGCCTCAGCGCCGGATGGGGACCGACGAGCGGCTATACTTCCGGCGGTTCGATCCTCCTGACCCATCGCCCCGGTTTTCTCCATGCGCATCGGCACCACGCTCACCAACTACACCATCAACAAGCAGAAGGGCTTCCAAGGCGCCAGCGGCACCTTCACGGGCCTGCTCAACGACATTGCCGTGGCCTGCAAGCGGATTTCCGACCTGGTCAACAAGGGCGATCTCGTCGGCGTGCTCGGCGCGGCCGAGTCCGAGAACGTGCAGGGCGAACAGCAGAAGAAGCTCGACGTGATCAGCAACGACCTGATGATCGAGGCGCTTCAGCACAACGGGCACATCGCCGGGCTGGCATCGGAGGAAATGGACACGATTTACCATCTTCCTGAAGGCGCGCAGCGCGGCAACTATCTCGTCCTGTGCGACCCGCTGGACGGCTCGTCGAATATCGACGTCAACGTCTCGGTGGGCACGATCTTCTCGATCCTCAAGGCCCCCGAGGGCGTCGAGAAGCCGACCGAAGCGGATTTCCTCAAGCCCGGCACCGAGCAGGTCGCGGCCGGCTACTGCCTCTACGGCCCGGCCACGATCCTGGTCCTCACCACCGGCGACGGCGTCAGCATGTTCACGCTCAACCGGGACTTCGGCGAATTCCTGCTGACCCGCGAAGACGTGCGCGTGCCTGAGGAGACCGCCGAGTTCGCGATCAACATGTCGTACCGCCGTCACTGGGATGCACCGATCGAACGCTACATCGCCGAGTGCCTGGAGGGAGAGCAGGGCGTCCGGGGCAAGAACTTCAACATGCGCTGGATCGCCTCGATGGTGGCCGAGGTTCACCGCATCCTGACCCGCGGCGGCATTTTCATGTACCCGGCAGATGCGAAGATCAGGGCCTCGGGCAAGGCCGGCAAGCTGCGCCTGATGTACGAAGCCAACCCGATGGCGATGCTCATCGAGCAGGCTGGCGGTGCCGCCACCACCGGCCGCCAGCGCATGCTCGAGGTGGAGCCGGACGAGTTGCACCAGCGGGTCCCGGTGATCCTCGGCTCACGATCCGAGGTCGAGCGCGTGGCGTCCTACCACGACGAAGCGGCCGCCGACTGATCCCGCGGCCGCCGGGCGGGCCGCCCGGTCGCGCCGGACGCGGTCCGACCGTCAGCCCAGCTCTTTCAGCAGCGCGTCCATCGAGTCCTTTGCGTCGCCGTAGAACATCCGCGTGTTGTCCTTGAAGAACAGCGGGTTCTCGATGCCCGAGTAGCCGGTGCCGCGACCGCGCTTGCAGACGAATACGTGGCGCGACTTCCAGACCTCGAGCACCGGCATGCCGGCGATCGGACTGCCCGGGTCGTCCTGGGCGGCCGGATTGACGATGTCGTTGGCGCCGATGACGATCACGACGTCCGTGCTCGGGAAGTCCTCGTTGATCTCTTCCATCTCGAGGACGATGTCGTACGGCACCTTCGCTTCGGCCAGCAGCACGTTCATGTGACCGGGCAGGCGGCCCGCGACCGGGTGGATCGCGAACCGGACCGACTTGCCCTGGCCGCGGAGCTTCTTGGTCAGCTCCGACACAGCGGCCTGGGCCTGGGCCACGGCCATGCCGTAGCCGGGCACGATGATCAAGCTGTCGGCATCCTGGATCGCCGCGGCCACGGCGTCGGCGTGGGCTTCGACCATCTCGCCGTCGACCGCTTCGGCCGAGGTGGTCTCGCCGCCCCAGCCGCCGAGGATCACCGACACGAACGATCGGTTCATGCCCTTGCACATGATGTAGGACAGGATCGCGCCCGAGGAGCCGACCAGCGCGCCGGTGACGATCAGCAGGTCGTTGCCGAGCGTGAAGCCGATGGCCGCCGCAGCCCAGCCCGAGTAGGAGTTCAGCATCGAGACCACGACCGGCATGTCGGCGCCGCCGATCGCCAGGATCAGGTGGCAGCCGATCGCGCCGGCGATGATCGCGACCAGCAGCATCGTCCACAGCCCTGCGCCGCCGAGGTAGAGGTAGCCGAGCGCGAAGCAGGCGATGATCGCGACAAGGTTCAGCAGATGACGGCCGGGAAGGGTGAGTGCCGCCGAGCCGAGTTTTCCGGACAACTTGCCGTAGGCGATGATCGAGCCGGTGAAGGTGATGGCGCCGATCAGGATGCCGAGGAACAGCTCGACCTTGAGGATGCTCAGTTCGACCGGCGTCTTCTTGGCGATCGTGGCGGCGAAGCCGGCCAGCTCGCCGACCGTGCCGGCGGCCTTGGCATCGAGTGCGCGGACCATCTCCAGGTGCGCGTTGATGCCGATGAAGACCGCGGCCAGGCCGACCAGGCTGTGGAAGCCGGCGACGAGTTCGGGCATCTGGGTCATCTGGACCCGCTTGGCGACGATCCAGCCGCCGATGCCGCCGGCGACGACCATCAGCGCGATCAGGATGTATTGACCGATGCCGGCCGCGCCGGTGGTCGCGGCCACGGTCGCCGCCACGGCCAGCGCCATGCCGACGATGCCGTACCAGATCGCGCGCTTGGCCTTCTCCTGGTTCGACAGCCCGCCGAGGGCGAGGATGAACAGCACGGCGGCCACCACGTAGGCGGCACCGATCAGGCCTTCATTGATCTGCATGGCCTCAGCTCCTCTGGAACATGGCGAGCATCCGGCGGGTCACCAGGAACCCGCCGAAGATGTTGACCGAGGCCATCAGGACCGATAGCGCGGCAAGGATCATCACGAGGAAGCTGCCGGAGACGATCTGCAGCAGGGCTCCGACGATGATGATCGAGGAGATCGCGTTGGTGATCGCCATCAGCGGCGTATGCAGCGAGTGCGCCACGCCCCAGATCACGTGGTAGCCGACGAACACGGCGAGCACGAACACGACCAGGTGCTGCATGAAGCTCGGCGGCGCAACGGTGCCGAGACCGAGAATCGCCAGGCTGCCCAGGCCCAGCAGCAGCCCGGTCCGGTTCAGCGTCTTCTTCAGCTCGGCGGTCTCGCGGGCGGCGCGCTGCGCGGCGGTCTCCTCCGGCTCCTTCTTCTTCGGCTTGGCGGCCGCAATGGCCTTGACCTTCGGCGCCGGCGGCGGCCAGGTGATCTCGCCCTCGTGCGTGACCAGCGCGCCGCGGATCACGTCGTCGTCCATGTTCACGACCGGCCGACCGTCCTTGTCCGGCGTCAGGTCGTCGAGCATGTGGCGGATGTTGGTGGCGTACAGGTTCGAGGCCTGGGTCGCCATCCGGCTCGGGAAGTCCGTGTAGCCGATGATCGTCACGCCGTTGTCGGTCACGAACTTCTCGTCGGCCTTCGTCAGCGTGCAGTTGCCGCCGCGCTCGGCGGCGAGATCCACGATCACCGAGCCCGGCTTCATGGCTTCGACCATGTCCCTGGTCCACAGCTCCGGGGCGGGGCGGTTCGGGATCAGCGCCGTGGTGATGACGATATCGACGTCCGGCGCCAGCTCGCGGAACTTCTCGAGCTGCTTCTCGCGGAACTCGGGGCTGGACGGCGCCGCGTAGCCGCCGGACTCGGAACCATCGCTTTGTTCCTCCTCGAAATCGAGGAACACGAACTCGGCGCCCATCGATTCGATCTGCTCGGCGACCTCGGGGCGAACGTCGAAGGCCAGTGTGATCGCGCCCAGCGACACGGAAGTGCCGATCGCGGCCAGTCCGGCCACGCCGGCGCCGACCACCAGGACCTTGGCCGGCGGCACCTTGCCGGCCGCCGTCATCTGGCCCATGAAGAAGCGACCGAAGTGGTTGCCGGCCTCGACCACCGCGCGGTAGCCGGCGATGTTGGCCATCGACGACAGCGCGTCCATTTTCTGCGCCCGGCTGATCCGCGGCACCATGTCCATGGCCAGCACGGTCATGTTTTTCGCCTTCATCTGCTCGAGCAGGTCTTCGTTGGCGGCGGGCCAGACGAAGGAGATCAGCGTCTTGCCGTCGGGCGCCTTGCGGATCTCGGCCTCCGACGGTTCGCGCACCTTGATGATGATGTCGGCCTGCTTCCAGAGCGCCTCCGCCGAATCGACGACCGTGACGCCGGCTTCGGCGTAGGCCTCGTCGGTGATCGACGCCTTCGCCCCGGCCCCGGCCTCGACCAGGCACTCGTAGCCCAGCTTCTGCAGCCGGCCCGCGCTCTCGGGCGTCAGCGCGACGCGCGCTTCGCCCGGTGCGGTCTCTTTCGGTGCACCTACTTTCATCGTTTCACTCCTAAGATCCCTTTGCCCCTCGAGTCCCGGCGCCAGCCTAAGACTTCATTATCGCGCCGACGGGCGACCGAGCGGTGAGCAACTGTAGGATGCTAGCCCCGGGCGCTCGAATCATCAAATCGACTGGCGTCGCCGGCCGCGTGCCGGTGATAATCCGCAGCGGAGTCCGCCGCGGCACCGACATCGGCCGGCAGCATGTAGGTAGGCACAAAAGAGAGGATGTCTCGGGTGGCTTGGCAGGTTTTCAGCCACTGCAAAAAGAGCCTGACATCGGTTAAACACGAGCGCTCAATAGGCTGTACATCGCTTGCCTGAACTGTGAAGATACGGTACGGATGGAAATGAGGCTCAATCAACGATGCAGCCGAGAGAGGAATGAAAAATTGAAAGACAGACGTCGAAGCGCGCTGCATTTGGCAGCCAGAGTGAGCACGATTGGAGTCGTGTTCTACATCACTCTCTTGCTCGCGGTAGCCCTCGGGATAGAAGAGAAGTCGTTCTGGGAAAAGAACTGGGATATCGTGATGGGCGGCGGGCTTGGCTGGCTGTTCGGGATCGGGGCCTTTGCCGTAGTCGGAGTCACTGTCTGGTTCGCCGGACCATTCATGGGAGCGTTTGGTCTTATTTCAATGGCGACTGGCGGGTTGCTCGGAGGTCTTGGGCTAGGCTCAGTCATTCACGTACTCAGAGATCCGTCCGATTACAACTTCAATGTGCCAGTCATCTCTGCAGTTGCCGTGGGAGGCATGATTGTTTCTTGGTTTCTGTCGAATTACATTGATATGAAAATCGAGCTAAGGGAGCGGAGGCGAGCGGCGGATATTTCCGATGCAGAGTGAGACATGCTTGTCAACGGTTTTCCTGGCTGCCCCAAAGAGATTTGGATGACTAAGATCGACCACGAGCGCAGAAATCTCGAGGATAAGGCCAAGAAGCCTGAACGTGAGCGAGTGATCGCGGGATCGAGTGAATCAAAGACACTACGAGGGGTTCGAAAGAGGGTTTGGAGTGCCGGGCATGGATATGGACCCGCACCTGCTTCCGGCTTTTCAGCATGTCCAAAGTGCAACGCGCATGTAAAAACGAGGAAGCTAAGAAAGCATATTATCGATGTTCACCGCCGCTTCAAATGCCCGGTATGCCAGACCATGTGTGAAGGCGCAACTCAACTACGTCGTCACGTCCGCCAGAAGCACGGAAAGCCTGCTCTTCGAAAGGTAAATCGATACCTGCGCTTGAAGTTCAGGTCAGGCTTTTGAGTTATAGGTTTAGAGTCCGTTCACCGTTCCTTGGCCGTCAAGTAGATTCTCGAGGCCAGTTTTACCGCGATTCCGGTGTCCAGATGATTGCGGATGACATCACGGCCCGTCTGTAGATCGAAGCCATAAAACCACTGGCTCCGAACGATGCGAGTGGTCACGTGGTAGTGCAGCGTGGTTTCGAGCGAGACAATGCGGCAGCGAGGAAGGGGCATCGGGCGGACCGAGTTTGGATCGATCTGCAGTCTGGCGCCCGAGCTCAGACGGGAAAATCGGAGAAGTGCTCGAATTCAGCTACAGAGATTTCCCAGGACATGTGTGTCCACGTTCTCTCAGAACTACAGAAATTCCCTAGAACATGGGTGTCCACGTGTTTCCATGTCGATCGGAGTCTTAAGTAAAGCCACGACCTGGCGGCTACCGCCTTAGTTCAGCTACGGTAGAGGCGACGCTTGCTTTTGGGGAGTGAATCATTGGCGGTTCAAACGTCCGCTGCAACGATTTGTTGGCTGTTCAGGAAACAGCTTCGGCGTGGATGAACCCATAAAGAAAAACCTCCCCGTCAAAATGACAAACGTGCCAATATGGGCCATCCCCCTTCAATCCTTCGACCCAATAGTCCGTGTCTAGTCGCGTCACCCCCGGTGGCGTAATCGCCGAAACTTCAGATGTGGCATCGGCTTTTGCATATACAGGAACTTCTTCTCTGGACAGATCTAAATAAAAGCGTTCATGGTGACCGGATTGGGTTGCCTGCCATGTCCGGTGCAAAGACAGCACTACATCAAGCGTAGCCGAAAATATGTACTCGATCTTTTCGGTGAGCACTTTGGCGTCCAGCTTTGCAAGGTCGTACTTTACGACCCAGTTCCCATTCTTGCGCTTAAACACCTCTGGGGTCAGTCTCCATACATTCCAAAAGGCAGTGTTGTCAGCACCCGATATCAGCAAGTGCTCATTAACCCGCGCATGGTCATAAACAATGAAACCTGTGGGCTCACGCACATTCTCCTCAATGAAATCCCTACTCTTGGCATAAAAAGGAGCGGATGACAGTCCAGCCCGCAAGCCTCTCGGCTCCCCGTCGAAGTACTCGCTTATATCGTAGCGGTGCTCAATCTCGCAGTACAACGCTTTGCGGCAAGCGATAGCACATCCCTCATGGTCGTCATTTGAAAGTGCTTCCTGGGCCTCCTTTAGTAGTTCTTTGGACTCGCCATCCCTCAATAGATCAATGGCACTAATCGATGCAAACGGGCGATCAAAAACCGATGTAGAAACCTCGTCAAAAAATTCGCGAACAGCCACTAACAAGCGGTCGCATTCATCTCGCGCAGGCTGGATTCCATAGTGCTTTGAATCAATGCGTACACGATTCAGTCTGAGCAATCTAGCTTTGAACGGAAGTTCTTTCGGTTTAATTTTCTCATTGATTAGAACAAAGTAGCGATCAAACCTGGTGTTTTGATCAACGTCGCATTGACAGTGATCTGCCAAACCGACCAAAAACGCTTCCACCGCGTCTTGCATGAGATTCGCGGCGGCAAACAGATGCATATCATTGGCTGAACGTAGCGATCCCGCCGCCAATTCATAGAGGTGACGGCTCAGAACTACCCTTCTAATTGTTTCAATATCCATCTAAGCTGGACCGTGACGGCTAACGTCTGAGTGAAGCGGCGCGGCCTTAGCCTCGGCCGGTGGAGGCCCGAAGGGCCGGAAAATGCTTGAGCGGCTTGTTATGTGTTTGCCACTAAAAGTGCCACCAATTGCAAGATGCCCGATGCTATTAGAAAGGCGAAGCCGGTAATTAAAAGCCTCTTCTTCTGCGCTCTTTCTATGTGTGCAGTTGAATTCCCAAGATTTTGAATATCTCCAGTTTGGTTTGGCATTAACTGCTGAATATTTAATTCATGACATTCTGCGACCAACGAGACGGCCGTTAGGATGCCTGTGACTCTATATGCCAAAATAATTGAGCCAATAATGCTGCTTAAGGCAGCGAGAATTTTGATTGTTTCAACAGTCATGAAATTCCCTTCTAGTATGAATTACGTTTGCGTGGACCGGCGCCGGCTTTATCGGCGTCCGCGCTGGATGCGTTGTTATGTGATCGATTCAGAGGCTCCATAGAATTTCCAGACTGGTCATTCTGGAACCCAACCGTCCTCTGTTTTCCTGAATGTATATTCATTCGAATCGAGTTTGATGGTTAGTCGCGGGTAATTTCCAGACCCATCAGTGTTGCCCGTGACCACTTTCGTTCGTTCAACGACTGCCGAATCCTGATTTGAACGATAGATTTGGTCTAGCAGGTCATTAAGAGTCATCCTTTTCTCCTCTGAAATTTCCAATGTGAACCGGCAAGAGAATTCCGTTTGGAAACATAACTCCAAATTAGGCGGCGAAAGTACCGGGTAAAGGAAACTCGTGCAAAAACCGCCGAATTTCTCCCGGTTCGCCGCTTGCCACGAAGCAGTCGCATGATTTCCCACCAGTTCTTTCCGCCAAACGCCAGTTTTATCCTGCACGATCGCCGAATAGCGCGCAACTCGTTCGGTCGGATAGAAGAACGCCCGGGCATCCCGGGCGCTTTCGTGGCGATTGAATCCGCCGTTTACCACGTGGGCTTTGCCTTCGACGTCCGGCCTCAGCCGTCCCTGTCGATCTCGCCTAGCAGCACCTCGACCGCTTTCTCGAGCATGCCGTCCTCGCCGGCCGCGATGCGGTTCGGGTCGGGATAGACCAGCACATCCGGCTCGGTCGTCTTCCGCTCCAACCAATCGCCGGCCGGGTCCTTGATGCCGAGGCGTGGGGTGCCGGCGCGGATGTCGCCGGAGGCGAGGGTTTCCCATCCGGCGTAGGTGCAGGTGCCGGCGATCGGGGTGCCGACGAGGGTGCTGATCTCGAGGTTCTGCCAGGCGGCGACGAAGCAGTGGCCGTCGGAGTAGGCGGCCTCGTTGGTCAGGGCGACGGAGGGCTTGACCCACTCGGTCAGCGGCTCGCCCTGGGCCGTGCGGCCGTCGGGGACGTTCCACATGTACTGGCGCCCGGTGAACAGCTGGACCAGCCAGTCGACGAGGTCACCGCCGCGGTTGTCGCGGACGTCGATGACGATGCCTTCCTTGTCGAAGTGGCGGCCGAACAGGTCGCTGTAGACGCGTCGGTAGGCGTCGTCGGACATCTGCGGGATGTAGACGTAGCCGAGCCGTCCGTCCGAGAGTTCTTCGACGAGCCGGTGGCGGGACTCGACCCAGGCCTCGTGCCGCCACTGCTGCTCGTCGTCGATCGAGACCGGCTTCAGCACGACGTCGTAGCGATCACGGCCGTCGGCCAGGGTCAGACGAATCCGCCGGTCGACCTTGTCGGCCAGCCGGGCGAACAGGTTGGCATCTTCTCCGACGGACTGGCCGTCGACCGCGACGATGCGGTGGCCGGCCGCAACCCGATCGCTGGCGCGGGCCAGAGGACCCTGAACCAGCACCGAGGCGATTCGGACGCCGTCCTGCATGTTCTCGAGATCGAGCTCCGCGCCCAGTGCGCCGGTCGGCTCGACGGCCTCGCGGTCCAGGCGGGCATAGGCGTGCGAGACGTCGAGTTCGCCGATGAACTCGTTCAGGATTTCGACGAAGTCCGCGTTGGTCTCGATGTTTGCCAGCTTGGCCCGGTAGTGCGCGTACATGCCGTCCCAGTCGGCCTCGGCCAGCACGGCCGGGTCGTAGATGCGGTCGCGGGTGGTCTGCCAGACGTGGTGGAGCATCGCGCGGCGCTCGGCCGCGGCGTCGACGATGCCGGTCATCGCGCTCTCGATGGGCTCGGCGCTTGCCGTGTCGGCCTCCAGGTCGACCTTCGACAGCGTGCCATCGGCTAGCACGACCGCCGTCTTGTCGTCCCCGGTGAGCGCCAGCTCGGCGCGCTGCGCCCCGAGCTTGACCCGCCGTGCGGTCTCTTCCTCGACCAGGTCGTGCGCCCAGAGGTCGTAGCCGCCTTCGAAGCGGCTCAAGTAGTAGAGCTTCGACGCGTCGCTGGTCAGCTCGAAGTCGGCCAGGTCCGAAGAGTGGATCGTCAGGCGGGCCTGGCGATCGGATGCCCCTTCGGCCTGGAAGCTCACCGGCTCGGGCGCGGGTTCGTTCGATTCCTTTTCCTCTTCGGCGTCGGGGTCGTCCTTCGCCTCGAGCGCGCGCTCTTCCTTGGTCTGGCGGAAGCGGTCGAAGGCGTCCTGGTCGAGGAACTGCGCGTGGACGTCGAGCTGGGCGCCGTGGCCGCCGTGCTGGCGGGGGCCGTAGCGCGCGGTGGTCCAGGCGATCAGGCCGGCCTCGGCGTGCCACTGCGGCGCGGCGTCGAGGTAGCCAGAACGGGTCAGGTCGCGGGGCGGTTCGGACCCGTAGGCGGGAACGAGGGCGACGTTGCGGAAGAACAGACGGCCGCCGGGCTGGATGTCGACGGCCAGGAAGCGGCTGTCGGGCGACCAGTCGAAGCGGATGTCGTCGTTGCCGAGCGAGTAGTTCAGGTCGTCGGGCACCACGCTGACCGAGCGGCCGTTCCTGCGGTCGAACACGCGCACCTCGGCCCAGTCGTCGAGGTAGGCGACGTGCCGGCCGTCGGGCGCCGGCACCGGGTGCGTGGCCGCGGCGCGGCCGTCGCCCGGTTCGTCCTCATCGAGAGGCTGCCCCTCGATCAGCCGGGTTTCCTCGACCTGCGTGGCGGCGTAGAAGAAGCGCTCGTCGGCATCGATCAGCCGGCTCTCGAAGATCGCCCACTGCGCCTCGCGCTCGCCGGCGTAGAGCAGGCCGCGGCCGTCGGGGGTGAAGGCCAGGTTCCGCTCCAGGCCCGGGGTGTCGGTTATGCGGCGCGTGGTGCCGAAGTCCAGCGCGGTCACGAAGACGTCGCCGCGGACCACGAAGGCGATGTCCTTGTCGTTCGGCGACAGCACGAACTCGCTGATCTCGCCCGCGAACTCGACCTCTACGCGGTCGTCGCCGGTGTCGGCGGTCGGCAGCGTGATGGCGACCGGCGCGGCGTCGTTGCCGGGGCGAGATTCCAGGTCATCCGCGCCCAGCACGTAGATCTCGCCGTCGAAGCCGTAGGTCAGCGTGCCGTCGGCCGCGATGCTCAGGCCGCGGACCGGGTGGCGCTCGTGGAAGGTGACCTGGGTGGCGCCGGCTTCGCCAACGTCGAACGGCTGGCGCCAGACGTTCAGGCTGCCGGAGCGCTCCGACAGGAAGTGGAAGCCATCGCCATCGGCATTCCAGGCCGGCGTGTGGTCGTTCCAGCGGTTGGTCGTGAGTTGCTCGTGGCGGCCGCTGTCGTGATCGACGGACAGGTCCAGCATCCAGACGTCGCGGGCAAACGGCGAATCGTCGTGTTTCCGGTATGGCTGGTCGCCCTTGTAGTCCGAGTAGAGCAGGCGGTCGCCGGCAGGAGACGCGATCGCCTGGCGCGCTTCGATCGGCGTGACCTGTCGCGGCGTGCCGCCGGTGATCGGTACCGCATAGAGTTCGGGACGCGAGCGGTGCGGGTCGGCCGCCAGTTCGGGCGGGTCGTAGCGGACGCTCTCGAACAGCACGGACTCGCCGTCGGCAGTGAACCCGGTGACCACGTCGTGCGCCTCGTGGAAGGTCAGCCGGCGGACCGTGCCGTCGGCCAGGTCCAGCAGGTAGACGTCGAGCGTGCCGTTGCGATCGCTGCTGTAGGCGATGCGCTGTCCGTCCGGCGACCAGCGCGGGTTCGACTCGACCGCGTCGGTGCGGGTCACCGCGATGGCGACCCCGCCGGTCACGGGCACCCGGTGGATGTCGCCGGCGTGGGTGAAGGCGATGGTCTGCCCGTCGGGCGAGATCGCCGGGTCGCGGAGCCAGCGTTCGCCCGCCGCTTGCGCGGCGGCGGAGATCGAGCTGAGTAGGGAAGTCAGGACAATGGAAAGCAGGAACGGAAATCGCATCGTTTCGGGTCCGAAAGGAGGGGCGGGGCGCTGGATCCACCAGGGCCATCGGGGAAGAGTACGCGAGTCCGGCCCCGGATTCGGGGCCGTCAGCCCCGCTCGGGCGTCCAGTGGGCGTGCCTCCCGTCGGCATCGACGATGTCGGCGAAGTCGGCGGCGGTGCCGAGATTCATGGACGTTCCTGGCTAGAGCCCGGTCGAGCCGACCAGCACGAGGTTGGAGTCGAAATGATACGCGCTGCTGTGTCCCATGATGATGGGGTCAGGTCCCCCGTCCGGCGATCCCGGGTTGTAGTGGGTCGTGTACGCCAGGTAGCCGCCTTGAGGCATCGCGTAGATCATCAGAATCCGCTCCGGGACGTTTCGCGACATTTCGCGATCCCGCGTCCAGCCGATGCCCTGCAGATCCAGTGTCTCTCGGACTCGCTGGCACGCAGCAGCATCCCGGATATTCGACAACCCCCGCAGATCGCTGCGCTTCGGAACCGGAGTGATCCCGATCCCTTCCAGCCGTTGACGAAAAACTCGATTATTCAGGACGATGCGCAGCAATCGGTGCAGAGAACGCTGCGTCGCCTGGTTCAGGTTCGACACCTCGGTGCAGTGCGGCGCGCCGAGCGAGTCGAGAGGCAGGGTCGATTCCTGCGCAGCGGCAGTGCCAAGAAGAAGAGCCGCACCGAGTGCGATCGATGCGGCTCTTGATAATCGGCGATAAATCAGACGCATGCACCAGAGGCTACCGTGAGACTCTGCCTCGGTTCAAGACCGGGGTCTTCATCAGGCGTCGTCCGGGTGCGCCAGCTTGAAGCCCATGCCCTGGACCGTGTGCAGCAGCTTGGTCTCGAACGGGCGGTCGATGGACTTGCGCAGGTTGTACATGTGGCTCCTGAGCGTGTCCGAATCCGGCAGCATGTCCCCCCAGAGTTCGTTTTCGAGCTGCTCGCGGCTGACCAGGCGCGGGGATTCGCGCATCAGGATGCGCAGGATGCGGATCGAGGTCGGCGACAGGTTCAGGCGCTTGCCGTCGCGCTCGACGCGCATCGTGCGCGGGTCGAACACCAGGTCGCCGATCTTGATCGCGCCGTCGGAGACTTCGCCGCGGGCGCGGCGGATCAGGGCGTTGACCCGGGCCGAGAGTTCTTCCATGTCGAAGGGCTTGACCAGGTAGTCGTCGGCGCCGGACTCGAAGCCCTCGATCTTGTCGTCGAGCTGGTCGCGCGCGGTCAGCATCAGGATCGGCGTGGAGTCGCCGCGGTCGCGGAGCTTCTTGCAGACCTTCATGCCGTCGACCTTGGGCAGCATCAGGTCGAGCACGATGATGTCGTAGTGGTTGTCTTCGAGCAGGTTCAGGGCGATCGAGCCGTCGGCGGCGTAGTCCATCGCGAACCCGGAGTCCTCGAGGAAGGCCCCGACCGTCGCGGCCAGGTCGTCGTGGTCTTCCACCAGCAGAATGGTGGCATTTGCGGTTTCTTCGCTCATCGTCGAGCTCTCCTCGGGGCGGATTCGGAAATCGTCGAATGCGCCGTACAGGCCGCATTTCACATTTGTGAACCGAGTCTAGCGCGCCCGCCTCCCCGGGAAATCAACGGGCGTTCACCGGCGCGAAAGGAGCGTGAAGGGCGAGCTCAGAAGCGGCGCCGGACGATCCTGGCGCCGAGCGCGGCGAGGTCCTCTCGTGCGGGCCCCGGCGGCAGGCGCTCCAGCGCGCCCCGAGCCTCGTCGAGCAGGGCGTCGGCGCGCGCGCGGGCGGCCTCGACGCCGTTCAGGGCGGGCCAGGTGGCCTTGCCCCGGGCCTGGTCGGAACCGGCCGGTTTGCCCAGCTCCTCGGTGCTGCCTTCCACGTCCAGCAGGTCGTCGATGACCTGGAATGCGACGCCGATCGCGTCGCCGAAGTCGGCCAGCGCCAGCCGCTCGGCTTCGGAGGCCGGGCCCAGGTGCGCCGGCAGTTCGACCGCGGCGCGGATCAGCGCGCCGGTCTTGCCCCGGAACATCGCCTCCAGCAGGTCCGTATCCGGCGTTTCCTTCTCGAAGGCCAGGTCCAGCACCTGGCCGCCGACCATGCCGGTCGAGCCCGCCGCGTCGGCCAGGCCGGCGATCACCGAGGCCGGCATCCCGGCCCGCGCCAGTCCGCCGAAGGCCAGGGTCAGCAGCGCGTCGCCGGCGAGGATGGCCGTGGCCTCGTCCCAGGCCCGATGCACGGTGGGTTTTCCGCGCCGGAGGTCGTCGTCGTCCATCGCCGGCAGGTCGTCGTGGACCAGGGAATAGCAGTGGACGAGCTCGACGGCTGCGGCGATCGGGGCGACCGCGTCGTCGGAAAGCCCGAGCACGCTGCCGGCGGCGAACGCCAGCTGGGGACGGATGCGCTTGCCGCCGTTGAACACCGCGTAGCGCATCGCCGCGTGCAGCGGGGCTGGGCGCGTGGCCTCGGCGGGCAGCCAGGCGTCGAGTTCGCGTTCGACGCGCTCGATCCATGCGGCGCTGCGGGCGGGTTCGTTCATCGGGCGTTCCATGGGCGGGCCGGACGGGACCGGGCCAGTGTACGAGCGGCCGGGATGCGCTGCTACACTTCGGGCGGTGTTCCTCCAGCCGGTGTCCCGGTCCGCCCATGCCCGCTTCCCCCCGAGAACTCGACGCGCCGGCCGCGGCCTCGGCCCGCGCCGGCGCGAACTTCGCGCTGATCAAGTACTGGGGCAAGCGTGACGTCGCGCTGAACCTGCCGGACGTCGGCTCGATCTCGCTGACGCTGGAGGCACTGCACACGGAAACCACCGTGCGCTTCGACCCGACACTGGCCGCCGACGAGCTGGTCCTGGACGGCGAACCGGCCCCGGAGCGGGCGCCCCGGATCTCGACGTTCCTCGACGTCGTTCGCGAACGGGCAGGCGTCCGCGCCTTCGCCCGCGTCGAGACCGCCAACAACTTCCCGACCGCCGCGGGCCTCGCGTCCTCGGCCTCCGGGTTCGCGGCGCTGACCGTCGCTGCGGCCGCGGCGCTGGAACAGGACTGGGACGAGCGAACGCTCTCGGAACTGGCACGGATCGGCTCCGGCTCGGCGGCGCGATCGATCTTCGGCGGCTTCGTCGAGATGAAGCGTGGTCGCTACAGGACCGGGTCCGACAGCGTGGCGAAGCCGATCGCCGATGCGCGCCACTGGCCGCTGCAGGTGGCCGTGGCGATCACCACGCGCGCCGAGAAGGCGGTCGGCTCGACCGAGGGCATGCAGCGCACCGCCGAGACCTCGCCGTTCTATCGCGCGTGGGTCGAGAACCAGGAAAACGACCTGGCCGAGGCGCGCGACGCGATCGCGAACAAGGACTTCGAGCACCTGGCGGAGGTCTCCGAGGGCAGCGCGCTGGCGATGCATGGCCTGGCGATGTCGGCCCGGCCGGGCCTGCTGTACTTCAACGCCACGACCATGGAATGCCTGCATCGGATCCGCGCCCTGCGCGCCGACGGCGTGCCGGTGTTCTTCACCGTCGACGCGGGCCCGCAGGTCAAGGCGATCTGCGAGTCGGTGGCGCTGCCCACCGTGCGCGACGCCCTGCGCGACGTGGACGGCGTGCTCGACGTGGTCGAAAGCGGCCTGGGCCCCGGCGCGGCCCTGTACGCGCCTTGAACATCGTCCATACCAGCGCGCCGGGCAAGCTGCTGCTGTTCGGCGAATACGCCGTGCTGGCCGGCGGCACGGCGGTGGTCATGGCGGTGGATCGACGCGCCGCGGTATCGATCGAGACGGCGGATGCGGAGGACCTCCACGTCGCCGCCCCGCAGCTGGGTCTGGCCGGTGACGGGCTGACCTTCGATCCCGATCGGCCGGACCGCCTGCTCGGCCTGACGGGCCGCCTGCTGGCCGCTCGCCTCGAACACTACGGAATCGAGGCGACCGGGCTGCGGATCGAGATCGATACGGGCGCCTTGTTCGACGCCGACGTGAGGGGGCGGCCCGTCAAGCTCGGCCTGGGCTCCAGTGCCGCGGTCGCCGCGGCGCTGGACACGGCGCTGGCGGCTTTGGTCGAAGCGCCCCTGCCGACCTTCGACGACCTGCTTCCGGCCTACCGGAACGCCCTGGGCGCCCCGGCCAGCGGGGCCGACCTGGTCGCCAGCCTGCAGGGCGGGCTGCAACGCATGAGGTCCGACGGGGGCACGACGAGAGCTTCGACGCGCGCCCTGGCCTGGCCCGAAGGACTCCACGCGCGACCGATCTGGGTCGGCCGGCCGGCCTCGACGCCGGCCTTCGCCGCGGCGTTCGAGACCTGGCGCAACAAGTGTCCCGACGCCGCAGCCGACTGGGTCGAACGGATGGACGGCATCACCGGGCGCGCCCTGGACCGGGGCACCGCCGCGGCCTGGTGTGCTGCCGCGGCCGCCTGGAGCGAAGGGCTGTTCCAGCTGCAGTCGGCCCTCGGGTTGGAGATCGTGACCGCCGCGCACCGGGACCTGGCGGCGCACGCGGCCGACCTCGGCGTGGCCTACAAGACCTGCGGCGCCGGCGGCGGCGATTTCGGCATCGCGCTGTCGGACGACCCGGACGCGCTCCGGGCCTTTTCCGGGCGGGCTTCGGAACGCAATGGGCGTCCGGTAGAATTGGACGTCGATCCGGCCGGTGCGCGCGTCGAGCCGCCGGCGCGCTGATTTCCCAGGAGCGTTTCGTGGCACGAATCCCCAAGTTCTACAAGCTGTCGGTGACCGAGCGCGTGCGTGCGGTGCGCCAGCAGGGCCTGCTGTCGCCGCAGGATTTCCAGGCGCTGGTCAGCGGTGAGCACACGCTGGACGTCGACTCCGCCGACAAGATGATCGAGAACGTGATCGGCGTGATGGGGCTGCCGGTCGGGCTGGGGCTGAATTTCCTGATCAACGGCCGCGAGTACGCGGTGCCCCTGGTCGTCGAGGAGCCGTCGATCGTCGCCGCGCTCAGCTCGGCGGCCAAGGTGGCGCGGGCCGGCGGCGGCTTCGAGGTCGAGAGCACGGAGCCGATTCTCATCGGCCAGATCCAGGTCGTCGACGTGCCGCATCCGCAGCGGGCAAAGGCCGCGCTGCTGCAGCGCAAGGACGAGATCATCAATCTCGCCAACAGCCTGCACCCCAACATGGTCGCGCGCGGCGGCGGCGCCAAGGACCTCGAGGTCCACATCCACCCGTCATCGGGGCAGGGCGGCGACATGGTCGTGGCCCACCTGCTGGTCGATACGCGCGACGCGATGGGCGCCAACCTGGTCAACACGATGTGCGAAGGCGTCGCCTCGCTGGTCGAGAACATCGCCGAAGGCAAGGTGTTCCTGCGCATCCTGTCGAACCTGACCGACCGGGCCATGGTCCGGGCGAAGGTGGCGATCCCGCTCGACGCGCTGGCCGGCAAGGGCTTCGACGGCGAGCAGGTCCGCGACGGCATCATCCTGGCCAACGAGTTCGCGTCGATCGACCCCTATCGCGCGGCGACCCACAACAAGGGGATCATGAACGGAATCGACGCGGTTGCCCTGGCCACGGGCAACGACTGGCGCGCGATCGAGGCCGGCGCGCACGCCTGGGCCGCGCGCGGCTCGCACTACGCGTCGCTGACCCAGTGGACCCGCGGCGACGACGGCGCGCTGCTCGGCCAGCTCGAGATTCCCCTGAAGGTGGGCATCGTCGGCGGTCCGCTCCAGTCCAATCCCACGGTCGGCATGAACCTGCGCCTGCTCGGCGTCAAGACGGCGCGCGAGCTGGCCGAGGTGATGGGTGCGGTCGGCCTGGCGCAGAACTTCTCGGCGGTGCGCGCCCTGGTCACGGAAGGCATCCAGCAGGGCCACATGACCCTGCACGCACGCAGCGTGGTCGCCGCCGCCGGCGCCCCGCCGGAAATCTTCGACACGGTGGTCGACCGCCTGATCGCCTCCGGCGAGATCAAGATCTGGAAGGCGCGCGAGCTGGTCGGGGAGCTGGCCCGCAAGGGCCTGAACGAACGCCTCGAAGGCGGCGCCGAGCGCCAGGACGACAACCGCCCGACCGAGCTCGATGCGCCTGCGATGGCCGCCGGCCACGGCAAGATCATCCTGCTCGGTGAGCACGCCGTGGTCTACGGCCGCCACGCGGTGGCCGCGCCGGTGCCGCTGGCCATCCAGGCCCACGTCGAGAAGGGCGGCGACGGGGTCCAGATGATCATTCCGCGCTGGGGCGTGGAGCAGCGCCTGCACACGCGCAGCGAGAAGCAGCACTCCTTCGACAAGTCGATGAACCTGATCCTGGAGACGCTGGGCCTGCAGGACGAAGCGATGCGGATCGAGATCTTCCCCAACGTGCCGCGCGCGATGGGCCTGGGCGGCTCGGCCGCGCTGGCGGTCGCGACGATCCGCGGGCTGGACCGGTGCTTCGAGCTGGGCCTCGACGACGAACAGGTCAACGCGCTGGCCTTCGAGTGCGAGAAGATCGCCCACGGCACGCCCTCGGGCATCGACAACACCCTGTCCACCTACGGCCGCGCGATGCTGTTCCGTTCCGGCGACGACCCGCTGCGCAGGGAGATCGAGATCGCCACCCCGGTCGACCTGGTGGTCGGAATTTCGGGCATCGAGAGCCTGACGGCTGCGACCGTGGCCCGCGTGCGCAAGGCGCGCGAGGCGCACCCGGCGCTGTACGACGACATCTTCGACCAGATCGATTCGCTGGTGCTGCAGGGCGTCGATGCGCTGGCCGACGTGTCCGTGGACAACCGGCTCGAAACGCTGGGCGAATTGATGAACGTCTGCCAGGGCCTGCTGAACGCGATGCAGGTCTCGAGCTGGGAACTGGAGGAAATGATCCAGATCGCGCGCCGCGAGGGCGCCCTGGGCGCCAAGCTGACCGGCGGCGGGGGCGGCGGCTCGATCATCGCCCTGTGCCCGCCGGGCGGAGAAACCGCGCCGAAGATCGAAGCGGCGCTGAAGGAGGCCGGCTACCAGGCCGTGCCGGTGACGATTGGCGGTGACGGCGGCGGTGACCGCGGTGACGGCGGCGGTCCGGCAGGGGGTGGGGCATGAGCGCGTCCGCCGACCGAGCCGTCAACGAGAAGGTCTCCTTCGACGACGAACCGCTGATCCTGGTCGACGAGAACGACCGGGAGATCGGCCACCGCGACAAGGTCGATTGCCACACGGGCCACGGCACGCTGCACCGGGCCTTTTCCGTGTTCCTGTTCGACGAGCAGGGCCGGGTATTGCTCCAGCGCCGCTCGAACGAGAAGCCGCTGTGGCCGTTGTACTGGTCGAACAGCTGCTGTTCCCACCCGCGCCGGGGCGAGGACCTCGACTACGCCACCGCCCGCCGCATGCGCGAGGAACTGGGTCTGGAGTCCGACCTCGAACGCCTCTACAGCTTCATCTACCAGGCCGACTTCGGCGACCGCGGCGCCGAGCACGAGTACTGCCATGTCTACATCGGCCGCGCCCGCGGCGAGGTCGAAGTCCACCCCGAGGAAATCGCCGAGTGGAAATGGATTTCTCCCGAAGACCTCGACGCCGAACTCGCCGCCCACCCCGAACGCTTCACCCCCTGGTTCAAGATGGAATGGCTCGAACTGCGCACGACCTATGCGGATCGGGTGGAGGCGCTGGTCGGGGGGCGTGCCTGATTCCTTTTGGATGATGGACGCGAAGATCGCAGAGCGGCAACGGGCGCGAAGGAAAAGCTTTGGGATTGAAAGTCGCTGGGCCCCGGCTCGAGGCCGGGGCGACGGAGCGGATCGGATTGCCTGATTCTGTCGTCCCGCACTTGATGCGGGCCCCAGCCTTTGGCTTTGATCGGAGGGTAGTGCCAGCAACCTCCAGATGATCGGCGCGAAGAGGAGAAGGGGCGGAGGACGCGAAGGAAAACTGCGCAACAAGGATTTCTGTTGCACGTCGCATCGGCTGCCGACGGTTGCCGTAGGTTCAGATTGCCGTCGGCCTTCGAGCTGTTGCAAAGGTCCGTGGGGTTACGGTCGAAGTCGCTGGATCCCGCATCGAGTGCGGGACGACAGAATCAAGCAAACACAAACATTCCGTCGCCCGCCCCCGAGTGGGGGTCCAGCGACTTTCAGCTACATCGCGTTCCCTTCGCGGCATTGGCTGCCGACGGTTGCCGTAGGTTCGGATTGCCTTCGGCCTGCGAGCTGTTGCGAAGGTCCGTGGGGTTACGGTCGAAGTCGCTGGATCCCGCATCAAGTGCGGGACGACAGAATCAAGCAAAACACTCCGTCTCCCCGGCCTCGAGCCGGGGTCCAGAGACTTTCCTTTACATCGCTCTTCCTTTGCGTCCTCTGCCCCTTAGCGCCTTCGCGCCCATCAGCTAAAGGCTACGGCCACCCAACCAGAACGAAGCCGGCCAGAGCCTAGCGTCGTCGTCGAGGCGGTTTCGGTTCGCGGTCGGGTTTGCTGTCGTCGACGGCGACGAGTTCGGTGGCGCGGCCGGGGAGGCCGACGTCTTCTCGGAGCACTCGGTGGTCGATGGCGCCGAGGATCTTCCAGCGGCCGGGCTTGACGTCGGCGGGCAGGAAGACCGGGCCGAAGCGCACGCGCTTGAGGCGCGCGACCTGGGCGCCGACGGCGTCCCAGAGGCGGCGGACCTCGCGATTGCGACCTTCCATGATCGTCACCGTGTACCAGGTGTGCGATTCGGTTTCCTCGCCGATGACCAGGTCGGAGAAGTTGGCCATGCCGTCCTCGAGCTGCACGCCCTCGAGCAGGCGGGCGAGGTCGGCGTCGTCGACCTTGCCGCGGATTCGGCACAGGTATTCCCGATCGACGTTGCCGGAGGGATGCATCATCCGGTTGGCAAGCTCTCCGTCGGTGGTCAGGACCAGCAGTCCGGCCGTGTTCAGGTCGAGCCGGCCGACCGCGATCCAGCGCCCCGTCGGCGGCTTGGGCAGGGCATCGAACACGGTGCGGCGGCCTTCCGGGTCGTCGCGCGTCGTGACCTGGCCCTCGGGCTTGTGGTAGATCATCGTGCGGTGCTGGGCCGGGCGGGCCTTGACCGTGAAGCTGCGGCCGTCGACCTGGATGCGGTCGTCGGCGACCCCGCGCGTGCCGAGCTCGGCCGGCTTGCCGTTGACCCGGACCTGCCCGGCGGCGATCTTCGCTTCGATTGCGCGTCGCGACCCCAGTCCGGCCCCGGCCAGCAGCTTCTGCAGCCGCTCCCCGGACTCCGGCGGCATGCCGTGCGGACGCCGGCTGTCGCGGCGGACCGGCCTATCGCCGGTCTTCGGCTTCCCGCTCGTCTTCTTCGCCATCCGTTGCTTCGACGGCGTCCTGTTCGTCGCCTTGCTCGACGTCGGCTTCGAGCCCGTCGTCTTCCGACTCGGATCCGGTTTGCCCGGCGCCTTCTTCTTCGCCGTCGACCGGGCCGTCCGATTCTTGTCCGTCCGGCTGCTCTTCGGGGTCGAACTCGCGCTTGTCGTGCGCGTCGCTTTGCGAGTCGTCTTGCGAGCCGGCTTCGGGCTCGCCTTGCGCGTCGGTCGATTCGTTTTCTTGCTCATCGCTTCGGGTCTCGCTTGCCGGCCGATCGGGGTCGGACAGCTCAAGTTCGGGTTCGAGGTTGTCGAGGTCGCGGATCTCGGCCAGGGTCGGCAGATCGCCGAGCCCCTTCAGGTTGAAATAGTCGAGGAAGTCCTTGGTCGTGCCCAGCAGTTCGGGCTTGCCCGGCACGTCGCGGTGGCCGACCACCTTGATCCAGTCGCGGTCCTGGAGCGTCTTCAGGATGTTCGCGCTCAGCGACACGCCGCGGATCTCCTCGATCTCGCCGCGGGTGATCGGCTGCCGATAGGCGATGATCGCCAGGGTCTCGAGCAGCGCGCGCGAGTAGCGCGGCGGCTTTTCGCTCCACAAGCGGGAGATCACCGGCATCAGCTTCTGGCGCACCTGCAGCCGGTAGCCGCCGGCGACCTCGACCAGCTCGACGGCGCGACCTTCGAGGTCGGAGTCGAGCGCGGCCAGCGCCTGGCGAATCAGCGAATGCCCCGGCTGTTCGTCTTCGTCGAACAGGCCGTTCAACTGGACCAGCGTCAGCGGCTGGCCGGCCGCGAGCAGCGCGGCTTCGATGTATTGCTTGAGCTTGTCGGGATCCATTGATAAGCGGGTTTCGAGAGATTGGGGTCAGGGTCGATGTGTCGGTCGAGCGTCCGATCCGGAAATCGCTGCATTTCTCATCTGCGTTCATCCGCGTTCATCTGCGGTAAAGCAATTTCAGGGGTGGGGTTCAGGCGGTTTCCTCGTGGCCCGGCGCCCGCAGGTAGATCTGGCCGAACAGCTCCTGCTGGACCAGGTCGACGAGGTGCTCGCGCAGCAGTTCGAGCAGGGCGAGGAAGGTCACGACAGCGCCGAGACGGCCCTCGTCGAGGTCGAACATCTCCTCGAAGCGGACGAACTCCTTCGCCTTCAGCGACTGGACGATGCGGCTCATCCGCTCGCGCACGCTCAGCGGCTCGGACTGGATGCTGTGCTGGGCGAACAGCTCGGCCCGGGCCATCACGTCGCGCAGGGCCAGCAGCAGTTCCTTCAGGTCGACCTCCGGCGGCACGCGCACCGGCTTGTCGTCGACGACTTCGGCGCTGGCCACGACGATGTCGCGCTCGAGGCGCGGCAGCTCGTCGAGGTCCTCGGCGGCCTGCTTGAAGCGCTCGTACTCCTGCAGCCGGCGGATCAGCTCGGCGCGCGGATCGCCTTCGTCCTCCTCTTCGACCTTCGGCCGGGGCAGCAGCATGCGCGACTTGATCTCGGCCAGGATCGCGGCCATCACCAGGTACTCGGCGGCCAGCTCCAGCCGCATGTCCTGCATCATTTCGATGTAGCCGGTGTACTGGCGGGTGATCTCCGCGATCGGGATGTCGAGGATGTCGATGTTCTGGCGCCGGATCAGGTACAGCAGCAGGTCCAGCGGACCCTCGAAGGCGTCGAGGAACACTTCCAGCGCGTCGGGCGGTATGTACAGGTCGTCGGGCAGTTTCAGCAGCGGTTCGCCACGGACCGTGGCCAGTGGAATCTGCTGCTGCTGGGCCCGCTCCTGCTGCGCGTGTTCTTCGGCGGTCCGGACGGTGTCGCTCATCGGCGGCAGTGTAGCAGCCCGTTCCGGTCCGGTGCGCTCGTTATACTGCCGGGTCCGTCCCATCGACACAGCCCGGAGCGCCCGTGCTCTACATGATTCTCGGCATCGAGTCCGACGACGGCCTGGCCGGCCGCAAGGCGGCGCGGGCCGATCATCTCGCGCGCCTCGACGCCCTGCGCGACGATGGTCGGCTGGTACTGGCCGGACCGCTGCCGGCGATCGACGCGGAGGATCCCGGCCCGGCCGGATTCAGCGGATCGCTGGTGGTCGCCGAATTCGAATCGCTGGACGCCGCACGCGACTGGGCCGCGGCCGACCCCTACATCGCCGCGGGCGCGTGGACCGGAGCCGAAGTGCGACCGTTCCGGCAGGTGCTGCCGTGAGTGCCGAGCGGCCGTCCGGCATCGACCCGGAGGTGACCGCCCGGCGCGTCGCCATGATCCGCGAACGAATCGAGGCGGCGCTGGACCCGGACGCGCTGGACGTGATCGACGAATCGCACCTGCACGTCGGCCACCCGGGTGCGCGGGACGGCCGCGGGCACTTCCGCGTCCGGATCCGGTCGGAGGAACTGGCCGCGCAGTCGAGGATCGCACGCCACCGCTCGATCTATGCGGCGCTCGGCGACCTGATGACGACCGACATCCACGCCCTGGCCATCGACGTCGAGGACTGACCGGGCCGGGCGACGAATTTCATTCGAGAACAAGGGTTCGATATGTTCTGCAACAAATTGATAAAAAGCGCTTTCTTCCTGCCGGCTGCTGTCCTTCTCACGGCCTGCGGCGCCGACGACGAGGCCCGCTGGGTGCACGAGGACGACGTCGTGCTGGTCGAGGTCGGCGGCGAGCCCGTGACCAAGGCGATGCTGGAAGTGGTCATGGAAAACGGCGGTGTGGGCGAAGACGACACGGAGCGGATGCGCGAACTGCTCGACGGCCTGATCCGCCTGCAGGTGGTGGCCAATGCCGCGGAGCAGCAGGGTCTGTCCGACGATCCCAAGGTTCGCGCCGAGCGCCGGATCGCCGATCTCCGGGTGCAGAACGTGCGCTTCCTCGACCGCTACCGCGAAGATAACCCGGTCACCGAGGGCGACATCCAGCGGGCCTACCGCGAGCAGGTGGAGCGGTCGGGCCGGGCGCGCTACCGGATCGAGGCGGTCCCCTTCGAGCAGCAGTCCGAGGCGCTGGCCGCGCTGGACGCGGTCGAACGGGGCGAGCGCGACTTCGCCGACGTGGTGGCGGTGGCCGAGGCCAGCGGGGCGACGGTCGTGCGGCCGGACTGGATCGACTTGAGCCAGGTGCCGGCGAGCTTCGCCGAGAGCCTGGAAGAGGCCGAGGCCGGCGAGGTGCTGCCGGTGCCGCAGGCGATGGGCGATTCCTGGCTCGCCGTGCGCGTGCTGGCGATCGACGACCTCGAGCCCCCGCCGCTGGCCGATGTGCGCGAGGGCATCCGGCGCACGCTGACCGCGCGCCAGGGCGAGGCGCTGGTCGAGGAACTGTTCCAGGGCGCAGAGATCGTGCCGATGCTGCCGATGACGGCTGCGGACCCGGAAGTCGATTCCGACCGCGAGCCGGATGCGGACGGTCCTTCCGGCGATCCGTCCGGCGCGCGTTCGGAGTAGCTCGCGGAACGAGCCGCGGAATCGGGCGGCGGAATCGGACCGCAGAATCGGACGGCGGCGCCGGCGCCGCCGATCGCGCTCAGGGCAGCTCGACCTTCGTCGGCGGGGTCCAGTCCTCGGCGCGGTGTTCGACGACGACGTCCGTGTACACCCCGCCGCGCACGTTGAATTCCGCGGTCAGGCGCATGAAACGCGGGTTCGTCGCGGCCACCAGGTCGGCCAGGATGCGGTTGGTCACCGCCTCGTGGAACGCGCCCTCGTCGCGGAACGACCATGCATACAGCTTCAGCGACTTCAACTCCACGCACAGCTTGTCCGGGACGTACTCCAGGCGCAGCTCGGCGAAGTCCGGCTGGCCCGTCTTCGGGCACAGGCAGGTGAATTCGGGCACCCGGATGCGGATCGTGTAATCGATCTCCGGGCGCGGGTTCGGGAAGGTCTCCAGGTCTTTGCTGGGGGAAGTCGACATTCGGGGTCCTGTGGGTCTGACGTGAGCGGGATTTCCGAGGCACAATAGCCGCGTCGCAATAGAATAATTCACCCGGGGCCAACGGACGTCGACACCGCGCCGATACGTCGTCGAACCGATGGTCGAGGCGATGGTCGGGCCGACGCCGGAGTCCGGACCCCGAACCCGATCCTCCGGCCCCGACCCCTGGTCCCGATCCTCGATGAGTATCGATCTCGATCCCCGAACCCACCGTACAGAGAACCGTCACCCTCCATGCGCCTGACCGCCATCAAGCTGGCCGGATTCAAGTCCTTCGTCGATCCGACCACGATCAAGTTCCCGTCCAACCTGATGGGCATCGTCGGCCCCAACGGCTGCGGCAAGTCGAACATCATCGATGCCGTGCGCTGGGTGATGGGCGAAAGCTCGGCGCGCCAGCTCCGCGGCGAATCGATGAGCGACGTCATCTTCTCCGGCTCCAGCGCCCGCAAGCCGGTGACCACGGCCACCGTCGAGCTGGTGTTCGACAACGCCGACGGCCGCGCCGGCGGCGAATACGCCAAGTACAGCGAAATCTCCGTGCGCCGCCAGGTGAGCCGCGACGGCCAGTCGCTGTATTTCCTCAACGGCAGCCGCTGCCGCCGCAAGGACATCACCGACCTGTTCCTCGGCACGGGCCTCGGGCCGCGCAGCTACGCGATCATCGAGCAGGGCATGATCTCGCAGATCGTCGAGGCCCGCCCCGAGGAGCTCCGCGGCTTCCTGGAGGAGGCCGCGGGCATTTCGCTCTACAAGGAGCGCCGGCGCGAGACCGAGAACCGGATCAAGCACACGCGCGAGAACCTCGAGCGGCTCGACGACCTGCGCGAGGAGGTCGGCAAGCAGATCGCTAAGCTCCAGCGCCAGGCCAAGGCTGCCGAGCGCTATCGCAAGCTCAAGCAGCGCTACCGCGAGGACGAGGCCCGGCTGACCGCGTTGCGCTGGCGCAAGGCGCGAGGCGACGTCGAGGGTCAGTCGAAGGCGCTAAAGCAGACCGAGACCCGCCTTGAACAGACCGTGGCCGCGCAGCGCGAGGCGGAAAAGGCGCTGGAGCAGCTGCGCGAGAAGCAGCACAACGCGTCGGAACAGGCGTCGAAGGTCCAGGCCGAGCTGTACGAAGTCGGCGGCGAGATCGCGAGGCTGGAGCAGGCGATCGAGCACGCCCGCGAGCTCCGGCAGCGGCGCAAGGCCGAGTACGAGGAGACCGAGTCGCAGCTCAACGAGCTCAAGCAGCACCTGGTGCTGGACAAGACCCAGGTCGAGCAGGTGACCCAGCGGATGGCCGAACTCGAGCCGGCGCTGAACGCGGCCCGCGACGAGGAGGAACGGGCCCGCGCCGCCTTCGAGGCCGCGGAATCCGAACTGACTGCCCGCCAGGAGGCCTACGCGGCCTGCCAGGAGGGCGGCGCGAAGAACCGCCAGCAGGTCGAATTGCTGAAGCTGCGCATCGAGCACCTCGACGAGCGGATGAACCAGGCGGCCGACCGACTCGGCCGGATGCGCTCCGACGACGAGGGCCGGCTCGACGCGCTCGATACGGAGGCGCGGGCGACCGCCGAGGAGCTGACCGGCATCGAGCGCGACCTGGCCGATGCCGAAGGCGCACTCGGCGAGGCGCGCGAAGGGCGCGACAAGCAGCGCCAGGCCGTCGAGGAACTGCGGCGTGCGCTGGAGGCCGACCGGGGTCGCCGCCACGAGCAGCGCGGCCGGCTCCAGTCGCTGAAGACCTTGAACGAAGCCGATGCCACGGACGAGGATCGCGACCGCTGGCTGGCCGAGCGCGGCCTGGACGGCCGGCCCCAGCTGCTCGAGGCCCTGAAGGTCGAGCCGCGCTGGCAGCAGGCGGCCGAGACGGTCCTCGAACACTGGCTGTCCTCGCGGCTGGTCGACGGCGACCTGCCCGACGACGTACCGGTCGGTCCGCTGGGCCTGGTCCGACCGGGCGACCGGGAGCGCAGCGCCGGCACCCTGGCCGAAGCCGTCGAGGGTGCAGGCGCCCTGACGGGGCTCCTGGCCACCGTACGGCTGGCGGACGACGGCGCGGAGGCCCGGTCGACGCTGGCTTCCCTGGCGCCGCACGAGTCGGTGATCACGCCCGACGGCACCTGGCGCGGCCCCGGCTGGGTCTGGCGCGCGGGCCAGGGCGAGGCCGGCGACGGCCGGCTGGCGCGGCAGCAGGAAATCCGTGCGCTCGAGGCGTCCCTGGCCGAGCTGGACGAGGCGATCGCCACGCGCACGACCGAGCTCGACCAGGCCCGGGAGGCGGACAAGGCGGCGGCCGAGGCGGTCGAGCAGGCGCGCAGCCGGGTCGAAACGCTGCGTGGACGCAAGGCCGAACTCGCCGGCGTGAAAGCGGGCCAGGACAATCGTCGCGAGGCCCTGAAGAAGCAGCGCGAGCAGGTCGCCCAGGAGCGCGACGCGCTGGAAAAGCGGCAGGAAAGCGATCGCGAAGCGGTCGGCGAGGTGCGTCGCGAACTGCAGCAGGCGCTGGAAGAGCTGGAGACCCAGGACCGCGAGCAGCAAGCGCTGGACAAGGCGCGCGGAGAGCAGCACCAGGTCCGGGAGCAGGCGCGCCAGGCCTACCGCGATGCGCGCAGCAAGCGCGAGGAGCACGCGCTGAAGCTGGAGTCCAGCCGGGCCAGCCTCGATTCGCTGAAGCAGGCGATCCAGCGCATGGACACGCAGATCGGCCAACTGCAGGGTCGCTACGTGGAACTGTCCGAGGCGCTGGCCAGGGGCGATGCGCCGGAGCGCGAGCAGGCCGCGAAGCGCGACGAGCTGCTCGAGCGTCGGCTGGAAGTCGACGAGCGCCTGAAAGCGGCGCGGGCGGCCCTGGAAGAACTGGAGCAGGAATGGCGCGGCCACGACCAGGCTCGCCAGAAGGCTTCGGCCGAGGCCGACGAGATCCGCCAGCAGCAGTCCAACCACCAGCTGCGGCTGCGCGAACGCGAAATCGAGGTCGAGCGTCACGCGGCCCGGATCGAGGAGCTCGGCGGCGACCTCGAAACGCTGGTCGAGGGGCTGCCGGAAGATGCCGAGGCGCAGGCGTGGGTCGACGAACTGGCACAGCTCGAGGAGCGCATCCGCCGCATGGAACCGGTCAATCTGGCGGCGATCGAAGAGTACGAGGAAGAATCCAAGCGCAAGGAGTACCTCGACCAGCAGAACACGGACCTGACCGAGGCGCTGGAGACGCTGGAAGCGGCCATCTCGCGCATCGACCGGACCACGCGAACCAAGTTCAAGGACACCTTCGAGCGGGTCAACAAGAACCTGGAAACCCTGTTTCCCCGCCTGTTCGGCGGCGGCCACGGCCACCTGGAGATGGTCGGCGACGACTGGCTGACCGCCGGCGCGGCGATCCTGGCCCGCCCGCCGGGCAAGCGCATCAGCCGGATCCACCTGCTGTCCGGGGGTGAGAAGGCGCTGACCGCGGTTGCCTTCGTGTTCTCGATCTTCAACCTGAACCCGGCGCCGTTCTGCCTGCTCGACGAAGTCGACGCGCCACTCGACGATGCGAACGTCGGACGCTTCTCGGAACTGGTCCGGGAAATGTCCGACAAGGTGCAGTTCCTGTTCGTCACCCACAACAAGGTGACGATGGAAGTCGCACACCAGATGCTGGGGGTGACGATGCGCGAACCGGGCATATCCCGGCTCGTGTCGGTGGACCTGGAGAAGGCGGTGGCGATGGCCGCTTCCTGATCCGAGACGGGAGACCGCGATGGACAGTCTTCGCCTGACCCTCATCCTGATCGGCCTGGTGATCCTGGCCCTGATCTGGATGCTGCATCGCCCCGGGGACCGGGCCCGCAAGCCCGGCGCCACGCGCCGGGACGCAGCGCGTCGGGTCGAGCCCGGGATCGCGGCCGATCGAGGCGACGACCGGGACCCCGATGCGAGCGAAACGGATTCCGACGACGAGCCCGCCGGCGGCAGCGGCGAGCCGCGCCAGGCCATGCTGCCGGACCTGGGCTCCGAAGCCCCCGATTCGGCGGTGGACACCATCCGGCGCGACGACGCCCGCCGCGTGCGGCGCACGCCCGACCCGAGCGGCGACCGTTCGACCCCGACGCCGGCCCCGTCCGCGGACCGGGGCGGCGAGGACGATGACGAGCTCGGCTTCCTGAAGGAGCTGGAAATCGAGCATCGCCGCGACGCGAAGGGTCGGACGTCCGGCCCGGCCGACGACCGGCAGGCCGGTCGCAGCGACCGCGCCGAGCCCGGCCCCGCGCCGAACGCCGCGGGCAAGCGGCCGCTCCTCAGGCGCGCGGCGGAACTGGTGCCGCGCGCGTCCGCGAAGAGCGATGCCCCGGCGCGGGCCCCGAAGGCCGACCCGCAGGGCCGCCGCGAACCGGACCTGTCGGCGCCGCCGCCCGCGGCCGAGAAGGGCGAGCGGGTCGAACCGCGCTGGCCCGGCGACGAGCCCGAGCCGTCCGGGTCCAACGCGCCCCGCGAGCGGGTCGGTCCGGGCGCTTCGAGCGACGACGCGCCGCGCATCGTCACCCTGTACCTGCGGGCCCGGGGCGAGCGGCTGATCAGCGGCCTGAGCCTGCTCGACGCGGCGATCAAGGCCGGCCTGCGCTTCGGCGAGATGAAGATCTTCCACCGGCGTCATCAGGGCGCGCCCAAGCCGGTGTTCAGCATGGCCAACATCGCCCGGCCCGGCAGCTTCGACCCGTCGGCCTGGAACCTGTTCGAGACCCCGGGGGTCACCCTGTTCATGACGCTTCCCGGTCCGGTCAGCGGGCTCGACGCCTGGGACGCGATGCTTGCCACCGGGCAGCGCCTGTCCGAGCTGCTCGACGCCGACCTGATGGACGACAGCCAGTGCCTGCTGACCCGCCAGCGCATCGCGCAGATCCGGGAAGACCTGCGCGAGTACGACCGCAAGGCGGGCCTCGGGCTGTGACGGCGCGCCCGTCGGAGCGGGTGGCCGAGCTGCGCGAGCAGATCCGCGAGCACAACCACCGCTACTACGTCGACGACGACCCCTCGATTCCCGATGCGGAGTACGACCGGCTGCTGCGCGAACTCCAGCAGCTCGAAGCCGAGCACCCTGAACTCGACGATCCCGACTCCCCGACCCATCGCGTGGGCGCGCGTGCCGACCAGGGCTTCGCGAGCGTCGAGCACGAGGTTCCGATGCTCTCGCTGGCCAATGCCTTCGACGAGCAGGAAGTGGAGGACTTCGATCGCCGCATCCGCGAGATGCTCGATCTCGAGACCATCGTCTACACCGCCGAGCCCAAGCTCGACGGCCTGGCGATCAGCCTGCGCTACGAGGGCGGACGCCTGGTCCGCGCCGCGACCCGCGGCGACGGTCGTACCGGCGAGGACGTGACCGGCAACGTACGCACGATCCGCGCCGTTCCGCTGACCCTGGCCGAGGGCGCACCGGATCCGCTCGAGGTGCGCGGTGAGGTGTACATGACGCGCTCGGGCTTCAAGGCGCTGAACGAGCGGCTCGCCGCCGAGGATCACAAGACCTTCGTCAACCCCCGCAATGCCGCGGCCGGCAGCCTGCGCCAGCTGGACCCTGCGATCACCGCCGACCGTCCGCTGCGGTTCTACGCCTACCAGGCGCTGGCCGATGGCGATGCGGCCGCCGATGCGGGGACGGGCCTGGGTGCGTCGCAATCCGCCGTGCTGGAGCGCCTGCGCCGGCTCGGATTCCCGGTCTCGGACCTGGTCCGGCGCGTCGAGGGGCTGGACGGCCTGCTCGAGGCCTTTCGTGCGATCGGAGACCGGCGCGACGCCCTGGACTACGACATCGACGGCGTGGTCTACAAGGTCGAGGACTTCGACCAGCAGCAGGAGATGGGCTTCGTCAGCCGGTCGCCGCGCTGGGCGCTGGCGCACAAGTTCCCGGCCCAGGAAGAGATCACCACGCTGCGGGCCATCGACGTCCAGGTCGGGCGCACCGGCAAGCTGACGCCGGTGGCACGCCTCGAACCGGTGTTCGTCGGCGGCGTGACCGTGACCAACGCGACGCTGCACAACCTCGACGAAATCCGGCGCAAGGACGTGCGCCCCGGCGACCAGGTGGTGGTGCGCCGGGCCGGCGACGTGATTCCAGAGGTGGTTCGGTCCCTGCCCGAGCGGCGCAAGACGGAGCTCGCCGAATGGCAGCTGCCGGCCGAATGCCCCGTCTGCGGTTCGCACGTCGAACAGGTCGAAGGGCAGGCCGACGCGCGCTGTTCCGGCGGCCTGGTCTGCCCCGCCCAGCGCAAGCGTGCGCTGGAGCACTTCGCCTCGCGCGGCGCCATGGACATCGAGGGCCTGGGCTCGAAGATCATCGACCAGCTGGTCGAGCTCGAGCTGGTCGGCGACCCGGCCGATCTCTATGCGCTGGAGGTCGACACGTTGGCCGACCTGGACCGGATGGCCGAGAAGTCGGCGCGGAACCTGGTCGAGGCGATCGAGCGGTCGAAGGACGTGCCGCTGGGGCGGCTCCTGTTCGCCCTGGGCATCCGCGAGGTCGGCGAGGTGAGCGCGCGCAACCTGGCGCGGCACTTCGGCGGGCTGGAGGCGTTGATGGCCGCGGATCCGGCGGCGCTGGAAGCGGTCGACGACGTCGGTCCGATCATGGCCGCGCACATCCACGAGTTCTTCGGCGAGCGGCGCAACCGCGAAGTGGTCGAACGGCTGCTCGCTGCCGGCGTAGAGCCGCAGGCCGAGGCCGTCGAAGCCGCCGGCGAGCGTCCGCTGGAGGGCATGACGCTGGTGCTGACCGGCAGCCTGGACGCGATGCCGCGCTCGGAGGCCAAGAAGCGGCTCGAGGACCTGGGCGCGAAGGTCACCGGCAGCGTATCGAAGAAGACCTCGGCGGTGATCGCCGGCGCCGATCCGGGCTCCAAGCTCGGCAAGGCGCGCGAGCTCGGCGTGACGGTCCTCGACGAAGAGGGCCTGGCGCAGCTGCTGCGCGGCGAGATTCCGGCCGAGGGAAACAGTGGCTCGAGCGGAACCGGCGGGAGTTGACCGGGATCATGTTTCTTGCCTGCGGGCCGCGCTAAGCTCGGCCCGTGACCTGGAGGCCCGATGACGTCCGCGAGTACCGTCCGGACGGGGCGCAAGCCCCGACGGCCGGACCCGCAGTGCCGTGGCCTCGGGTCGATCGCCAAGGAAGGCGCCAAGGAAGGAGCCCGCCATGAACGACATCAAGGAAATCCTGGTCCCGGTCGACGGGTCCGACAATTCGCTGCGTGCGGTCCGCTTCGGGCTGCAGCTGGCCCGCGGGTTCTCTGCCCGCGTTCGCCTGTTCTACGTCTTTCCGCTGTCGTCGGTCGAAGTGATCGGCATGGCCGGGATGAGCCGCGACGACATCGACCAGGCGGCGCAGTCGGCCGCGCAGCGCGTCTTCGACAAGGTCCACGAGGCGATCGGCCAGCCCGATGTCGAGGTGGCCGACGAGACCTCGGTCGGCGATCCGGCCGAGGAGATCATCCGCTGCACCGAGGACGACGAGGGCGTTCACGTGGTGCTGGGGCGACGAGGCCTGTCGCGCATCCAGTCCCTGCTGCTCGGAAGCGTGAGCGAGAAGGTCGTTCGGCACGCCCACGGCCCGGTCACGGTCGTGGTCTGAGCGGCCGGCGCCCTCGGTCGGTCAATCGATGCAGCGGTCGACGTAGCGGGTCGGGTCGGGGACCCCGGCGGCTTCGAATCCGTCGCGGCGGATGCGGCAGGAGTCGCAGTGTCCGCAGGCGCGGCCGGTCGCGTCGGCCTGGTAGCACGAGACCGTTCCGGAATAATCCACCCCCAGCGCGTCACCGCTCCGGATGATCTCGGCCTTGCTCAGGTGGATCAGTGGCGTGCGTACGGCCAGCTCGTGGCCTTCCACGCCGCGCTTCGTGGCCAGCCGCGCCAGGTCCTCGAAGGCGGCGATGAACTGCGGCCGGCAATCCGGGTAGCCGGAGTAGTCGACCGCATTGACGCCGATGAACAGGGCGTCGGCGGCCAGCGTTTCGGCCAGCCCGGTGGCGATGGCCAGCAGGACCGTGTTGCGCGCCGGGACATAGGTGACCGGGATGCCGTCGGAGGTCGGGTCGGACGTCGATTCCGAATCGGAAGACGAGACGGGCACCGGAATGTCGTCGGTCAGGGCAGACCCGCCGATCCGCCGCAGATCCACCTGCACGGTCCGATGGCCGGCTGCCCCGAGGGCAGCCGAAAGGGATGCGGCGGCCTCGAGTTCGGCCCGGTGGCGCTGGCCGTAGTCCAGCGCCAACGTGTGGCATTCGAAGCCTTCGTCGACGGCCATCGCCAGGGTGGTGGCCGAGTCGAGGCCGCCGGACAGCAGCACGACCGCGCGGGGACGTCGCTCGGCGCCGGTCATGCCGGAGGCGGCGGTACGGGGCAGGGTGGGGCCGGCGTGGAAACAGGCCCCCGCGCCGGGCCTCGTCGTCCGGTGATCAGTCGAAGGGCCACAGGCGGTCGAGCAGGCTCTTGCGTTCTTCTTCCTGGATCCGGTCCGGGTAGTTCAGCTCGAGCACGCGCCGGGTATCGGCGGCCAGCTCGGTCATTTCCATGCGATCGTAGGCCCGCGCCATGATCTGCAGCGCATCGACCGTGGCCGGCGCGCCCGGGTAGTTCTCGATCACGTAGCGACAGCGATTCAGCGCGGCCACGTGGGCGCCGCGGCGCTGGTAGTAGCGTGCGACGGTGACCTCGTACTCGGCCATGATGTTGCGCAGGAACACCATCCGCTGGCGCGCATCGGCAACGTAGCGGCTGTCCGGAAAGCGGCGGATGAGCTCCTGGAAGTCGCGGAAGGACTGCTGGGCGGCCTGCTGGTCGCGGTCGGCGGCGGTGCCCGGGAACATCTCGCGCAGGAAGCCCATGGTCTGGTCGTAGTTGACCAGGCCCTTCAGGTACCAGGCGTAGTCGACGTTCGGATGGGTCGGGTAGGTCCGCAGGAATCGATCGAGGCTGGAGATCGCGGCCTCGGGCTTGCGCGCCTTGTACTGGGCGTAGGCCATGTCGAGCAGCGCCTGTTCCGCGTGGCGCCCGAACGGGTAGCGGATGGTCAGGCCGCGATAGAGGCCGATCGCTTCTTCGTACATCCGGGCGTTGAGCGCATCCTTGGCTTCGCTGTAGAGCTCTTCGGCGCTGCGGTCATCCTCGCGGATCGCTTCGTCGCCGCCGCAGCCGACCAGCAGTACGAGCGGCAACAGCAGGGCGAGGATTGCGGCGATACTGGAACGGCTGGGGGAGGTCTGACGCATGGGCACGAGCGAATCCGAAAACGGGCAAGCCTGACATGATAAACGCAACCGCCACCGACCGTCACCGCATCGACCCCCGGGGGTCGAAGGCCGCCGATGGCGAGCGATGAAGCGCGGGAACGGCGCGAAGCCACCGTACCGGACGAGGCTGCCGGCGAGCGCGTCGACCAGGCCGCCGCCGGTCTTTGGCCGGACTTTTCGCGCAGCCGCCTGACCGCCTGGCTTCGCGACGGCGCGCTGACCGTCGACGGCGCGGCGGTCAAGCCCAATCGAAAGGTCGCCGGCGGCGAGCGCCTGGTGCTCGACGCCGTGATCGAGGCCCATCCGAGCAACCCGCGACCCCAGCCGATCGATCTCGACGTGCTGTACGAAGACGAGCACCTGCTGGTCGTCGACAAGGCGCCGGGGCGGGTCGTCCATCCGGGGTCCGGCAATCCGGACGGCACGCTGGTCAATGCCCTGCTGCACCGGGAGCCGGGCCTCGAGCGCCTGCCGCGGGCTGGGCTGGTGCACCGCCTGGACAAGGACACGTCGGGCTGCCTGGTCATCGCCCGCACACCGGCGGCGCATGCCGCGCTGGTCGAGCAACTCCGGCAACGCGAGATCCACCGCCACTACCAGGCGCTGGTCTGGGGCGAGGTGATCGCCGGCGGCACGGTGGACGCACCGCTCGGGCGCCACCCGGTCGATCGTCGCCGGCAGGTCGTGCGCCGGGACGGCCGGCGAGCCGTCACGCACTACCGCGTCGCTCGCCGACTGGCCGGGGGAACCCTCCTGGACGTCAAGCTCGAGACGGGTCGGACCCACCAGATCCGGGTGCACATGCTGCACCTCGGGTTCCCGCTGGTCGGCGACCCGACCTACGGCCGTCGCGGCGCGCCGGCGGGCCTGACGGCGTACCAGCGCGAGGCCTGGCAGGGATTTCCGCGCCAGGCCCTGCACGCTGTCCGTCTCCAATTCGACCACCCCTTCGTCGACGGCGACGTGGACGTACGGTCGCCGCTTCCGTCCGACCTGGCGGCGCTGATCGAGGTCCTCTCGGTCGATGAGTGAGCTCGAACGCATCGACGCGCCGCTGGCCGCGCCGGTCCGCGGCTTCGCGACGACCCGGAACGGGGGCGTCTCCGCACCGCCGTACGACACGTTCAATCTCGGCGACTCGACCGGCGACGCCCGCGAGGCGGTGGCAGCCAACCGCGCTCGGCTGCGGGCCGCGCTTCCCGGGCCGCCGCACTGGCTGCGTCAGGTCCACGGATCGCGCGTGATCCACCTCGACGACTGGGTGTCGGACATCGAGGCCGACGCCGCCTGGACCGACCGCCCGGGCCAGGTGGTCGGGATCCTGACCGCCGACTGCCTGCCCGTGCTGCTGGCGGACGCGGCGGGCCGCTGCGTCGCCGCCGCCCACGCCGGCTGGCGCGGCCTGGCCGGCGGGCTGCTGGAAGCCGTGGTCGAGGCGCTCCCGGTGTCCCCGGAGCGGCTTGTCGCCTGGATCGGACCGAGGATCGGGCCGCGCGCCTACGAAGTCGACGCGCCCCTGCGCGAAGCCTTCGCCGACCACCCCGAGGCGTTCGAGGCAACGCGACCCGGCCACTGGAAGGCCGACCTGCCGGCCATTGCCGTGGCCAGGCTGCGGGCCGCCGGGGTCGGGACCGTGGTCGACTGCGGCCGCTGTACCCACGACGAGCCGGAGACCTTCTTCAGCCATCGTCGCGCGTCGCCGTCGGGGCGACAGGCCGCGGTGGCGTGGATCGAGCCGTCGGATCGTCGATCGTCGTGATTCGCGGGAGTGCTTTTGCCTTCTTTTGTCGCGCCTGACAAAAGAAGGTCGCCCGCAAGCGCGAAGCGCGGGGCGAAAGGCCTTTCGGGGTTGGTTTCCGTTTCCAGGCGAAACCCGAAGAACAACTACGAAAAGCGTTTCGCCACGCGGGCTTCGTCCGCTTGCTGGCGAGGTACTTTTGACAATCGCCTCAAAAGTACCCAAAAGCGCTCTCACAAGCGGTGCGAAGAGCGCGGGGTTGCCCGTCAGGCCGCGGCGCGGCGCAGAAAATCGCTTACCGCGCTGAGACACGAGAAGCTTGGCGAGCGCCAGCTTTCTGCTACCCGAGTAGCCAGCGAAGAGGATTCGCTTCGGTGAGCACTGCCTTCGAGGTTGTTGCCGGGCCGAAGCGAGGTTCGCTCCGCATCCACCGTGGGTAATCCCCGAGGTTGCGACCAACAGCCTCTCCTCTTCCGAGGCCGCCCAGCGAGTATTGTCGCCACGGCGGCTCCAAAGAAACTTGCCCCTCGATACGACCCGCTTGTAGAGAGCGCTTTTGCCTTCTTTTGTCGCGCCTGACAAAAGAAGGTCGCCCGCAAGCGCGCAGCGCGGGGCGAAATGCCTCTCGGGGTTGGTTTCTGACTTTCGAGAAAAACAGGATCAAAGGCCTTTCGCCACACTTGCTGGGCCCGCTCGCTGGCAAGGCGCGGGCGGCCGTCGCGCCAAGCGATTTCCACCTCGCCCGAACGGGGCAGCGTCACCGGTCCGGTCACGCTGCGATGCGCGAGTCGTCCCCCTGTGCCGCGGCATGGTCTACCATCGATGGCTGTACTTCACGGGCCGGACCCGCCGGGTCCGGGGACGACGAAACGATGCAAGCGGTGTTCGACGCAACAGCCGACGTGCTCCAGTTCATGGCCGTGCTGTTCGTGTTCCTGCTGGGGCTCGGCGTTCTCGCCGTGATCGTGCTGTACATCGTCGATCGGACCCAGCATCGCCACGCGGTGCGCCGCAACTACCCGGTGATCGGCCGTTTCCGCTACTGGTTCGAGCATCTGGGCGAGTTCTTTCGCCAGTACTTCTTCGCCAACGACCGCGAAGAGCTGCCGTTCAACCGCGCGCAGCGGTCGTGGGCGTATCGGGCAGCCAAGAATCTCGACAACACCTCGGCGTTCGGTTCCACCCGGGACATCCGGCGCGAGGGCGCGGTGATCTTCCTCAACTGCGCCTTTCCCAAGCTCGACGAAGAGGCCGAGCCGATCGCCGCGCTGACCATCGGTCCGCATGCCCGCCATCCGTACACGACCGACAAGTTCTTTCACGTCTCGGGAATGAGCTACGGCGCACTTTCCGCACCGGCGGTCCGGGCGCTGTCGATGGGTGCGCGTAAGGCCGGCATCTGGTTGAACACGGGCGAGGGTGGCCTGGCGCCGTGGCACCTCGAGGGCGGCTGCGACATCGTGTTCCAGATCGGCACGGCCAAGTTCGGTGTGCGCGACGAACTGGGCCGGCTCGACGACGAGAAGCTCGCTGCGATCGCCGCCCATGACCAGGTACGTATGTTCGAACTGAAGCTGGCCCAGGGCGCCAAGCCGGGCAAGGGCGGCATCCTGCCGAAGGCCAAGATCACCGAGGAGATCGCGAAAATCCGCGCCGTGTCGCGCGAGCGCGACGCGATCAGCCCCAACCGCCACCCGGAAGTGTCTTCCTGCGACGAGCTGCTGGACCTGATCGGGCACATCCGCGAAGTCACCGGAAAACCCTGCGGTTGCAAGATCGTGGTGGGCCAGACCGACTTCCTCGACGACCTGTGCCTGGCGATCCACCGCCGCGGAACGGAGCACGCTCCGGACTTCCTGACCGTGGATTCCGGCGACGGCGGAACCGGCGCCGCGCCGATGACCCTGATGGACGACGTCGGCCTGCCCCTGTCCGAGGCGCTGCCGATGGTCGTCGACAAGCTCGACGAGTACGGTCTGCGCAAACGCGTCCGGGTGTGCGCCTCGGGCAAGCGGGTCAATCCCGTCGACGTCGCCTGGGCACTCTGCGCGGGCGCCGACATCGTGCTGGCCGGCCGCGGCTTCATGTTCGCGCTCGGCTGCATCCAGGCGATGCAGTGCAACAAGAACACCTGTCCGACGGGCGTGACCACCCACGATCCTCGGTTGCAGCGCGGGCTGGTGCCGTCGGACAAGGCCGAGCGCGTGGCCTGGTATGCACGCAACATGATCAAGGAGGTCGAGACGATCGCGCACTCCTGCGGCGTGGCGCGTCCCCGCTTGATGACGCGGGATCACGCGCGGGTGGTGATCGACAACAATCGCAGCGTCCTCCTGAGCGAGATGTGGCCGCCGGCCGAGACGCGGCCCGAATACACCGGGAGCGGCGCGCCATGAATGCCGCGTCGCCCGTGCTCCGGGGCGTGACGCTGCTCGTCCTGGTGCTCCTCGCCGCGGCGTGGCCCGAGCGTCTGCCCGCCGAGACGCCGGGCTGGACGGGTAGCGAACGCTGCCACACCTGCCACCGGGGGCGCTTCTCCAGCTGGCACCGGACCTTCCACCGGACGATGACCCAGGAGGCGACGGCGGCGACCGTCCAGGGGCGCTTCGACGGCCGGCCGGTGACCCAGTGGGGCTTCACCGTGCGCCCGGTTCGCGACGGCGACCGATTCTTCTTCGAATACGTGGCCCCGGGTACCGGCCGGGTGGTCGCGCGCTACCGCATCGATCGCACGGTGGGGTCGCACCGTTACCAGCAGTACCTGATGCGCGATCCGGAAGGGGGCGGCAATTTCTACCGGCTGCACCTGCTGTGGCACAACGAGGACCGGCGCTGGGTCCACACGAATGCGGCGTTCCTGGGCCCCGACGACCAGCAGTTCGACGACCACGTGACGGTCTGGAACAACAACTGCATCTTCTGCCACAACACGGGGCCGGAACCGAACATCGTCAACTACGACGAAATGGTGCAGCGCGCCCGCGCCGGCGAGCCGGTCAATCCCATGGTCGATGGAATCTACGAATCGCGCGTGGCCGAGCTGGGCATCGCCTGCGAGAGCTGCCACGGGCCGGCCGGGGACCACATCGACAAGCACCGCAACTGGCTGACCCGTGCGTGGTACACGCTGACCGGCGCGGCCGACGACAGCATCGTCAATCCCGAACACCTCGGCCGCGACGCCGCGACGCAGGTCTGCGGCCAGTGCCACGGCCAGCGCCTGCCGAAGTCGGTCGAGATCATGCGCGAGTTCATCGACAACGGTCCGATCTACCGGCCCGGCGACGATCTGTTCGATTCCGTGGACCTGGTCTGGCCCGACAGTGAACTCCCGGTCGCCGGCCACGGCATCGACTTCTCGGAGCGCTTCTGGCCCGACGGCACGCCGCGCTTGACCGCTTACGAGTATCAGGGGTTGCTGATGTCCGAATGCCACACGGAGGGCTCGCTGACCTGCGGCAGCTGCCACGAGATGCACGGCGGCGACCCCGCCGGAATGGTGACGTCGGCGCAGCGCACCGGCGATACCTGCCTGGACTGCCATCGGCCGATCGCCGAGGACGTGACCGGGCATACCCATCACGAGGCCGGGACGATGGGCTCGAACTGCCTGTCCTGCCACATGCCGGAAATCGTCTACGGCGTCATGGAAATCCACCGCTCGCACCACATCGAGTCGCCGGATCCGGCCGCCGACGCGGCCAATTCGAGACCGAACGCGTGCACCCTGTGCCACGCCGACCGGTCGCTGGACTGGGCCGAGCGGGAGACCGCACGACTCTGGAAACGCGCGCCGGGCGAAGTGCGCCGCGCCGACGGATTGCCGGCCTCGGTGATCGATGGGGTGGCTCGGCTGCTGGCCGGCGATCCGGTCGAACGTGCCGTGATGGCGGTGGGACTCGGCCGGTCCGCCCAGCGCGGCCAGCTCGACGACCCGGAGCGCTGGCGTGCCCACCTGGTCCGGGCGCTCGACGACGACTACCCGGCGGTCCGACGCTTCGCACGGCGTGCCCTGATCGAGATCGAGCAGGCAACCGGCGAACCGGCAGGCGATGGGTTGGCCGCCCTCGCCGAGCACGATCCGCTGCTGATCGGCGAGGCCCGGACCCGTGCCCTCGCCGACCTGATGCGCCGCTACGATGCGCTGGACGGCAGCGACGCTGCACTGCCGCCGGGCGCCGGCGTCACGCTGGAACAACTCCAGGCTCTGGGCGAGGCCCGCTCGGACGCCATCAACATAGGGGAATGACCATGCCGCGGATTCGAACCTCGAACCGGAACCCGGATGCGGAAGACCGGGGACGGGTGCAGTACTCGATTCGGGAGTGCCTTGCCGTGCTGCTGGCCGCGGTGGCGGTGGGCGGCTGCCAGCTCGTGCAGGAAAAGCCGCTGCCCGAGCCGGAACCGCCGCTCGTCCAGGGCCCGCCGGCGCCGGCCGAGACCCGGACCGGCCCGACCCGGTTGGTCGATGCGATGGACCATCTGCAGTACGGGCGCTTCGAGCAGGCCGCGGCGATGATCGAGACCCTGCGCGAGGCCAGTCCCGGGTCGCCGACGCTGGCGCTGCTCGCGCGCCAGCTCGAGGCGCCGCCGGAGGACCTGTTGCCCGGTCCGTACCGGACCCTCGAGGTCCAGCCCGGAGACACCCTGTCGCAGATCGCCGTGCGCGAACTCGGCAATCCGCTGCTGTTCGTCGCCCTTGCCCGGCTGAACGGCATCGACGTCCCGAGGACGCTGGCCATTGGCACCGAGCTGCGCGTCCCGGACGCTCCCCAGGAGGCCGCGGCCGGACCCGCTGCGGTCGCGGAAGCCGCGGGTGAGACGGGGGAGGGCCCTGATTCACCGTCGACCGCCGCGGACGGCGGTGCGGTCCGCAGCGAGGCAGCCGAGCCCGGCATTGCAGACGTCCCCGCGGTCGCGTCCCGCGACGCCGGCGAACCGCAGAGCGCAGCACCGACCGAGCCGAGACGTTCCGAACTGGAAACGGTGGCCGAGTATCTGCTGGCTTCGGGTCAGCCCACGGATGCGCGCGAGCTGCTCCTGGCCGCGGCGCAGGAGCGTCACCTCTCGCCGCGCGCCGAAGGCCTGCTGGTCGAGCTGGCGCTGGACACGGCGCAGGCCGAGTCCGATGCCGGGCAGTTCGACGACGCGGTCGCCACTCTGGCGCAGGTCTCCGACGCGCTGGACCCCGGCGCATCCCAGGCCCGGATCGACGTTCGGCGAACCCGGATCGAGGTCCAGAGCCTGCTTCGTCGCGCCGAGGGATTCCGCGAACGCGATCTGCTCTTCGAGGCCTACGCCCTCGCGGAAGAAGCCCGCAGCCTCGAGCCGGGCTACGCGCCGGCCGTCTCGCTGCAGGAGGCCTTGCGCGAGGAGCTCGTCGAACGTCATCACGACCGGGCCCTGCGCGCCTGGCGCGCGCGGGACATCGACGTGGCCATCCGTGCCTGGCGCGAGTTGCTCGAGGTGGTCCCGGATTTCGAGCCGGCGCGGGTCTACCTGGACCGTGCCGAACGACTGCGCACGCGTCTCGGGGAGCCGGACTAGGTCCTTCGCCCGGCGAGTCGGCCGGGCACGCCCACCACCAGCCCGTCGGGCATCGAGAAATGGGGTCGATCGGCGGTCCTGCTCGCGGATGGAGCGGGCTGGACGCTCTCGGCGGGACGGTCCGGTGTCGGTTGCGAGTTCGGGCGGCGCACGCCGGCGGCGCCCCCGGCCTCCGGCTGCCCGGGGAGAAGCGGGCGGACCGGGGTCGTGGATCGATTCGGTGTGCCGATCCTGTGATCCGTATCGGCCACGGGATTCGGCAGCGTGGATCGATGGCTCGGCACGATCGGCCGGTCCGAAGGGTTCGCTGGACGAATGGGTCGGGTCAGCGCCCTTTCCGGGTCGGGCGGATGGGTCGAATCAGCGCCCTTTCCGGGTCGGGCGGATGGGTTGCATCAGCGCCCTTTCCGGGTCGGGCGCAAGGGGGTGACCGCGTCGTCGTCGACCGCGACGGTGGTCTCCGGGCTGGCACCGAGATCGAGCGTTTCGTCGGGGCCACCGTCGATGCGCTGCAGCCGCAGGCGAGCCGTGGTCGATTCCGCATCGGCGCCACCGGCCGAGCCGTCGCCGTTCTCGAGTGCCTGCATTGCCGAATGCTGTTCGTCCAACCGGATCGCCAGGCGATTGAACTGCCGGTAGACGTCGCTGTACTCGTCGCGGCGCTCGGCTTCGAGGCGGAAGTCCACCTGGCCCCGCGCCAATCGCTTCAGCCCCCAGGCCAGGCGCTGGAGCGCGCGCTGCTGGCGACGCATCATCCAGGCGCTGCCGAAGGCAACGACCAGGATGGTCAGGGTGAACACGAGAACCAGCATCGTCATCGTGGTCGCCGCAGTCGCGTCGAGGGCGCTGCCGTCGAGCCCGAGGCGGACTTCGCCGACGCGACGGGCCTGGAACCGGATCGGCACCGCGAACTGCAGCAGGCCTTCGTCGTTGCGCGTCAACACGACGCTGCCCGCGTCGCGCTCGATGGCCTCGCCGTCGGGCTCGGGCACCGGCTGGCCTCGGAGGTAGGGGTCGGTCGATGCCTGGACGATGCCGGCAGCATCCGCCACGTGCAGGTGCTCCACCTGCGGGTTGACGGAGAAATCCGACACCAGGATCGACAGCGCGGTCGTGTCTTCGAGGATCAGCGCCTCGGCGGTTTCCTGCGCGATCAGGCTGGCCAGCGCGTCGCCGAAGCCGTAGGTCGCCGATTCGATCGCGCCGGTCTGCGAGCGGTAGACGTACCAGAGGCCGAGCACCAGGACGACGGCCACGGCGGCGCCGATCGTCAGCGGCCAGCGCAGCAGCGACGACTGCTGGCGGACGGTCTGCAGCACGCCGCGGTGCAGGCCGGAGCGGATTTCCTCGAGTTCCTCGACGACCTGGCGGGCGCTGCCCGGCCGGGAATCCGGTTCCCTCGCCATCAGTCGGTAGACGAGGTCGACGAGCTCGCGGGGGGTGTTCGGGTCGCGGGGCTTCAGCGGCCGCGTCTGGTGCTGGATGACCTGCTCGATCACCCCTTCGGAATCGGGGGCGTCGAAGGGCAGCTCGCCGGTCAGCAGTTCGTACAGGACCACGCCCAGCGAGTAGAGGTCGGAGCGCTCGTCGACGGTTCGCCCCGTGAGCTGCTCCGGCGCCATGTGGGTCGGGGTGCCGGCAACGGTAGCGTGACCGCTGGCGCGATCGCCCCGTTCGATCGCCGCGATGCCGAAATCCATGATCTTGACCAGCGACGAATCCGGATCGATGTGGATGTTGGCCGGCTTCAGGTCGCGGTGGATGACGCCGCGACGATGGGCGTAGTCGAGACCTCCGGCAAGCTGGAGACCGAGCTGCAGGATGGCGTCGACGTCGAAGGGCCGCGCCCCGTGTTCCTCGAGCCGTTCCTCGAGCGTGTTGCCGGACAGGCGTTCCATGGCCAGGAAGGGCAGGCCTTCGTTCTGCCCGACGTCGAACACGGTGACGATGTTGGGATGCGACAGCCCACCGGCCGCACGGGCCTCGCGCATGAAGCGCTGGCGAGCGTTCACGTCACGGGCGACGTGCTCGCGCAGGACCTTGATCGCCAGCGCGCGATCGATCCGGCTGTCGAACCCCTCGTAGACGATGGACATCGAGCCGCGACCGAGTTCGCGGCGAATCTCGTACCGTCCGATCCGCTCCATCAGCCGCCGGCGCCGCTGAGGAACCAGAAGGCTCCACCGGCAGCGATCACGGCCAATGCGATCCAGGGAATCCAGCGCATCGGGTCGGCGCCGGACGCCCCCGTGGCCGCGTTCGGGTCGCGGAACTTCAGGCGAACGCGGCCCAGCCGGATCACGTCGCCATCGGCGAGACGATGCGAGAAGACCTTTTCGTCATTGACGAACACGCCATTGGTCGACAGCAGGTTGATGATGCGCCAGCCGTCTTCGGAGCGGACCAGGCGGGCGTGCTCGGACGACAGGCTGGGTTCATCGAGCTGGATGTCGCAGACCTGGGACCGCCCGATCGTGGTCCGGTCGGAGGCCAGGCCGAATTCCTTGCCCTCGAGACCGTCGCCGACGCCGATCAGCCGGGCGGCATGGCCGACCACCGTCTTGTCGCTCGCGGCGGTCGCCAGGTTGCCCGGCAGCTGGTCGCGGGAAAAGACCTGCGTCCCCTGGGGGCCGTGGCGTTCTTCATCCTTGTTGTCGGATTCGGCGGTCATGGCGGTTGTCTCCCCGGAAATGACAGGAGATTCGAGTATAGCAACCGGTTTTGCGATTGGCATCTGCCGATTTCGCCGCCCGGGACCGGGTTTCCCTCGGGTGGTCGACGGCGTTTTCGGGGTAGAATGTCGTCCCGGTGTCAATCATCCGGGATCTCGGTCATGGCTTCTTTCATCTTCGTCACTGGCGGCGTGGTGTCCTCGCTCGGCAAGGGCATCGCTTCGGCCTCGCTGGCCTCGATCCTCGAGGCGCGCGGACTTCGCGTGACGCTCCTCAAGCTCGACCCCTACATCAACGTCGATCCCGGCACCATGAGCCCGTTCCAGCACGGTGAGGTGTTCGTCACCGAGGACGGCGCGGAGACCGACCTCGACCTTGGTCATTACGAGCGCTACGTGCGCACCCGCATGAGCCAGGGCAACAACTTCACGACCGGGAAGATCTACGCCAACGTCATCGCCAAGGAGCGCCGCGGCGATTATCTCGGCTCGACCGTGCAGGTCATCCCGCACATCACCGACGAGATCAAGGATTCCATCGAGCAGGCCGCCGACGGGTACGACGTGGCGCTGATCGAGATCGGCGGCACGGTCGGCGACATCGAGTCGCTGCCGTTTCTCGAGGCGATTCGCCAGCTCGGCGCGGAGCACGGCCGCCGGGCCCTCTTCATGCACCTCACGCTGGTGCCGTATCTGCGCGCTGCCGAAGAGATCAAGACCAAGCCGACCCAGCACTCGGTCAAGGAACTGCGCTCGATCGGCATCCAGCCCGACGTGCTCCTGTGCCGCTGCGAGCGCATGCTCAGCGAACACGAGCGGCGCAAGATCGCGCTGTTCACCAACGTCAACCCGGAGGCGGTGATCTCGGCGGTCGACGTCGACAACATCTACAAGATTCCGCTGTTCTACCAGCGCCAGGGGCTCGACCGGATCATCCTCGACCGGCTCGGGCTCAAGGCCGGCCACGCCGACCTGTCCGACTGGGAGGACGTGGTCGAGCGCCAGGCGCGCCCGGCCCACGAAGTGACCGTCGCGATGGTCGGCAAGTACGTCGAGCACGCCGATGCGTACAAGTCGCTGAACGAGGCGCTCTCGGCCGGCGGCCTGGCCGACCGGATCAAGGTCCACATCAAGCCGGTCGAGTCGGAACAGATCGAACAGCAGGGCGTGGGCGTGCTCGAAGGCGTCGATGCCGTGCTGGTCCCGGGCGGTTTCGGCGAACGCGGTTTCGAGGGCAAGATCTCCGCCATCCGCCACGCCAGGGAGCACGGCATTCCGTATCTCGGCATCTGCCTCGGGCTGCAGGCCGCCGTGGTCGAGTTCGCGCGCAACGTCTGCGGTCTGACCGGGGCCAATTCGACCGAGATCGATGCCGATTCACCGCACCCGGTGATCGGCCTGATCACCGAGTGGATGGACGAGTCGGGTCAGAAGCAATTGCGCGACGAGGGCAGCGACCTCGGCGGCACCATGCGCCTGGGCGCACAGCGCTGCCGCCTGCAGCCCGATACGAAGTCGCGCAAGCTCTACGGCAAGGACGAGATCCTGGAGCGTCATCGCCACCGCTACGAGTTCAACAACCACTACCGGGACACGCTGCACGAACACGGCATGGTGATCGCCGGCCTGTCGTCGGACGAGATGCTGGTCGAGATGGTCGAGCTGCCCGACCACCCCTGGTTCGTGGCCTGCCAGTTCCATCCGGAGTTCACGTCCACGCCGCGCGAAGGGCATCCGCTGTTCACCGGGTTCATCCGCGCCGCGCTCGCGCATCAGCAGGCCGGCGTGCGCAAGCCCGAAGCTGCTGCGTCCTGACCCGTTCACGAGGTTCCCGAATGAAGATCGCTGATTTCGAGGTCGGACTCGACCGACCCTTCTTCCTGATCGCCGGCCCGGACACGCTGGAATCGATGCAGCTGTGCCTGGACGTGGCCGGGCACTTGAAGGAGGTCACGGACCGGCTCGGCATTCCCTACGTGTTCAAGGGGTCCTTCGACAAGGCCAACCGGACCTCGGTGAAAAGCTACCGAGGCCCGGGTGTCGACGAGGGCCTGGAGATCCTGACCGCCGTTCGCGATCAGATCGGCGTTCCCGTGCTGACGGACGTGCATGAAGACACCCCGCTCGATGCGGTCGCCGAAATCGTCGACGTCGTCCAGACCCCGGCGTTCCTGTGCCGGCAGACCAACTTCATCCAGAGCGTCGCGCGGCTGGGCAAGCCGATGAACGTCAAGAAGGGCCAGTTCCTTTCGCCATGGGAGATGCGTACCGTGGTGGAGAAGGCGAGGGCGGCGGGCAACGAGCAGGTGATGTGCTGCGAGCGGGGCTACATGTTCGGTTACAACAACCTGGTCGCCGACATGCGCTCGCTGGCGATCATGCGCGAGACCGGCTGCCCGGTCGTCATGGACGCAACGCATTCGGTGCAGCTGCCGGGCGGCCAGGGCGACAGCTCGGGCGGTGCGCGTGAGTTCATTCCCGTCCTTGCCCGGGCCGCGATCGCCGTGGGCGTCGCCGGCCTGTTCACCGAGACGCACCCCGAACCCGAAAAGGCCCTCTGCGACGGGCCGAACTCCATGCGCCTCGCGGACATGGAAGGAATGCTCGAGACCCTGGTCGAGATCGATCGCGTCGTCAAGTGCTGACAGCGGCCCCGAAAGAACTACGAAGAGACCGCAGATGAACGCGGATGGACGCAGATGAAAGCTCGAGAACAGGAGAATGAAGCCGGCAATCATCGACCGATCGGACAAGCCGGCGCGTAATCCGGGTAGCCCGTGAAGATCGGGGTATTCTGCCCTGGAGAGTCTGCATTCGTTCGATGGTGTTTCCTGAAGAGCGTTTCGAGATCGATGGTTCTGCTGCTCTTCAATCTGCGTTCATCCGCGTTCATCTGCGGTAAAGAACTGAATCAATTCAATAGGTAACTCCATGAAGATCACCAAGATCCACGCTCGTGAAATTCTCGATTCCCGCGGCAATCCGACGCTGGAGGCCGAAGTCATGCTCGAGGGTGGGGCCTTCGGGCGGGCGATGGTGCCGTCGGGGGCGTCGACCGGCGAGCACGAGGCGGTCGAGCTGCGCGACGGCGACGAGGGTCGCTACGGGGGCAAGGGCGTCAAGAACGCGGTCGGCCACGTCAACGGCGAGATCGCCGGTGCGCTGATCGGAATGGATGCCTCGCTGCAGTCGGCGCTCGACGAGCGGCTGATCGAGCTCGACGGCACCGACAACAAGGGCCGGCTCGGCGCGAACGCGCTTCTCGGCGTCTCGCTGGCCTCGGCCCACGCGGTGGCCGCGGCGCAGGGCCGGGGGCTGTACGAATCGCTGCTCGAGTCCACCGGCGCCACGCCGACCCTGCCGGTACCGATGATGAACATCCTCAACGGCGGCGCCCATGCCGACAACCGCGTCGATATCCAGGAATTCATGGTCATGCCGGTCGGCCTGGCGGATTTCCCCAGCGCGCTGCAGGCCGGCACGGAAATCTTCCATGCGCTGAAATCCACGCTGAAATCGCGCGGCCTGAACACCGCGGTCGGCGACGAGGGCGGCTTCGCCCCGGATCTCAACTCCAACGAGGCGGCGCTCGAGCTGCTGCTCACCGCGGTCGTCGAGGCCGGCTACAAGCCCGGCGAGGACGTCGCGCTGGCCCTCGATGTGGCCTCAAGCGAATTCTGCAACGACGGGCACTACACGCTGGACTCCGAGGGCCGGGCCTTCGGCCGCGAGGACTTCGTCGAGTACCTGTCGGGGCTGGTTTCGAAGTTCCCGATCCTGTCGATCGAAGACGGCATGGGCGAGAACGACTGGGACGGCTGGAAACTTCTGACCGAGGCGATCGGCGGCGCCGTGCAGCTGGTCGGCGACGACCTGTTCGTGACCAACACGAAGATCCTGAAGCGCGGCATCGACGAGAACACCGCCAATGCGATCCTGATCAAGCCGAACCAGATCGGCACGCTGACCGAAACGCTGCAGGCCATCGAAATGGCGAAGGCGGCCGGCTTCGGAACGATCATGTCGCACCGCTCGGGCGAGACCGAGGACACGACGATCGCCGATCTGGCGGTCGCCACCGGCGCCGGACAGATCAAGACCGGCTCCCTGTGCCGCTCGGACCGGGTAGCGAAGTACAACCAGCTGCTGCGCATCCACGAAGCGCTCGGCGATCGGGCGGTCTACGCCGGCCGCGACGCGCTGTCGCGCTGACGGACCCCGTACCCCGGAATCGGTCCGGGGCCGGCCAGCGGCGCTCGTCGTGCGTTCGACGCGGCCGTCTTCGCCGGTGCCGCCGCCTGCGGGTCGACGCATCGGCTGCGGCCGTGGATAATCCCGGGTTCCCGTTGCCCAGCGAGCCCTGAATGGCCGGTCCTCTCAGTGAAGCGGTGATCTACCTCGGCAGCGCCGTGGTGATGGTGCCGATCGCCCGCCGGCTGGGGCTGGGTGCGGTGCTCGGATACCTCGGCGCGGGCATCCTGATCGGCCCGTGGGTGCTCAACCTGATCAGCGATGTCGAGGACACGCTGCATTTCGCCGAACTCGGCGTGGTACTGCTGCTGTTCGTCATCGGGTTGGAGCTCCGGCCCAGCCGCCTGGTTGTGCTGCGCAAGCTGATCTTCGTCAACGGCACGCTGCAGATGGCCCTGTCGACGGCAGTGATGTGGCCGCTGGCGACCTGGTGGCTGAACAGCGCCAAGCTGGGCCTGCTCGTGGCCGTGGTCCTCTCCCTGTCGTCGACCGCCATCGGCCTGCAGATGCTGGCCGAAAAGAAGCAGCTGACCGCGCCCTATGGCCGCTCGGCCTTCGGCATCCTGCTGCTGCAGGACCTCGCCGTGATTCCCCTGCTGGCGCTCATCCCGGTGTTCGGGTCGACCCTGCCCAGCGCCGAGGGGGAGGGCGGATTCTGGCTGGCGACGTTCCAGGCGGTGGCGACCATCCTGGCCATCGTGGTCGGCGGACGTTTCCTGCTGCGCCCGGTGTTCCGCCTGATCGTGCTGTCCGGCGTGCGCGAGGTGTTCCTGGCCGCCGTCCTGCTGGTCGCCATCGGCACGGCGATGCTGGCCGAATGGGCGGGCCTGAGCATGGCGCTCGGCGCGTTTCTTGCCGGTGTGCTGCTTTCGGACTCGGAGTTCCGCCACGAGCTCGAGGCCGGCATCGACCCGTTCAAGGGCCTGCTGCTGGGCCTGTTCTTCATCGCCGTTGGAATGATGATCGACTTCGGCCTCGTGGTCTCGGCCCCGGGCCTGGTGTTCGGCATCGTCGCGGTGCTGATGACGATCAAGTTCGCCGTGCTGTTCCTGGTCGGCCGGGTCGGCGGGCTGGGCGCGCGCGATTCGCTGTCGCTGGCCTTCGCCCTTCCGCAGGCCGGTGAATTCGGCTTCGTGCTGTTTTCCGTGGCCCTGGAGCAACAGGTGCTCGAACGCGCGGTGGTCGACCCGTTGATCGTGGCGGTCTCCGTGTCGATGGCCCTGACGCCGCTGATGTACTTCATCAACGAGCGCTGGATCCAGCCGCGGATCCACGACGAGGCCGACGATCGGCCGGAGTTCGAGGGCATTCCCGACGATCACGGCGAGCCGCGCGTCATCATCGCCGGGCTCGGCCGCGTGGGCCAGATCGTGGCCCGGACGCTTTCGATGCTCGGCATCCATTTCACCGCCCTGGACTTCGACCAGGAGCAGGTCGAGTTCGTGCGTCGCTTCGGCCACCGGGTGTTCTTCGGCAACGCGACCAACCCGGACGTGCTGCGCGCCGCCGGAGCCGAGCATGCGCGGCTGTTCGTGCTGACGATCTCCGACATCGACGTGTCGCTCCGGACCGCGGAAATGCTGCGTCTGCACTACCCGAACCTGCGGATTCACGCCCGCGCGCGCAATCGCCAGCATGCGATGGAGTTGCAAGCGCTGGGCGTCGATTACGTCATCCGCGAGACCTGGCTGTCGTCGCTGGATCTGGCCAGGGAATCGCTGCGCGCGCTCGGCGTACGCAACCCCAGCCGCTACGTCGATCGCTTCCGCGAGCACGACGAAGCGACGCTGGCCGAGCAGGTCCATCACAAGGACGACGAGGAGAAGCTCGTCGCGATGGCCTGGCGCTCGCGGGAGGAGCTCGCCGCGTTGTTCGAGGAGGACCGCGAGGCGCTGCGCAAGGGCCGGGACGACGAGCGACTGTGACGAGCGTCACGCTCGGGCCGGCCGTTGTCTCGCACGGGTCCGATCCGCTATGATCGAAGATTGCTGGTCCTACCCTTGCGCCGAGGCCCCCGAATGACGATGCGACTTCCCCTGATCGCCGCGCTGTGCGGTTTCCTGCTCCCGGCCCTGGCGGCCGAGGATGCGACCCGCGAACAACGGGATCCTTCCGCGATCTGGTCGACCTGGAGCGGTGCCGGCCAGTTCGAATTGCGCGCGGACTACCTGGAACGGACCGACCTGCGGATCGTCCTCGACGGCCATGCGCGAGACGGCGTGATCCAGGCGCCGGTGGACATCCGCAACCTGGGCTCGATCTCCATCTATGCGCCGTTCGGCAATTTCGAGGATTTCGACGCCGGCCGGCTGGACCTGGCGACCGACATCGTGCTCGAGTACCGCGGCCGCCGCGTATCGCTGGAACGCCTCATCGCCACCGGCTTCACCAACAACGACCATCCGGCGCTGAAGCTCAGCGACGGGCAGGGACGTCACCTGCTGACGGTCGCCCATCCGCACGTGATCGCCGACCAGGAAAAGCAGCTGCTCACGATCCACAACGCCGACCTCTGGGCGACCGAAGCGCTGGCCGAAGCGCTCGGCTTCCCGGAACTGGCCGACATGCCGATCGGCATGGCCTGGCTCGACCTCAACCTGCACATTCCGCCGGACGCCAACCTGCGCGGCTACAGCGACCCGGCGCGTGGCCTGAGCTGCGCGGGGCGCCCGCACTGGCCGCAGGATTCGTCGCTCGGAAACCTCTACGAAGTCGACGTCCGGTTGATCAACATCGGCCAGGTCGCTTACCAGGGCACGAGTGCGAGCGGCATCAAGGTCGCGCCGTCGGCCACGCTGAAGAGCGTCAGCGATACGGGCGACGCTGCGTGGATTCCCAAGTTCAGCAGCAACGGCCTGTATCCCTTCGATCCGCCCGACCAACACCCGTACCTGGTCTGGAACATGTACCGGATCGCGGACGGACGGATCGAGCAGCTCGGCGCCTCGGGCGTGAAGCACGCCTTCCTGACGCTGAACTTCAACTGCACCATCAACTGCGGTAGCGGCAACGTGCTCTGGCCGGGATGCGAGGACGTCTACGGCACCGGCACGAACAACAGCAATTCCAGCCAGGGGCCGCGCTACGACATCATCCCGTCCGACGGCCTGTTCTTCTCCGAGGGCTCGTTCTTCGACCCGGGCCGCACCGGATCGCAGACCAACAACTCGGGCAGCTTCGAGAACCGTCTCGTGGTCGACCCGGCCGAACTGCAGACCCCCGGGGCCCAGTACTTCCTCGATTCCTGGTACGTGGTCATGGCCGACATCGATATCTGGAACTCGATGGGCTTCCACAGCATCACCCCGAACGAATCGGGCGGCACCTGGAGCTTCGGTCCCCTGGGCCCGTTCACCAACGGCCCGACGATCGAGAACTGGGTGGCCGCCGACACCACGGACCCGAACGAAAGTCACCAGACCATCGTGGTGCCGTCGGAAACGCCGGGGGCGCTGTACCCGGCGAACCTGCCGCAGGGTCACCTGCGCGTGCTCGGCAAGGCCACGGAAGTCGCGCCGGGCCGCTGGCGCTACAACTACGCGGTCCAGAACTACGACTTCGACCGCAACATCGACCAGGTCCGCATCCCGCTGCCGGCCAGCGCGCAGATTTTCGAGACGTTCTTCAGCGCACCGGTCGTCGACGGCGTGCAGGTGGCCGACTGGAGCGTCGAGCACATCGGGGGCGAGCTGGTGTTCACCGCTCCTCCGGGCATTCCGCCCAATACCAATGCGTTGAGCTGGTTCTCGCTGTTCAATTTCGAAGTCGAAACCGATGCGCCGCCGGTCGACGGCCGGGGCACCATGACCCTCGAGGTGGCGGAGGCAGGTTCGCCGTCCCAGCTGACCTCCGACATCGTCGCCCCGGGTTTCCTCGAAGACATCTTCGCCGACGGATTCGAGGCGCCGTGATCCGGACCGTTCGCGACTGTAGAACGGTCGAACGGGCCGGGAACTCCGGCCCGTCCCGGTGATCTGATCGTCACCGGTCGGCGCGTGCCGGCCGGTCGGCGCGGCCCGGATGCCGAGCGCGTTCAAGAGGGCTCCTCCCGTGCGTACCGTGTGGGCTGTGACGGCCGCCCTGGCCGTGATGGTTGCGTGGTGTCTGCTGTTTCTCGTTCCCCTTTACCTTGTCCTCGGGTCCGACACGGCGCTGGCGGTCGACGGCTCCGAGTTCTCCACGTTCTGGGTCGGCCTGGCGATGGTGGTCTGCCTCGCCGCCGCGGTGCTCGGCGGTTGGCTGGTCCACGCCTGGTCGGGGCGGCTGAGCGGTGTCCTTGCGCTGGTGGGTGTGCTGCTGGCTGCGGGCGTGATCGACGCCGGCATCCACTCCTGGGTGCGCGACCACTGGCTCGCGCTCGAGGCCGTGCCCGCCTTCGTGCGGATCGGCCTGCTGATGCCCGAACCGGCCTGGTACGACTGGATGCTGCCGGCGGCGATGGCGGTCTTCGCCTGGGTGGCCGGCGCCGGTCGCGCGACCGAGCACGCTGCACCGTCGGCCGCCCAGTCCGCGCGCCGCTTCCACCGGCGAGACACCATGGTCGGCTACGAAGACGCCAACGTCTGATGCGAGGGCGCGCCGTTTGCGGCAGGTCGATCTCGGCCCCGCTGCCATCATCGATACCTGCCGGGCCGCGCCGTCGAGCGCGGCCCGGTGGCGTGCGGGACCCGCGGCGCCCGCGCTTGATTCACTGTTCCGGCGACCCAACCCTGTGGATAACTACAGGAACCTGCCGTTGACCGAGGCTCGGCACCCGCCTCGGGAGGAGCGATGAGAATGCGAATGGACAAACTGACGGCCCGCTTCCAGCAGGCCCTGAACGATGCGCAGAGCCTCGCGGTGGGCATGGACCACCAGATGCTCGAGCCGGAACACGTGATGGTGGCGCTGCTCGATCAGGAGGGCGGGGGCATGCGCGGCCTGTTGACCAAGGCGGGCGCCCAGGTCGCCCAGCTTCGATCGGCACTGGGCAAGAAGCTCGATGGCCTACCGAAGATCTCCGGCGGTCAGGCCGGCCAGATCAACCTGTCGAACGACCTCGGCCGGGTGCTGAACCTGACCGACAGGATCGCCCAGAAGCGCAACGACGCCTACATCGCATCCGAGCTCTTCGTGCTGGCCGCGCTGGAAGCCAGGGTCGCGCTGGCCGAGACCCTGCACCAGGCCGGCGTGACCGCCAAGGGCCTGGAGCAGGCGATCGACCAGGTGCGCGGCGGCGAAACCGTCGATGACCCCAACGCCGAGGACACGCGCGAGGCGCTGGACAAGTACACGATCGACCTGACCGAGAAGGCGGAGCAGTCGCGCCTGGATCCGGTCATCGGCCGCGACGAGGAGATCCGCCGCGCGGTCCAGGTGCTGCAGCGCCGGACCAAGAACAATCCCGTGCTGATCGGCGAGCCCGGCGTGGGCAAGACCGCCATTGTCGAAGGCCTGGCCCAGCGCATCGTGAACGGTGAGGTGCCCGAGGGCCTGCGCGACAAGCGCGTGCTGTCTTTGGACATGGGCGCGCTGATCGCCGGCGCGAAGTTCCGCGGCGAGTTCGAGGAACGGCTCAAGGCCGTGCTCAACGACCTTAAGAAGCAGGAAGGCCGGATCATCCTGTTCATCGACGAGATCCACACGATGGTCGGTGCGGGCAAGGCGGAAGGTTCGATGGACGCGGGCAACATGCTCAAGCCCGCGCTGGCCCGCGGCGAGCTCCATTGCATCGGTGCAACCACCCTGGACGAGTACCGCGAGCACGTCGAGAAGGACGCGGCGCTCGAGCGGCGCTTCCAGAAGGTGTTTGTCGGCGAGCCCAGCATCGAGGACACGATCGCGATCCTCCGCGGTCTGCAGGAACGCTACGAAGTCCACCACGGCGTCGACATCACGGACCCGGCACTGGTCGCCGCGGCCACGCTCTCGCAGCGCTACATCACCGACCGCCAGCTGCCCGACAAGGCCATCGACCTGATGGACGAAGCCGCCAGCCGCATCCGGATGGAGATCGACTCCAAGCCCGAGGCGCTGGACCGGCTGGAACGGCGCCTGATCCAGCTGAAGATCCAGCGCGAGGCGCTGAAGAAGGAGACCGACGAGGCTTCGAAGAAGCGCCTGGCCGACCTCGAGAGTGACATCGAGGACGCCGAACGCGAGTTCGCCGATCTCGAGGAAGTGTGGAAGTCCGAAAAGGCCTCGGTGCAGGGCGCGACCCACATCAAGGAGGAGCTGGAGCGCGCCCGCGCCGAGCTCGACAACGCTCGACGCGCCCAGGACTGGTCGCGCATGGCCGAACTGCAGCACGGCAGGATTCCCGACCTGGAGCAACAGCTCGAGCAGGCCGAGTCGAGCGACACAACGGACAACTTCCAGCTGCTGCGCAGCAAGGTCACCGAGGAGGAAATCGCCGAGGTCGTCAGCCGCTGGACCGGTATTCCCGTGTCGAAGATGCTCGAAGGCGAACGGGACAAGCTGCTGCGGATGGAAGAGGCGTTGCACGAGCGCGTCATCGGCCAGGACGAGGCCGTCGAGGCGGTGGCCGACGCGATTCGCCGATCGCGGGCGGGGCTTGCCGACCCGAACCGTCCGAACGGGTCGTTCCTGTTCCTCGGGCCCACCGGGGTGGGCAAGACCGAGCTGTGCAAGTCGCTGGCTTCGTTCCTGTTCGACACCGAGGACGCGATGGTCCGGATCGACATGTCCGAGTTCATGGAAAAGCACGCCGTGGCCCGCCTGATCGGGGCGCCGCCCGGCTACGTGGGCTATGAAGAGGGCGGCTACCTGACCGAGACGGTCCGCCGCCGGCCCTACTCGGTGATCCTGCTCGACGAGGTCGAGAAGGCGCACCCGGACGTGTTCAACATCCTGCTCCAGGTGCTCGACGACGGCCGCCTGACCGACGGCCACGGCCGCACGGTCGACTTCCGCAACACGGTGATCGTGATGACCTCCAACCTGGGCTCGGACCGCATCCAGTCGATGCAGGGTTCGGACTACGAGGCGATGAAGTCGGCGGTCATGGAGGTCGTCGGCACGCACTTCCGGCCCGAGTTCATCAACCGCGTCGACGAGATCGTCGTGTTCCATCCGCTGGACCAGGCCCAGATCCGCGCGATTGCCGGCATCCAGGTCGAGTACCTGAAGAAGCGCCTGGCCGACCGCGACATGGGCTTCGAGATCAGCGACGCCGCCCTCGACCTGCTCGGCGAAGCCGGCTTCGACCCGGTCTACGGCGCCCGGCCCCTGAAGCGCGCGATCCAGCATCGCCTGGAAAACCCGCTGGCGCAGAAGATTCTCGGCGGTGACTACGGGCCGGGGGATACGGTCAAGGTCGACGTGGTCGACGGCGAACTGCGCATCGGAGGCTGACGACAAGGTGGCGGACAATACGAGCGCCGAGCAGGAGGCGTCCGCGCGGATCTGGGTCGATGCGGATGCTTGTCCGGGTGCGATCAAGGACATCCTGTTCCGCGCGGCGCACCGGACCGGCATCGAACTGACCACCTTCGCCAACCACGCGATCCAGGTCCCGGCGAACGCCAACATCCGCCACGTCATCGTCTCCACCGGCTTCGATCAGGCCGACGACGAGATCGTCCGCCGCTGCAAGCCGGGCGATCTCGTCGTCACCAGCGATATTCCTCTGGCCGCCGAGGTCATCGAGAAGGGCGGGGCGGTCGTCACCCCGCGCGGCGAGCGCTACACGAAGGAGACCATCCGCCAGCGCCTGAACATGCGCGACTTCATGGAGACCCTGCGCTCCAGCGGCCTCCAGACCGGCGGCCCGCCGCCCTTGAGCAACCGCGACCGCAAGGCCTTCGCGGATCAGCTGGATCGCTGGCTGGCCCGCAGCGTCAGCCGATAGCTTACGGATCGCGCTTGCTCGCGCGCGTCCGCTCCGGCATGATCGTGAACGGGCGTACCTGCTGCCGGACTCCGAGTTCGATGCGTTCGTACCAGTACTGCATCGCTGCGGCGCACGGCGTTGTGCCAGACAGGTCGACGCAGAGCGACGCTCCGAGAGGCGGACGTCGAACCGCTCGAACCTTCTCGTGACGTTAAGCGAGGTGAGACTTCGGGTGTCGATGCGACCGTCGGTCAATCCGCCCGGTAGGGTTCGGCGATGCGGGTGCCGCGCCGGAGGTGGGGGTCATGAGGAGCATCGCGATCGTAGTAGCCACGATTCTCGTCGGGGTCGGCATCGGAACGGTTATCGGAAACACTGCAGGCGGATTTCTCGTCGGGGGCGTGCTGTCGATTCCCCTTGCGAAGCGATACGGGGTCACGCCTTCGGCCGGTTCGGACTGATCGGCACTCCGAGGCGACACGACGTGCTACATCGCTGTTTTCGTTCGAACGGCTTCTCGCTCGGGAGAAACGCCCGGCCGGCACGGACCTCGGTCGTCGAAGTTCCGATCGAAATGATCGAAGCGATGGGAGAGAAACCATGCAACTTGCCGGCGGCTGTCATTGCGGCGCCATTCGTTACGAGGTCGGAGGGGAGCCGATCGTTCATGCGCTGTGTCACTGCACGGACTGCCGGCGTCATGCCGGCGCTCCCATGGTGGGTTGGACGATGTACCCGCAGGACGCGCTGAAGGTGACGAAGGGCGTGCCGAAGACGTACGAGTCTTCCGAGCACGGACGCCGTCAGTTCTGCGCGACATGCGGAACCGGGTTGTTCTATCTCAACGCCGAGATGCTGCCGGGGATCGTCGATATCCAGAGTTGCACCTACGATGACCCCGAGGCAATTCCGGCGCACGTGCACATCCAGGTGGCAGAGCGGATCGGGTGGATGGAAGCGGCCTACGAACTGCCTGCGTTCGATCGCTTTCCGCCGCAGGAGTAGCGGCGACGACGTCCGACCCGCGTCGTCGATCCGTTCGAATTTCGCGGAGAATCGACATGTCCGGAAAATCCGTAGACGGTTTCCTCGACGACGTTCGCTTGCTCGACGGCGGTCAACTCGAACTGGTACAAGCCGTTCGTTCGCTCGCGAAGCGACGGGTTCCCGAAGTCTCCGAAAGCGTCAAGTACGGCGGCATCCTGTTTTCCGCGGACGTGATGTTCGCCGGCGTGTTCGCCTACAGGAAGCACGTCTCGGTCGAATTCTCCCACGGCGCCTCGATCGACGACCCGTTCGGCCATCTCGAAGGCGGGGGCAAGGGGCGCAGGCATCTGAAGCTCCACGACCCCGATGACCTCGGGCGGAAGCGCCTGGCCGACTACCTGCCGCTGGCGCTGGATGCGGCGCGTCGGAACGCCTGATTCGGCTCTCCGGAGAACCGGCGCCGTGCTGCAACGCTTCCCGGGTCGTTGCGCCGGTGGGGTATCGTTCCGGTTTCTTCATCCTGGATGCTCGCATGCATCGAATCAAGGCAGTGCTCACGTTGCTGGCCGCCGGGGCCTTCCTGCTGTCGCCCCTGCTCAGCAGCGGTTTCGCCGGCTTTTCCCCGGACCAGTTCCCGATTCCCCAGGTCGACCCGCCGGTCCAGCCGGCCGGCTATGCATTCTCGATCTGGGGCTTGATCTATCTCGCGCTGCTGGCCGGCGCGGTGTACGGAGCGATCAAGCGCGCCGAGCATCCCGGGTGGGACGCGGCGCGCTGGCCGCTGATCGCGAGTCTCGCCGTCGGCGCGGCATGGATTCCGATCGCCAACCGGTCCGTGTTCGGTGCCACGGTGCTGATCTGGATCATGCTCGTGACGGCGCTGCTGGCATTGCGAATGGCGGGAAAGGACGACCGACTCTGGCTGCGCTCGCCGATCGCCCTGTACGCCGGCTGGTTGACCGCGGCCAGTTGCGTCGCGATCGGCCTGGTGCTGGCCGGCTACGGCTGGGTCGGCGGCACGACCGCGGCCATTCTCTGCATTCTGCTGGCGCTCGCGATCGCCGTCGCGGTGCAGATTGCCCGGGCCGATACACCGGAATACGCCCTGTCCGTGATCTGGGCGCTGATCGGCATCACCGTCTCGAACCTCGATCCGTTGAACCGGGCCGTGCTCTGGCTGTGCGCGGCCGGAATCGTGGTGCTCGGACTGGTCGCCTGGAGGCAGGCGATCAGACGTCCAGAGCGTTGACCCAGATCGTGAACGATTGCCAGAAGCCGAGTTCGGGCAGCAGCACCCACAGCAGCAGCGTGAGCCCCCAGAGCATGGAGAAGACGATGAAGGGTGAACGGACGCGGTCCGTGCGCCATTCGTAGGCGACCAGGGCGAGGCTGATGATCAACGGCACGAACAGCATCTGGAAGAAGCTCGGCGCCGCGATGCCGAGCTTCGGCAGGTACTGGCCGACCGCGCGGCCGAGGCCCGGAATCAGGAAGACCAGCGCCGTGGAGATCATGTAGCGGCCGTGATACTGGGCGTTCTTCCGGTGCTTCATCGCCAACGCGAACAGGATGGCGAACACGATCACCGAGGCCCAGCCGAGCCAGTGGATGCTCAGCGCTGGGGGCGCAAGCGGGTTGTCGAAGCCAGCGGCGTTGTGCAGGGTGACCCAGGTTCCGGTGATCACGACCAGCGGGGCGAACGCCCAGGCCAGCTGGCCGACCTTTCGATGCGCTGGCAGGTTCCTGCCCCGGATTCGCCACGCCTGGTGGATCAGCAGCAACACCCAGCCGACCATCGCGAAGCTGTGCGCGTGATGGGTCGGGTGGACGTCCCCGAAGATGACCGAGAAGTAGCTTCGCCAGAAGCCGAGGACGAGAACGGCCAGCAAGCCGATGAACCAGAAGACGGCAGTTTTTGCATACGGCATGGAACGGCCCTCCCTGACCGACTCCGATGCCGCAGTGTAGTGCGACCGACAGGCCTCTGTCATTCGGCCGCCGATTTGCCGGCCGCTGGCTTCCGCGATCGATGCTCAGGCGGATACGCCGACCTCAGAGTCCGAGCAACCCGATCACACCGAACGCGATCAGGTAGATCGCGACGATGTAGCGCAGCAGCTTCGGCACGAGCAGAATCAGGATGCCGGCAATCAGCGCCAGCAGCGGCATCATTTCCAGGTGGAGCGTCATGGCGGTTTCCTCGATAGCGTGACGGGGTGCCGAAGATGAGAGATCGATCCTCGCCTGTCAAGCCTCCCGTGTGTGGAATCGTCCTCGATTATCCTTTGATGCATGCACGACGGCCCTTCTCGACTGCTGGTCATCGGCCACGATCCTTCGCCCAACCTCCAGCGCTTGTGCGAGGCGGTGGTCTCGGGCGCCCGCGACGATTCGATCGAGCGTGTCGAAGTCCGCTTCGTCCGGCCGCTGGACGCCGTGGCCGACGACGTTCTGGACTCGCAGGCGGTGATCCTTGTGACGCCGGAAAACCTCGGCTACATGGCCGGCGCGCTGAAGGATTTCTTCGATCGCTGTTTCTACGAACTGCTCGAGCGCACGGACGCCTTGCCCTGTGCCGTGCTGATCCGGGCGGGCAAGGACGGCACCGGCACCCGGCGCGCGATCGAGAGCATCTGCGGGGGGCTGAACTGGAAGCGGGTGCAGGCGCCGGTGATCTGTCGTGGCGAATGGGACGAGTCGTTCGTGCGGTCGGCGCGCGAGCTCGGCATGACGCTGGCCGCCGGGCTGGAAGCCGGCGTCTTCTAGATCGATGCCGGCAGCCCGGGTCCGGGGCCCGCTGGCCGCTTCGTGGTGCCTCGGCTATAGTGCAAGCTGATCTCGCGAGTGCTGATCATTGACAAGGGGTTCCAGCCGATCCGGGGTCGCGACCCGCGACATGTCGCTGATGGTCGCGGCATTCCTGATGAACTGCTGGCTGCTGGTTCCGATCTTCGGCTCGCTGACGCTTCATTTCGGCCAGTCGCTCGCGCTGCTGGTGCTTCTCCTGTTCGGCCGGCGATCGGCGCTGCTGGTGTCCCTGGCCGCCGGCGCCGGCCTGTCCTGGACGCTCGGCGGCTGGCTCGGGCCGCCGCTCGCGGTGCTCGAAACGGCAGCGATCTGGTGGCTGCTGGTCCGGCGCGTGCCGCTGGTGTCGGCGGCGCTGGTGTTCTGGCTGGTCATCGGACTGCCGCTGAACTACCTCATCGCGATCTACTCGGTCGAGATGGCCCAGGGCTACCTGTGGATCGGCGTTCTGAAGCAGGCGATCAACGGACTGCTGAACGCTGCCCTGGCCGGGGGCGCCTTCATTGCGGTGGTCAGCCTGCGCATCCCCGCCGTCCTGAAGTCCCTGCGTCGCGTGTCGCTGTTCCGCCAGGTGTTCTCGCTCGTGGTCACCCTGATCGCGCTGCCCGCCATCGTGGTCGCCCTGATGATCGTGGATCGGTCGATCGACGTGGTCGGTACGGAAATCGACCGCCGTCTGGTCCAGCGGTCGCAGGACTACGCGCTGCTCGCCGAGTCGTACCTCGACCGGCACGAGACCGCGGTGATGCTGTTCGCGCAGGACAGCAGGCGGACCGGAACGCTCGGCGTTGCCGGCGAGGAAGACTCCGATCGCTTTGCGCGCCTCGATCGACTGCAGCAGGCGCATCCCGGATTCCTGAGCATGCTCCTGGCCGACGCGGACGGAAACATCGTTCACGGTGTGCCGGCGAACTTCTTCCGGCGACTGACCGAACTGCCTGCCGCACAGCGGTCGGTCGCGGACCGCGACTATTTCCGGGTCCCGAAGGATGAGGGCGTGCGTTTCCTGTCCGACGGGTTCCGCGGCCGGGGCTTCGGCAACGATCCGATCGTGGCGATCAGTGCCCCGCTGACCGGCGCGGACGGTGAATTCGTCGGCATCGTGGAAGGCTCCCTCGATCTGCCGGCCTTCGCGCGGCTGGAATCGGTGCTCGACGATCACGAGAGTGTGCTGGTCGTGGATCGGGCCGGACGCGCGCTCTACGTGCCGGAGAACCTGCCGGTCGAGCCGCTATCCCTTGTCGACCTGACGCGGGACAACCGATTCCGCATCGCGGACATCGACCAGGTCTCGGTCGGCGGCGTGCGCTATTTCATCGAATCCTCGGAGACCGCCGACGGCTGGACCGTGCACGCACTGAGCCGGACCAGCGTGGTCGAGCGCCAGATCGGGCTGTTCCTCGCGATCTTCCTGGCCGGGCTCACGGCGCTGATCGGCTTCGCCTGGCTGCTCAGCCGCACCTTTGCGCGAGGCATGACCCGGCCCCTGTCGTCGCTGACCGAGCAGATCCTCGATCCGTCCAGGCGGCAGATCCGCATCGCCGATCACGAACGGATCAGCCCCGAGTTCGTGGCCGTTGCCGACGCGCTGGACCAGGCGCGGAGCCTGTCCCTGCAGTTCCAGGACGAGCTCGAGGGCGCGGTGGAGCTCAAGACCGCCGAGCTGGAGCGTGCGAACGAGGCGCTGCAGGCACTCTCCGGCCAGGACCCGTTGACCGAGCTGCTGAACCGCCGCGGGCTGGAGGCAGGTGCGGAAAACTTGCTCGGCCTGGCCCGGCGCGAGGGGCTGCCCGTCTCCCTGGCGATGATCGATATCGACCACTTCAAGAACGTCAACGATCAGCACGGCCACGCCGCGGGCGATCGCTGCCTGGTCCAGCTCGCCCGGCTCATGCGTTCGATGTTCCGGCGCAGCGGCGACCTGGTCGCCCGCAGCGGGGGCGAGGAGTTTCTCGTGCTCGCGGTCGGCGCCGACGCCGACGGCGCGCGCGAACGGCTGGAAGCGTTCCGTGCCGCCGTCGAGCGGATGTCCATCGACGACGAGTTCTGCGTGCTCCGGTTCACGGTGAGCGTCGGCGTGACGACGGCGGGCTCGATTGCCGACTGCGAATTCGATGAACTGATCAAGCAGGCCGACAAAGCGCTCTACGCCAGCAAGCGGGCCGGTCGCAATCGGATCACCAGCTTCGAGGACCTCGCCTGAGCGTTCACGGCCGTTCATCGAGCCGGCCGGTCCCCGCCCGTGCCGGTATCCTAGGCCAACGCCCCGTACCCGCCGGAATCCCGTGCCCAAGTCCAGATTGCTCGCCTCTGCGACGATTCCCGATACCGATGTCGAGCTGAAACTCCACGAGCACGGCGATCGGTTCGCGATCTCGATTCCCGGGCGCGGTGAGCTGATGAACACGCGGGTCCACGGGTCCGAGATCGCTCTGGCCGAGCGGGCCTGCGCCCGCCTCGCCGGGAAGGCATCACCGCGCCTGCTGATCGGTGGACTGGGCATGGGTTTCACGCTGGCCGCCGCGCTCGGTTCCCTGGGGCCCGGTGCCGAGGTCGTGGTCGCCGAACTGGTGCCCGAAGTGGTCGACTGGAACCGCGACCTCGTGGGCGAGCCGTCGGGTCATCCGCTCCGCGATCCGCGGACGACGGTGTACGTCGGCGATGTCGCCGAATGTCTTCGTCGGCCGGGCTCGAAGTTCGATGCCATCCTGATGGACGTCGACAATGGTCCCGAGGGCCTGATCCGGGTCGAGAACGACTGGCTGTACGGACCATCGGGGCTGGCTGCGGCGAGGGCGGCCCTGCGTCCCGGCGGTGAACTCGCGATCTGGTCGGCCGGACCCGACGAGCGCTTCACGAACCGGCTTCGTGCGGCCGGCTTCGAGGTCGCAACCGAGGTCGTGCGTCCGCATCGCTCCGGCAAGGGGGCGAAGCACGTGCTCTGGTTCGCGCGCGACCGGTCCTGACGAAGCGAGCGCCGGGATCGGCAAGTTGGCAAGCTACGGCGGCTGAAGTATTCTGGCCGTGCCTCGTGGCCGGGCATCGCGAGGCGATGCCGGCGGCGAAGACGGGAGGAAGGTCGCCTTGACCCACCCTGCAGACGCAGCGCCGAAAACGCCCCAGGCCTCCGGCGGCCGGCCGCAGCGTGAGCTTCGCCGACGCGAGGGGTTTCGCCTGCTGCGTCGCATGCTGGCCTACCACGCGATCGTGGCTGTCGTTCTCGTCATCGGGCTCGTGGCCTATCCGCCGCTCGTCGAACTGCTGCCCGTTGGCGGTGTCGAGGAACTGGCCGAAAGCGGCCCCTGGTCCGTGGAGCGGCCGTCACCCGAACCCGCCGTGACCGAGGGCGAAATCGTTCGAACGGTGCTCGACGCCACCGGCGAACTCGACCGGCTGGGCTACGCGCGACGCCTTGCGATCGCGCTGGTCGGCCTGTGGATCCTGATGCTGCCGGTCGCCTGGGTCCACAAGCGCATGTACCGCGCCCAGACCTTCGATCATTCGCTCGACGAAACGACGCTGGTCCTGCCTGGCGTGGTCGCCGCCATCGTACTGGTCGTCCAGCACAGCCTGGCGCTGGCCTTCAGCCTCGCCGGCATCGTGGCCGGGGTCCAGTTCCGGCGTGCGCTGCAGGACACCTTCGATGCGCTGTTCATCCTGGTCGCGATCGGGGCCGGCATCGCCGCCGGTGTCGAGGCGCTCGAGATTGCCGCCGTGCTGTCCGTGTTCTTCAGCTACGCAACGCTCTACGTCTGTTGCTTCGGCGACGGGCTGGAGTCCGACTTCGTCGCGCGGCGCAAGCGCGAGAAGCGAGCCCGCAAGGCGGCGATCCAGCGGGCCGAGCAGGAGCGGGCGACCGGTGGTGACGACGACCCGCGCCACGATACCGGTGGCTGAGCGCCGCGCGAGTGGGTCCCTGCGCGCTGCCTGGGCGCTCGTGCTCGTCGGGTCCATCGCCCTGGCCGAAACGCCGGATCCCCCGGTTCCCCTGTTCGATGCCTCACGCCTCGACGCCGAACCGTTGCCGCTGGAAATCCGCGCCCCATGGCGCCGCCTGCGCCGCGAGCGGGAGGAACAAGGACCGTACGATGCCGAGCTGCGCCTGCCGGGACTCGAGGGCCCGCTGGCACTGACGGTGGAAAGACGGGGCATCTCGCGCCAGGAAATCTGCGCGATGCCTCCGGTGCGGCTGCGGTTCGACGAGACGCAGATCGATGGAACGCTGTTCGCGGGCAATCGGACGATCAAGGTGGTCACCCACTGTCATCGCAGCGAACGCTGGGCCCAGTACGTGGTGCTCGAATTCCTTGCCTATCGCTTCTACAGCGCGTTGACCGACTTGAGCTTTCGCGTACGGTCGGCGGAGATCGTCTACGTCGACGTCGAACGCGAGCGCAGCGAAGGCCCGCACGTCGCCTTCCTGATCGAAGACGATCGACTGGTCGGCAATCGACACGGCCTCGACAAGCTGGACGTCAAGGAAATCCGTCCTTCGGATCTGCCCGCGTTCGAGACCAGCGTGTTCATGCTGTTCCAGTTCATGATCGGCAACGTCGATTTCTCGCCGCTGGGCGGCGTCGGCGACGAGTGTTGCCACAATGTCAAGTTGATCGGCAGCGAACAGACGCTGCACCCGGTCTACGCCGTGCCGTACGACTTCGACAGCTCCGGATGGGTCGACACCCGCTATGCGGCAGCGCCCGAGCAGTTGCCGATCGAGGACGTGCGGCAGCGCTTGTTCCGTGGGTTCTGCCGCCACAACGAGGGCCTGGCGGCCGCGCGCGAACGGTTCCAGTCGCGTCGTGCCCAGCTGTACCGGATCCTGTCCTCCGAGACGCGCCTGACCTCGCGCAGCCAGCGCAAGGCGGAGCGCTACCTCGACGATTTCTTCGAGGTGCTGGACAGCGATCGACGCTTCGACCGGATGATTACCGGGGCATGCCGCAGCTGATCGAATCTCCGGTCGGCGAGGCCGCGGCTTCCATCGACGAATCGCCTGCACTCGCCGTATCGCTCGACGGCGAGTCGGGCAGGGATTCGGCGCGCAATTCTTCGATGCGTCCAAGCAGTTCGGCGTTGCCGGCGTGCAGCGCGGAAAATTCGGCGACGTAGCCTGCCAGGTCCCCGTCCCGATCCGGCAGGCGGATGCGTCCGTCGCGATAGCCCGCGAATCGCCCTTCCTTCGTGATTTCCAGGTAGCCCACGTGGCCGCCGTAGTAGCTCGCGATCCCGGTGTCGATCTGGATCACGCGTCCGCCGTAGCGCGGCCAGATCACGCCGCCGGTGGGGGTGTGGCCGACCACGATATGGTTTGCGTCGTAGCGATCGAGGATGGCGTCGACGGTCTCGGGCGCCGCCGTCGGCTCGACCCCGGACAGGCCGCGATACCAGAGCGGGCCGAGCGGATCGACCAGGATGTCGAGTTCTTCCTGGCTGCGGGCGTCCAGCGCGTCACGCGCACGCTCGGTCCAGCTGGACAGTGACGAGCGGCAGTAGTCGGCGCTGATTCCGCCGTGCAGGAACACCACGTCGTTGATCCGGATCGCGACGCGCTGGTCGCGCACCCACTCGTACATCTCGCCGTCGTCGGCCCACAGCGGGCTCCAGGCATAGCGGTGCTCCAGCCAGCCTTCCGGGTGCTCGGCCTTCCAGCGCTGTTCGAAGTCGTCGGGCAGGGCGGCGAAGGCCTCCGGGTCGTTGCGTTCCATGCGGCCGAGCAGCTCGTCGAGATAGCGGTCGCGCAGTCGATTCGAGCGACCGTCGGCCCAGGCTTCGAACTCGCCGGGCGTGACGTAGCGCAGGTCGCCGTAGACGTTCATCGCCTCGTGGTTGCCCATCAGGTTATGGACCGCGCCGCCGGCACGGCGGGCCTGACGGGCCAGCGTTGCCATGTGCTCGATGATGCGTCTTGTATCGGGACCGCGGTCCGGAATGTCGCCGGTCTGGACGAGATGGGTGGCCCCTGCGGCCCAGCGCTCGCGGCCGTCGACCAGTCGCGCTGCGCGCAGCGTGGCCATGTAGCCGTCCCAGTCCCCGTGCAGGTCGCCGATCGCGACGATGCGATCGATGCCGTCGAGATGGTGCGGATCGATCGCCGGTTCCGCCATCGCGCAGGCGGCGAGCAGACAGGCGGCGGTCGGTCCGATGATGCAGAGCCGAAGGCGGTTGCGCGCGCGAGTCAGAGGCCGGGCAAGGCTCCCGATCCTCGACCTGGCGCGAAGATTCTTCGAACAGAAGGTCATGCACCATCATAGCCAACCGGCTGCCGGTCCAGCGATCGGCCAGCGGCTCTTGAATTCACGAACAGGGAGGAGTGGAAAAGAAACGGCCGCCCGCGGGGCGGGCGGCCGTGGAACGAGCCCGAGATCAGGCTGCGCGGCGAACCACGAGTCCGCCGATGGAGATCATCAGCAGCGCCAGCAGGATCAGGCCGGTACGATCCAGCGCCGGGATGGCGATGGCGTCGCCGGCCGTTCCCTGGAGCGTGACCGTGTCCGGGCTGGACGCGGCGTTGCTGACGATGTCGAAGCTGTCCAGGAACGAGCCCGAGACGGTGCCGGGGTCGAACAGGACGTCGATCGAGCAGCTTTCACCCGGGACCAGCGTCGTCGGCACCGCGAAGCAGCTGCCGCCGTCGAACGAGAACGGAAACGCCAGGTCGGCGATGTCCGAGATCGTCAGGTCGGCCGCGCCGTCGTTGGTGACGTTCACGGTGGCCGTGGCCGAGCCGCCGAAGTCCACCTGCAGCGACAGGCTGGTGACATCGAGCGTCACCACCGCTTCCGTGCCGTTGCCTTCCAGCGTGAAGCTGTCCGGCGACGTGGCGGAGTTGCTGGTCACGGTGATCGACTGGCTCGCGGCTCCGGTCGTGGTCGGCGCGAAGGTGTAGTCGATCGTGCAGCTGCCGCCGGCCGGGACCGTGAACGGTGCCGCGCCGCAGGAGCCGCCGGCGACCGCGAACGGTGCGGCGGCGGCATCGACCGCGCTGACGTCCAGGTCGGCCGAACCGCCGTTGGACAGCGTGACCGTCGAGGCCGGGCTGGTGGTGCCGACTTCCTGGTCGCCGAAGTCCTGCGGGTTCGGCGAGACCGTCAGCGTGGCCTGGGTGCCGTTGCCCTGCAGCGTGAAACTGTCCGGCGACGTGGCGGAGTTGCTGGTCACGGTGATCGACTGGCTCGCGGCTCCGGTGGCGGTCGGCGCGAAGGTGTAGTCGATCGTGCAGCTGCCGCCGGCCGGAACCGTGAACGGTGCCGCGCCGCAGGTTCCACCGGCGACCGCGAACGGTGCGGCGGCGGCATCGACCGCGCTGACGTCCAGGTCGGCCGAACCGCCGTTGGACAGCGTGACCGTCGAGGCCGGGCTGGTGGTGCCGACTTCCTGGTCGCCGAAGTCCAACGGGTTCGGGGAAATGGTCAGGGCGGCCTGCGTGCCGTTGCCGCGCAGTTCGAAAGCGTCCGGCGAGAACGGGGCGTTCGAAGAAACCGAGATCGACTGGCTCGAGGGACCCATGGCAGTGGGCGCGAAGGTGTAGTCGATCGTGCAGCTGCTACCGGCGGTGATCGTGAACGGCGCCGCGCCGCAGGAACCACCGGCGACGGCGAACGGTGCTGCCGCGGCGTCGACGGCGCTGACATCCAGATCGGCCGAGCCGCCGTTAAACAGCGTGACGCTGGCCGGGATGCTGGTCGTTCCGACTTCCTGGTCCCCGAAGTCCTGCGGATTCGGCGTGATGGCCAGGTTCGGCTCCGTACCGACTCCGAGCAGATCGAACGTTTCCGGGGAGCTCGGCGCATCGCTGTCGACCTGAACGAAATTGCCGAAGACACCCGCCGCGGTCGGCGAGAACGTGTAGGCCAGCGTGCAGCTGTTGCCGGCAGCGATCGTGAACGGGGCGCTTCCGCAGCTGCCCCCAGCCGCCGCGAATGGAGCGCTGACCGCGGCGACGTTACTCACCTGGAGGGTGCCGCTGCCGGAGTTGGTCAGGGTGACGTTTGCTGGCGCACTGGTCGTGCCGACCGCCTGTTCACCGAAGTCCTGCGGGTCGGGTGCGATCGTCAGCGCGGGCTGAACGCCGTTCCCGCGAAGTTCGAAATCGTCGGGCGAGCTCGGCGCATCGCTGGTGATCGTCAACGTCTGGGTCGCTACACCGGTCGTGTCCGGACCGAAGGAATACTCGATCGTGCAGCTCGAATTCGCGGTGACCGTGAACGGCGTGGCGTTCGGGCAGGTTCCGCCGAAGCGGGTGAACGGCGCTGTGGCGGCGGTGATGTCGCTGACCTGAATGTCGAACACGCTGGTGTTCTCGACCAGGACAGTCTGGCTTCCGCTGCTGGTGCTGACGTTGACGTCACCGAAGTCCAGCGGGTTCGGCGTGACGGTCAGGCCGGCCTGGGTGACGCGCAGGTTGCGGATTTCATGGATGTTGTTCAGCCCGCCGATGGAACCCGCGAAGCCGAGCTTGAAGGTCGGAGGGATCGGCGCCTGGGTGCTGAAGTTCGCGCTGGTGATGTCCAGGGCGTTGACGATGGTCTGGAAGCCGGATCCGCTGTCGATCTCCAGCGTCAGGGTGACCGCCGGTGCAGGAGTGATGGTCAGGCGGACCGGCCGAGCGCCAACACGGCTTCCGGTCGGAACCGAGAACGGCGTGTAGGAAAGCAGGTTGAAGCCGTTGGGGTCGTTGGTGTCGCCGGAGCCCCGGATGCTCACCCCGACACCGCCGTTGCAGGGAATTTCGTTGCAGGAGCCGGCACCGGGCCCTGCGAAGTTGCCGAACTCGTCCAGCGCCAGGCCGATGTAGCCGTTGGTCACGCCCGGGCTCGAGCCGTCCGAAGTCCCGGCATAGCCCAGGGCGCCGCCGCCGGTGCCCAGGGCCGGGTTCGTGGTGGCACCGTCGATCAGGAAGAAGGTGAGGCCGTCGGCTCCATTGCCGCCGTAGGTCGCATAGTCGAAGGTCACCTGGATACCGTTGGTGCTGGCGAAGGCGGTGTCGTAGATCGCGCCTCCGACGCCGGTTCCGCTCGGGGAGGACAGCCCGGTCAGTCGAAGCCAGCCGCTGCCCGGTGCGTCGACCGTGTTCGCGGTCAGGACGGCATCGCTGAGGATCAGGAAGCCGGGTGCGGTGGTTTCGGAAAAGGATTCTTCGACGAGGACCTGCTGGGCGAACGCGAGCGAAGAAGCCGCGGCCAGCCAGAGGCCGAGAACGAAACGGAGTTTCACGATTGGATCCCCTCTTTTGGTTGTGGTTCGCGAAAGTCGAACGGGTGGGGAATATACGCGAGGCGATCGGCCTGTGCTGAGGTTCATGCGTGGTCGGCGAAGAAAAAGTTCTCGCACCGGTGCTGGAGTTCCCGTTCCAGGGGCGATACCGTCGAGAAGAGGAGGAACGCGCCGGCTGATCGATGCGTCCGAGCGTGCCCGCCCGGGCCGTCGCTGGTGGCCCTGCGGCGGCGGCATGGGGCGAGGTGCAGGCGATGGTTTCGAACACGCGTCGGCTCCTCGACCTGCCGTCGGCGCGCACCGAATCGATGCGACGATCGGAGCGTCCCGAGCGTCTTCCAGAGACAGCCCGTGCGGGCGCGCAGCGCCACGGGCCCGGGAATCGAGCTGCAGCGGACCGGGCGCGGGATCGCAGACCCGCTTGCCGCCGCACGGCGCGCCGTGGCATGGAGGTCGTTGGAATGAGCACCGAACGCATGCAACGCCAGACACTTCGCATGACCCTGCTTCGCCACGCGATGGTGATCTCGATGCTCTTCCTTGCGGAACCATCGGTCGCCGCCAGCCGGTCACCGGAGTCGGCGCCCGGAACCGTCGATCGGGCGGCGGTTCGGACCCAGGACCGGACCGCGCGAATCGACACGGCGCTGGCGCCGTTCGTGGCGTCGGGGGATTTCATGGGCGTGGTGGCCTACCGATACGACGGACAGGCGCCGGTCATTCGTTCCTATGGACTGGCCCAGGTCGAACTCGGAGTCCGTCATCGGCCCGACGGCATCTTCGGGATCGGGTCGATCAGCAAGCAGGTCACGGCTGTCGCCGTGCTGCTGCTCGAACAGGACGGCGCACTGGCCGTCGACGATCCGGTTGCACGATACCTGCCCGAATTCAAGCCCGACGACGACATCCGTATCGAACAGTTGCTGGTGCATACGGCGGGCGTGGCCGACATCTACGACCTGGAGTCCTTCGGTCGATCCGGCGGCGCGGTGGGTCGCTTCGCGGAGGTCATCGACGAGCTGGCGGCACGGCCCCTGACGCACGCGCCGGGAACGACGTATGCCTACTCCAACGGCGGCTACGCGGTGCTGGCCGCCGTCATCGAACGCGTATCCGGAATGACCTACGCCGAGTTCACCGAACGCCGGATCGCGAAGCCGCTCGGGCTGAGGACGCTTCGGCAGATCGGCCCGGACGCGCGAACGGGACGGGTCAGCGGCTACGACCCGCACGGCATCGACGGCCTGCAGCCGGCCCGGCGACCGGCGACCGCCTTCCTGGTCGGCTCGGGTTCGCTGGAGACCGATGCCGAGGACCTGCTGGCGTGGACAAGCGCCATCCATTCCGGGCGTCTGCTCTCCGCGTCGGCCTACGGGCGGTTCACGCGTGATCACGGCCACGCTTACGGCTACGGCATCAGTGTGTTTCGCCGCTTCGATCGACCGGCGATCGGGCACGACGGCCGGGTCGCCGGTTTCTCGAGCGATGCGGTGCGCTATCCGGACGACGGCTTGAGCGTGGTCGTCCTCGGCAACGTGCAGTCCGTCGCCCGCGACGACATCCGGCGGATCGTCGCTGCCGCGGCGCTGGACGTCGAGATCGACGCAGGTGTGCCGCCCGCCGACCTTCGACCCGTTCCGGCGTCGATCGAGCTCGAAGCGTTGGAAGGCGCCTTCGGCTTCGGGCCGAACCTGACCGTGTACATCGATGTGCGCGACCGGGAGGTTTTCGCGCGGGCCAATCGCGGCGCGGAAACCCAGCTCGTCTATCGCGGCGACGGTCGGTGGTTCTCACGCGTGCTCTATGCGACCGTTCGCTTCGGCCGCGACGCCGACGGCCGGGTCGATCGTCTGATCTGGGGTGAAGCGGAGGACGCCCCGGCGGGGCTTCGCCTGGCCGAGGGTCCGTGATCGAGAAGTCGCGGCGGGGTGGTGGCACGGATTCGTCCGGCCGGGTTCGATCGATGTGACGTCTGGCCCGTGCGCTTGCCGGGCGAATCGACGAAGATCGCTTCTGGTTCCGGAGCAGGACGAATCATGGACTCGAAGCTCTCGCTCATGCGCCGCACGATCATCCGCGTGGTGTTCGTCCTGACGGTGCTCGCACTCGGGCCGTCGGTCTGGGGCGACCTGTTCGCATTGGTTCCGGACCGGGACCCGATCGAAGGGGTCGCCATGGCGTTCTGGGGCGTGCTGACGCTGCTGGCGGCCATCGGCATCGTGTACCCGGAACGAATGGCCTGGGTCCTGGCGGTGCAGTTGAGTTACAAGCTGGTCTGGTTGCTGTTCGTCGGATGGCCCCTGTGGCAGTCCGGCGCCCTGTCCGGTGCCGCGCAGGAGCTCGCTGTCGCCAATCTCGTGGGCGTCGCGGTCGATGCGATCGCGATCCCCTGGGCGAACTGGTTTCGCTCGCTGCCGAAGCGTCCATCGTGGTGATCCGGACGATGTCCATCGCAGCCCGGGCCGATGGCTGAAACGCGGTCGATGTCTTCATCGCACTTGCCCAGGCTCTCGCGGTTCCCCCATGCGGTTGCCTGTTCGCCGACGCACGGTGATGCGATTGCCGCAGTGCCTGGCGCGCGATGACCGAAGCGAGCGACCTCGAGCTCCTTGTCGATCTGCACCTCGAGCGGTCGCGCCAGGGGCCGGGCAGCCGCGCTGCGACCCGACGCGCCATCGAGCTCGCGGGCCTTCGAGACCGGACCGGCCTGGAGATCGCCGATCTGGGCTGCGGTACGGGGGCCTCGACGCTCGAACTGGCCGCGCTACGGGACGCCCGCGTCACGGCCGTCGACCTGGCCGGCGAATTTCTCGTTCGATTGCAGCGGCGCGCGCAGGACGCCGGAACCTCCGACCGCGTGGCGACGGTCCGGGCCTCGATCGACGCGCTTCCCCTCGTCGACGCACGCTTCGACGCGGTCTGGTCCGAAGGGGCGATCTACACGATCGGATTCGCGGACGGGCTCCGGGCGTGGCGCCGCCAGCTCAAGCCCGGCGGCGTGCTGGCGGTCAGCGAGATCACCTGGACGACCTGCAGCCGACCAAGCGCGATCGAGCAGTTCTGGAGCAACGCGTATCCCGACATCGGCACGGCGTCGAGCAAGATGAAGGCGCTCGAAGAGGCGGGCTACTCGCCGATCGGCTACTTCACCCTGCCGCCCGATTGCTGGTTGGACGAGTACTACCAGCCGCTGGAGGCCAGCTTCGATGCCTTCCTGGAGCGGCACCGCGGCCGGCCCGAGGCGGCCCGGCTGGTCGAGGCCGAACGCCGGGAGATCGCGTTGTATCGACGGTACGGTACGTACTACAGTTACGGTATGTACATCGCGCGCAGGCCGCGCGAGGAGACGGTCGATGACTGCCGCCGATGACCGCGTGACCTGCCGGACCCCGAAAACGGGCGGCCGGCCCACCCGGATTCTCCGCTGGAAGTTCGACGCGATGCGGGATGCGATCCTGGCGTCGCTCAGTGCCGATGAGGACGGCACGCCGTTTCGCGACCTGCGCGCGGGCATCTCGGCTGCCCTCGATCGTTCGCTGGACGAGGACCGCCGCGCCGCCTTCGGCTCCGTGGGCTGGTACCTGATGACGGTCAAGCTCGAGCTCGAAGTCCGCGGCGAAATCGAGCGCGTGCCCGGTGCCTCGCCGCAGCGGCTGAGGAAGACCGGCGCCTAGGTCGAACCAGGCAGGAGCGGCCGACCAGGCCCCGAATCCGGAACCCAACCCGAGGATCGCTCGATGAACCCGTTCTCTTCGCTCGTGATGGCCGTATCGGTCGTGGCCCTGCTGACCTTCGTGGTCGGCGTCCGGATGTACCTGCTCCGCGTCCGGGAAATGAAGGCTCACCGCATCCATCCTCAGTCGGTTGCGCTGTCGGCCGAGCGTGCGGCGCGCCTGAAGGACACGCGCGCGGCCGACAACTACAACCACCTGTTCGAACTGCCGGTCCTGTTCTATGCGCTGGCAGCGGTCGCGCTGGCGACCGGACACGTGCCGTCCTGGCTCGCCCTCGGCGCATGGGCCTTCGCGGCCTCTCGCATCGTCCACAGCGTTATCCAGTGCACCTACAACAAGGTCATGCACCGTTTCGCCGTCTTCATCGTCGGCTTCCTGCTGCTGTTCCTGATGTGGATCGGCTTCGTCCTGACCTATCTCGCGCGCTGACCCGATCCCGTGTGCGTCGATCGTCGACCGAGCCGCCCGTAAGAATGGCGCGGTCGGCGCATGCAACCCTGTAACGAACACGCCGGGAGCCGATGTACCCCTCGAATCGACCTGGTCAGCGAGGCGCACCGCGACCCGTCGGTTCGCCGTAGGCTTCGGCCGGCGATCAGGATGATCGAACAACAGATCGACGAGTTCCGGAATCAGGATGATCGGAATCAACATGAAAGGAGTGATGCAAATGACTGATTTCAAATGGATGATAATCCTCCTGTTCCTGGCGGGAAGCCGCGCCGCACCGGCCATCGACGAGATCGGCACGGCGCTCGATGCCGCGGTTGCCGAGGGCGAGGTCCTGTCGGCCGCGGTGTCGTCCTGGGACCAGGGCGTCCAGCGTCGACACTTCGTCGGCGCCCTGTCCGACGACGACCGCCGCGCACCGGACGGAGCGACCCGGTACCAGGTCGGTTCGATCACCAAGGCCTTCACCCACCTGCTGCTGGCCGAGCGCGTCGCGGCCGGTGCGGTGGCCTACGACACCACGATCGGCCAGCTGCTTGCCGATGAAGCGGCGTTCGAGAACGAAGAGGTGGCCGCGATCACGCTCGAGGCCCTGGCCACCCACACCAGCGGTCTGCCGCGCCTGCCCGCCAACCTGAACGCCGGCGCCATGCCCCAGGATCCCTATGCCGCCTACGACGGACAGGCGCTGACGGCCGGGATCGCTGCGGCCCGCGCAGGGCAACCGCTGGGCAAGGACTATGCGTATTCCAATTTCGGCGCCGGCCTGCTCGGCTGGCTGCTGGGGCGGGAACACGGTGGGGGCTACAGGTCGACGCTCGAAGATGTCGTTCTCGATCCACTGCGCATGAGCGACACGGCCTTCGTACCCGGCGACCGTGCCGCGGCCGCCTTCGCAGGGGGCGAGGTCGTCCCGGCCTGGACCTTCGATTCGCTCGCCGGGGCCGGCGCGCTGTGGAGCACGACCGACGATCTGATGGGGCTTGCGAAGGTCCTGCTCGGACACCGTGGCAACCCGCTGGCGCATGATCCCGCCCTCCAGTTCGAGCCCGTGGCCGATGCCGGTTCCTTCGCCGTCAGCCGGGTCTGGCACATTGCGGAGACGGCACGGGGGCCGGTCTACTGGCATAACGGCGGCACCGCCGGGCACCGGTCCTTCTTCGGCGTGCGGCCGTCGACGGACCAGGCCCTGGTGGTGCTGGTTTCCGGCAATGCGGACCCGACCGCCCTGGGGCTCGGCTGGTTCGGCTTCGAGGCGCGCGAGGCTGCGGCGAAGGAGATCGACGAGTCCGTGCTCGGTCAATACGCGTTGAGCGACGACGTCGGGATCGGCGTGTTCGTCGAGAACGGTGGACTGCGCGCCCAGCTCAGCGGCCAGACCGCGCTTCCGATCGAGGCGATCGGTGGCGACTGGTATCGCCTGACGGTCGTCGATGCCTCGTTGCATTTCCTGCGCGAGGCAGGCGAGGTCGTCGCCGTCGAGCTGGTCCAGAACGGCCATGCGCAGCGCGCGGAGCGGGTCGCGGATCGCGCCGCCGCACTGGATCGGGCCGCCGCGGCGATCGAGATCGACGACGCGCAGCTCGATGCCTTCGTCGGCGAGTACGCGTTGACCCCCCAGGCCCGCTTCACGGTCCGCCGGGGCGGCGAGAGCGGACTCGAGGTCCGGCTGACCGGGCAGCCGTTCTTCCCCGTCTTCGCCCGGGGGAACGACGTGTTCTTCTACAAGGTGGTCGATGCCGAACTGCATTTCGAGCGCGGCAAGAACGGCGAGGTGAATTCGGTGGTGCTGCATCAGGGCGGCATCGTCCAGCGGGCCGAGCGAATCGAGTCCGGAGAGTGAGCGTGGTTGGCGCCGCGCGTCCCGGTCGATGGTGGCCGCCGTGAGCGAGCGCCTGGCCACAGTGCTCGACCAGGCCCGTGCGTGCACGCACTGCGCGGAGCACCTCCCGGCCGGTCCGCGGCCGATCGTCCAGGCCGACCCGGCGTCGCGGATCCTGATCGCCAGCCAGGCTCCCGGCCGGATCGCCCACGGGTCCGGCGTGCCGTTCCGGGACCCGAGCGGCAGGCGGCTTCGCGAGTGGATGGGACTGGACGACACGGCGTTCTACGATCCCCGCAACGTCGCGATCGTGCCGATGGGGTTCTGCTATCCCGGCAAGGCGCCGGGGCGGGCCGGCGGCGATGCGCCGCCGCGGCCGGAATGTGCGCCGCTGTGGCGGCAGCGGATCCTCGAACGCTTGACCGGTCTACGGCTCGTGCTGGTGATCGGTCGCCACGCCCAGCGCTGGCATCTCGGGCCGCGGGCCGCGAGCCCGATCGTCGACCTGGCGCGCGCATGGCTGGACGCTCCAGCCGCCGAGGTGCCGGACATCGTTCCGATGCCGCACCCGAGCCCGCGCAACAATCCCTGGCTGGTCCGTAATCCGTGGTTCGAAGAAGTCTTCGTTCCCCGGTTGCAGGCGCGGGTGCGCGAGGCGCTGGCGGGCGACGCCTGAGCGAGCGCCCGCGGCCGGGCGTGGCGACGCGCCGAGCCGCCTCAGTCGATCAGGTCGACCTGGAACGACGAGGTCGAGGACTGCAGGCCGAAGTGACCGTAGCCGAAGCTGTAGGTCGCGTCTTCCCCGGCGATGCGGGAACTGTGGAGGCCGCCGACGGTGCAGACGCCCGTGGCGCAGACGACCTGGTCGGACCAGGACTTGATCGAGAAGACCCGCGCGCCGAGCGGCTTGCCATCGAGCCAGTTCAGGAACGGACTGCCGACCGAGAGTCCCCAGTAGCCGCAGGTCGAGGTCCAGACGTTCCACGGGTAGCGGCCGCAGGACCACAGGCCGCGAAACGCCCCGGCGATGCCGACGAACGCATCGACCGATCCGTCGAGGCCGATTTCGGCGATCTGCCCGGCGGCGAGTGTCGCGCCCATCGAGTGGCCGAGCACGTCGATCCGCCCGGTGCAGGAGGCATCCAACGCGTCGGCAAGGGCCAGGCGGACCGGAGTCTCCTCGCTGCCCGAGTGATTGTTGCAGGCCGCGCAGGATGACCCCCAGGCTGGGCGAAAGATCTCCGAGGCGCTCCAGCCTCGTTGGAGGAGCCGGTCGACGGTGCCGTCCCAGTCCGATGGGCTGCCCGTATTGCCGTGGACCAGGACGACGGCGTCGCGGCAGGCCAAAGCCGGGCCGGCGCCGAGCGCGAAGACTGTCAGGAGTCCGAGAACGGTGAACCGGAATGCAGTGCGTGTCATGGTGGTCGCTCCCTCGATTGCCTCCAGCCACGGTGCATCGGGACGCGGACCGGGGGTAGTGGACCAAAGGGAAGGCCGATCGATTCCGCCGTGCAGCGGGGCCGCGCCGATGGATCGTGGACTCGAGTCTGCGCGCGGGTGCCGATGCTATAGTCCTGCGACGCTCCCCTGGATCGCGTGCGCATGGACTCGTCCCCGGACGCCGACTCCCGTCGCTCCACCGACGCGACCGTTCGCATCGAGTCGCTGGTCCGGTCTCTGCTCGACGAGCGCAATCCGACCTTCAGCCTGCGCCCCGAGGTGCTGGAGCTGCTTCAACACCTGGGCCGACTGACGGGCTACGTCCGCCCGGCCGACGAGCCGCTCGACGTCGGCGAGACGGCCACGACCCAGGGCCTGGCGATCTCGCCCGGCCACGCGGTGATCTGCGGCGAGGACGTCGCACGGACCGTCGTGTTCCTGCGCGGTGTGTCCGCGGCCCTCGACGCCGCCACTCGGGCGAAGCCGGGAGCCGTCGAGGTGTTGTACGCCGGCTGCGGACCCTACGCGCTGCTGCTCGTGCCGCTGCTGGCCGCTCGAAGCGACGTCGCGGTGCGGGCGACCCTGATCGACATCCACTCCGAGAGCATCGAACGTGTTCGCCACCTGCTGCGCATGCTCGATCTCGAAAATGCGGCCGTCCGGCTCGAGGTTGCCGACGCGGCCGACTACCGGATTGCCGCGGACCGAAGGCCGGACCTGATCGTGGCCGAAGTGATGCAGGCGGCACTGGGCAAGGAGCCGCAGGTGGCGGTGACCAGGAATCTAGTGCAGCAGGCGCCGGATGCGTTGCTCGTTCCCGAACAGGTCCGCATCGATGTCGTGCTGGTCGACCTGTCGAAGGAGTTCGACCTGAGCGGCGACGGCAGCGGGCCGGAACGGGACCGGATCGAACTCGGCACCGCGTTCCGGCTGGACCGGGATCGGGCGTTGGCCTGGGCCGGGGAGAAGGGGCCGGTTCTGGAAGGCCCGGTGCTGGAGGTTCCGGCCTGGCCCGGGGGGCGCTACGATGCGATGCTGTTCACGCGGATCCGGGCGTTCGGCGACCACCGGCTCGAGGCCTACGATTCCGGACTCACCTCGCCGCGGCCCCTGGCGCTGGACCGATGGCCGGTGGCGGGGGAGGGGCTGCGGTTCCGCTACCGGCTCGGCGCGCGGCCGGAGCTGCAGGCCGGCATCGTCCGCGCCACGCCGCCACCCGCTTGAACGCGGCGGCCGGTCCGGACCGGCAATCTGTTCGTCGAGTGGACCGCCGGCTCAGCGAGGGTCGTCGCGGCGGGCGTCGCGGCGGTTCATGAACTCGGCGAACACCAGGTACCAGCCGGCCAGTTCCAGCGTGACCGCGGCCGCGATCAGCGCGATGGCTCCCTGCGAGAAGCCGAAGAAATAGACCACCACGGCGGCGGACAGCAGCACGAGTGCACCCAGCATATGGTGCTTGCGCATGAATTCCATGTCTCGGTACCGGGACTCCCATTCCGGTGCCGCCGTGGCTGCGGGCGACCTCTCGACCTCCACGGTACCCCCGATCCGGCACTTCGTCCAGTGGCGTCAGGCGCCGAGCGCGGCGGCATGGTGACGCAGGTGGTCGTCGATGAAGGTCTGGATGAAGAAGTAGCCGTGGTCGTAGCCGGCGTGCCGGCGCAGCTGTAGCGCCTGGTTCGCCTCGGCGCATGCCGCCTCGAAGAGCTCGGGTTTCAGCTGTTCGGCCAGGAAGGGGTCCTCGAGGCCCTGGTCGATCAGCAGCGTACCGTCGAACGGGTGCTGCCGGACCAGGTTGCAGGCGTCGTAGCGCGGCCAGGCGTCCGGGTCGTCCCCGAGGTAGCGGGGCAGCGCCTTGTGGCCCCACGGCACCTGCGTCGGGGCGACGATCGGCGCGAACGCGGAGATCGAGCGATAGCGGTCGCGATTGCGCAGACCGATGACCAGGGCACCGTGGCCACCCATCGAATGGCCGAAGATGCCGCAGCGTCCGGGATCGACCGGGAATTCCTCTTCGATCAGCGCCGGCAGCTCCCGGGTGACGTAGCTGTACATGCGGAACCGTTCCGACCACGGCGCCTCGGTGGCGTCGAGATAGAAGCCCGCGCCCTCGCCGAAGTCCCAATCGTCGGTCGCGCCCTCGTAGCCGGTGTTTCGCGGCGACGTGTCGGGTGCCACCAGGACCAGTCCGAGCTCGGAGGCCAGGCGCTGCGCCCCGGCCTTGATCGGGAACACGTCCGGCCCGCAGGTCAATCCGGATAGGTAATAGAGCACCGGCAGGCGATCACCGACTTCGTGGGGCGGTACGTACACGGAGAACTGCATCTCGCCGCCGCATTCGCCGGACCGGTGACGGTAGACGCCCTGGCGTCCGCCGTGGCAGTGATGGAGTTGTTCGAGTTCGATCGGCATCGTCGGCGGCCTCCGCGCGGTCAGTCGTAGACAACCACGGAGCGGATCGATTCGCCGGCGTGCATCAGGTCGAAGCCGTCGTTGATCTTCTCCAGCGGAAGCGTATGGGTGATCAGGTCGTCGATGTTGATCCGGCCGTCCATGTACCAGTCGACGATCCGCGGTACATCGGTGCGGCCGCGGGCGCCGCCGAAGGCGCTGCCGCGCCAGTTGCGCCCCGTGACCAGCTGGAACGGGCGGGTCGCGATCTCTTCGCCGGCCCCGGCCACGCCGATGATCACCGACGTGCCCCAGCCCTTGTGGCAGCACTCCAGCGCCTGGCGCATGACCTGCACGTTGCCGATGCACTCGAAGCTGTAGTCCGCGCCGCCGCCGGTGAGGTGGACGAGGTAGGGCACCAGGTCGCCTTCGACGTCGCCGGGGTCGACGAAGTCGGTCATGCCGAACGCTTCGGCCAGCTCACGCCGGGCCGGATTGATGTCGACGCCGACGATCTGCGCCGCGCCGGCAAGGCGCGCGCCCTGGATGACGTTCAGGCCGATGCCGCCGAGGCCGAACACCACGACCCTGGCGCCCGGTTCGACCTTGGCGGTCCAGATCACCGCGCCGATTCCTGTGGTGACGCCGCAGCCGATGTAGCAGACCTTGTCGAAGGGCGCGTCCGGATGGATTTTCGCCAGCGCGATCTCCGGCAGCACCGTGTGGTTGGCGAAGGTCGAGGTGCCCATGTAGTGGTGCAGCGGCTCGCCGTTCAGGCTGAAGCGGCTGCTGCCGTCGGGCATCACGCCCTTGCCCTGGGTCTCGCGAATGGCCTGGCAGAGGTTGGTCCTGGGGTTGAGGCAGTAGTCGCACTCGCGGCATTCCGGCGTGTAGAGCGGAATGACGTGATCGCCCGGTGCGACCGAGCGGACGCCTTCGCCGACCTCGAGCACGACGCCGGCCCCCTCGTGGCCGAGAATGCTCGGGAACAGGCCTTCCGGGTCCTTGCCGGAGAGCGTGAAGGCATCCGTATGGCAAATCCCGGTGGCCTTGATTTCGACCAGGACTTCACCGGCGCGGGGGCCGGCCAGGTCGACGGTCTCCACGGAGAGCGGTTTGCCGGCCTCGAAGGCGACGGCGGCGCGGGTCTGCATCGGCGGGCTCCAGCGTGAACGGACCCCGATGATACCGGGGCGGTTCGGGCAGGTCGAAGCCGGCGAACCCTCCCGGGGCGGGAGGGTCGAGTGCGCAGACCGGATCAGGCGGCGTTGCGGTTGCCGTTCCGGTTTCCGTTGCGACCGCCGCTTCGCTTGCCGTCGTTCCTGCGCGACGAGTTCGCCCGTCCGCCGCCGTTGGCCGATCGCGGCGCACCGCGGCCCCGGGCGTTGCGATTGCCGGACGGTCCGCCCTGGCCGCGACCGCGGCCGCGGCCGCCACCGCCACCGCCGCCACGAGGCGACTTGGTCGAATGGTTCAGCGGTTCCGTCGGCGTGTAGCCCTCGATCGTCTCGGTCGGGATCTCGACCTTGACCAGCTTGCGCACGGCTTCGAACTTGCCGTGCTCGGCCCCGCAGACCAGCGAGACAGCCAGCCCGTCGCGGCCGGCCCGGCCCGTGCGGCCGATGCGGTGCACGTAGTCTTCCGGCACTTCGGGGATGTCGTAGTTGACCACGTGCGGCAGCTGTTCGATATCCAGGCCGCGCGCGGCGATGTCGGTGGCGACCAGGGCACGGATCCGGCCGGACTTGAACTCGCCGAGCGCACGGGTGCGCGCGCCCTGGCTCTTGTTGCCGTGGATCGCCGCGGCGCTGACGCCGTCGGATTCGAGCTGCTTGGCCAGGCGGTTGGCGCCGTGCTTGGTGCGGGTGAACACCAGCACCTGGCGCCAGTCGTTGCTGCCGATCATCCACGACAGGAGTTCGCGCTTCTTCGCCTGGTCGACCGGGATGGCCTTCTGCGCGATCGCCTCGACGGTGCTGTTCGGTGGAGCGGTCTCGATCCGCACCGGGTCCTGCAGGAACTGCTGGGCCAGCTGGGTGATCTCGCGCGAGAAGGTGGCCGAGAACAGCAGGGTCTGGCGCTGCTTCGGCAGGGCCTTGAGAATGCGCTGGATGGCCGGGAGGAAGCCCATGTCGAGCATCCGGTCGGCCTCGTCGAGGATCAGGACCTCGAGCCGGCCCAGGTCGATCGAGCGGCGCTGCATCAGGTCGATCAGGCGGCCCGGGGTGGCGATGAGCACGTCGACGCCTCGCTTGAGCTTGTCGATCTGCGGGTTGATGTTGACCCCGCCGAACACGACGGCGGAACTCAGCTTCAGGTCGCGACCGTAGTCCCGGACGTTGTCGTGGACCTGTGCGGCGAGTTCACGGGTCGGCGTCAGGACCAGCGCGCGCACCGGCCCGCGGGGGCGCGTGGACTCGGCGAGACGGTGCAGCGTGGGCAGCGCGAACGCGGCGGTCTTGCCGGTGCCGGTCTGGGCGCTGGCCATCACGTCGCGGCCTTCCAGGACCACGGGAATGGACTTGGCCTGGATCGGCGTGGCAGTTTCGTAGCCCTGGGCCTGGACGGCACGCAGGAGTTCGGCTCGAAGGCCGAGGGAATCGAAGTTCATGGAATCGTGTTCCTTGTGTACCAAGGCGAGCGGCCGCCGGTGTCGGCGGCAAGGGGCAAATCGGGGAGGGGCCTTGGTAGGAAATCACATCCGCGAAGCGCGCGCCGCTCGGATCGAACAGCGCGGTGCGCACACTACCACGTTTCAGCCGCCGGCGGCGATTTTCGCGTCGCGGCGGTCCAGCCGCTCGAGGCACTCGTCGCACCAGTCGACGATCGCCTGGTACTTGCTCAGGCCGAGCCGCAGCGTGAAGTGGCCGAACAGTTCGTCGTCGGGCAGGGCATCGGGGAAGCGCGGATCGCTCGACGACCAACCGCACTCGATCTGCACCAGTTCCTCGCGATGCCGGACGAAGGCCTCGCGGAGCCGCTGCATGAAGTCGCGCTGCTGCTCGGTCGGAAGATGCGCCAGGTAGCCGACCTGGGCCAGCCAGCTGAGCCGGTCCGAGTGGACCTCCGGACCCTCGGCCAGCCACGCGGTGAGTGCATCGGTGCCGGCGGGGGTGCGCCGGTAGACCTTGCGCGGCGGCCCCTTGTCGGAGGGTTCTTCCCGGCTCTCGAGCAGGCCGTCGGCCTCCATCCGTTTCAGCGTCGGATAGATCTGGGCCAGGTTCGCCGACCAGTAGTGCCGCTCGCGTTCTTCGAAGCGCCGCTTCAGGTCGTAGCCGCTGGCCGGGGTGGCCAGCAGACCGAGGAGGATGTTCGGCAGGCTCATGCCGGATGCGGATTCGATCGCGCGAACTTGGCGCGCTCGCGGCGCATCCAGATGCTGGTGGCCGGAATACCGATCGCCGCCGGCAGGACCCACGGAACCACCTGCCAGAGGCCGGGCAGGCTGTAGTCGGTGACGCGATTGATGCCGAACACGGCGAAGGCGGTGTGGAACGCGATGCCGCAGCCGAGCATGGCGTTGAGGTGTTCCAGCTTCCACAGGCCCGGCTCGTTGCGCTTGCCGGAAATGACCTGCAGCACCTGCATTCCGGTGGCGAAGCCGATCGGCGAGAGCGCCAGCAGCACGATCATGTTCGCGGGTCGCCAGTACAGCGCCCAGCCGATGACCACGACCGAGGAGAGGATTGCAGCCCAGCCGATGAACCGGCGATAGGGGGAATCCATGCCCGTGGCGTCGCGCTTGTGCTTCAGCACGGCGATGCCGTGGCTGAGGCTCACGCCGGTGACCAGCGCGAGGTAACCGAGGAAGATCAGGAAGGCCCAGCCCTCGCGGCTTTCGGAGAACGGTACGCCGCGCGCCATGGCGTCGAGGAAGTTCCCGACCACCGCGATGCCTGCCCCGGTCAGCACGACGATGGCGCACCAGCAAAAGATCTTGCCGGCGGAGCGATGCAGCGGGCCGCCCTTGCGCACGAAGACCGGGACCCAGAACGCGGCCAGGCCGATGAATCCGAACGTCATGTGAATCAGGCGGTTGAGATCGAGTGTGCTTTCCATGGTCGGCTCCCTTCGAGTGGTACGCGGAGGTATATAACATTAACTATAGTAAGCGTTATATACCTCCGTGGCCCGTCCGTCAAGCCCGGCGTTCGATCGCCGTCCGACTAGAATGCAGCCCATGGCGCTGAACGAGCTCTACCAGCAGGCGATCCTGGACCACAACCGGGCGCCGAAGAACCGACGTCCCCTGCCGGACGCGAGCCACCGTGCCCGCGGCCTCGATGCGCTGTGCGGCGACGACCTGGTGATCGAACTGGCGGTAGGCGAGGACGGTCGGATCCGTGCGGCGGGGTGGAGCGGCGAGGCCTGCGCGGTCACCACCGCATCGGCATCGATGCTGACCGAGTGGCTGCCCGGGCGGACCGTCGAAGAAGTTCGTAGTGCGGCCGAGCGCTTCGCCGGTTTGCTCGACGATCCGGCGGAGGCCGATGCTGAAGAGTTGAATGAAATCAACTATCTGCGATCAGTGTCTAAGTTTCCTTCGAGAAAGAGGAACGCCTGGCTCCCGTGGCAGACCGCCCTGGATGCGCTGGGCAGCGACGCGAGCGGCAGGGACGCCGGTCCGCGCTGACTAGCCGTCGATTGGCCGCAGGCGAAGCAGGCGTCCGGTGTCCGAGTCGGTCAGCACGTAGATCGATCCGTCCGTCCCGACCCGGACGTCGCGGAGGCGCTCGTCGAGTTCGCCGAGCATCCGGTGCTGATCGACCACGCGTTGCCCGTCCAGCTCGACCCGCCGCAGTTCCCGGCTGGCCAGCGCGACGATGAGCAGGTCGCCGTCCCATGCCGGAAACGCGTCGCCGCGATATACGGCCAACCCCGCCGGCGCGATCGACGGCGTCCAGACCAGGACCGGATCGACGAGTCCGGGGCGCGAGGAGTACGGCGAGATGGCTGCGCCGGAATAATCCACGCCGCGCGTGGCGACCGGCCAGCCGTAGTTGGCGCCCGCCTCGATGATGTTGACCTCGTCGCCGCCGCGCGGCCCGTGCTCGTGCTGCCACAGCACGCCGCGCTCGGCATCCCAGGCCAGGCCCTGGACGTTGCGATGACCGTAGCTCCAGATCTCCGGGCGCGCGTCGTCCCGCCCGACGAACGGGTTGTCGGTCGGAATCGAGCCGTCGGGTCGGAGTCGCACGAGGGTGCCGAGATGGCTGTCCAGACGTTGGCCTTCCTCGCGGTAATCGAAGCCGTCGCCGAGGCCGATGACCAGGCTGCCGTCCGGCAACCATGCCATCCGGCCGCCGTAGTGCACCGGCGTATCCTTTTCGGGGGCCGCGGTGAACAGGACTTCGAAATCGACCAGTTCCCGATCGAAGAGGCGGGCGCGCGCGACGCGGGTCGCGTTGGCGTCCGAGGTGCCGTGCGCGTAGGACAGGTAGACCAGCCCGTTGCGCTCGAAGTCGGGGTGGGGCAGCGCCTCGAACAGGCCGCCCTGGCTATTGGCGTAGACCGGCGGAACGCCCGCGACGGGTTCGTCGACGAGGACGCCGTTGTCGATCATGCGTAGCGCGCCGGTGCGCTCGGTCACCAGCATCCGACCGTCCGGCAGGATCGCCAGCGCCCACGGCCAGTCCAGTCCGTCGACCACGGTTTCGATCTGGTAGTCTCGCGCCATGGCCACGCTCGGCCCGGCCGTCATCATGGCCGTCGCCAGCCCGGCAAGGAGCATCAGGATGAGCAGTCGTCGCAACGTGGTCATGGGTTCCGGCTCCGGTTCGCGGTGGCGCGTCGAGCATAGCAGCGGAGCGGCGGCATGAAGCGCGTGCTGGCCTGGGCGCTGGCCGTTGTGACCGCCGCGATCGGGGGCACGGCGGTCCAGGTCCACCTCAATGCGTCGGCCATCGCCGCGCTCGGCGTCTCCGTGCCGGTCGGCGAGCGTGGTTCGATGCTCGGCCACGACCTGCTGCACTTCGCACCGACCTACAGCGCCCTGGTCGCGGCGGCCTTCCTGGTGGCCTGGCCGGTGACCGGGGCACTGGCGCGCTGGCGTCCGCGGTGGCGCCGCCTGCTCTTTCCCGTCGCCGGCTTCGCGGCGCTGGCCACGATGCTCTGGATGATGGAGCTGGCCTTGCCGGTCACCGCGATCGCTGCCGCGCGCACCATGCCGGGCGCGCTTGCGCTGTGCCTGGCCGGTGCGCTGGGCGGCCTCGTCTACGTCGGCTGGACCTCTGCTCAGAAGTCCTCGTCGGCGTAACCCCGCTCGATCAGCCAGTCCCGGTCCGTGCCCTCGTTGACGTTCTCGAACAGCGGCGTCGACAGGTAGCGCTCGCCCGTATCCGCGACCACCGCGACCAGCGTCGAGCCTTCCGGCGCCGTTTCCGCCACCTTGACCATGGCGGCCACCGCGCCGCCGCCGGAAATGCCGGTGAAGATGCCTTCCTCGCGCGCCATGCGCTGGGCCATTTCGATCGCTTCCTCGTCGGTGACCGGCTCGATGCGGTCGGCGATCGTTCGATCGAGGATTTCGGGGATGAAGTCCGGCGTCCAGCCCTGGATCTTGTGCGGTGTCCATTCCTTGCCCGAGAGCAGTGCCGCGCCGGCGGGCTCGGTGGCGACGATCTGCAGCTCCGGACGAGCCTGCTTCAGGACCTTGCCGGCGCCGGTCATCGTGCCGCCGGTGCCCCAGGCGGTGACCACGTAATCGAGGCGACGGCTGGCGAAGTCGCGGAGGATTTCCGGCCCCGTCGTGCTGGCGTGGTAGGCGGGGTTGGCCTCGTTCTCGAACTGGCGGGCGAGGAACCAGCCGTTGCGCTCGGCCAGTTCGGCGGCCCGGCGGACCATGCCCGAGCCCTTTTCCTCCTTCGGGGTCAGGATCACCCTGGCGCCGAGCGCGCGCATCAGCTTGCGGCGCTCGATGGAGAAGGTCTCGACCATCAGCGCCACGAACGGATACCCCTTCGCCGCACAGACCATGGCCAGGGCGATGCCGGTATTGCCCGACGTCGCTTCGATCACGGTCTGGCCGGGCTTCAGCGTACCGCGCCGCTCGGCGTCCTCGATGATGCCGATCGCCAGCCGGTCCTTGACCGACGACATGGGATTGAAGAACTCCAGCTTCGCGAACAGGTCCACCTTCTTGTTCGAATTCTTCGGACCGATGCGGTTGAGCCGGACGATCGGGGTATGACCGATCGTGGTCAGGATGTTGTCGTGGATCACGGTGGTTCCTCGCAAGGTGGACTCGACGGATCTCCGAGTCTAGCGCCGTGGATTTCCGAGCGGCGTGACGTCGGGATGCCATGGAGGGGACCGGCAGGAGCGGTCGAATCGTGCAGCGACTGAGGTCGCCGGATGAAACGAAGCCCCGTCTGTAGGAGTGAGCTTGCGAGCGAATCGTCAGGGGCCTGTCGCGTTCCTCGCCCCGTTCACCGATATCACCGGTATACCAACTCCACCGCTTCCACCGCCTCCAGCCCCGCGATCGCCGCAAGCAGCTCGGTGCAGGGCCGGACCCGCCACGCGGCGCCGAGCTTCAGGGTCGCCTCGGCGCGCCCGTTGCCGAACTGCACGATGACCGGAATGTCGCCCGGACGATATGGCCGGAGTGCGGCGGCGAGGTCGTGGTGGACGCTGTCCGGCGGGGCGTCCGGGCGCAGGCGGAGCTGGACGTGGCGCGCGAAGCGCTCGCGCGCCTGGTCGAGGGTGAAGACCTGCTCGGCGATCATCCGGTAGCCGCCGTTGAAGTCGTCGATATCGACCTTGCCGCTGACCACCACCACCTCGTCGGCGACCAGCACATCGCCGCTCTCGGACATCACCCGATCGAAGACCGCCACTTCCATCCGTGCGCTGCCGTCGTCGATCGCCGCGAACACGCCCTTGCCGGGCCGTCGACGCAGCGCCACGACCAGGCCCGCCAGGGTCATCGGCGTGCCCTGGTTGCGGCCGCGCCGGCGGCCGTCGCCGTTGCTGCCCGGCGGTGGCTGCTGCCCGCCCAGCTTGTCCGCCACGTCGCCGAGCCGGCAGCTGACGAAGCCGCCGATCTCGTCGGCCAGGTCGTCCATCGGGTGGCCCGTCAGGTAGAGCCCCAGGGTCTCGCGCTCGGCGCGCAGGCGCTGGCGGGCGTTCCAGGGCCGCACGTCGGGCAGCGGCGGCTCGTCGTCGGGACCGGGCGCATCGCCGCCGCCGGCCCCTCCACCGAACAGGCTGGCCTGGCCGGCGGCCGAATCGGCCTGGTGCCGCTCGGCGGCGGCCCAGGCATCGGGCAGCGCCTGCATCAGCGCCGCGCGATTGTCGCTGATGCTCTCCAGCACGCCGGCGCGGATCAGCGTCTCCATCGTGCGCTTGTTGAGCTTGCCGAGGTCGAGCTCGCGCAGGAGCCCGCCGAGCGACTCGAACGGGCCCGTGCGCTCGCGCACCGCGACGATGTTCTCGATCGCGCCCTCGCCGACGCCCTTGACCGCGCCTAGGCCGTAGCGGATCCGGCCGTCCTCGACCTCGAAGCGGTAGACCGAGGCATTGATGTCCGGCGGCAGGATCTCGAGGCCCATCGCCCGGCAGTCCTCGATCAGGTTGGCCACCTTGTCGGTCTTGTCCATGTCGGCCGACAGCACCGCGGCCATGAACTCGGCCGGGTAGTGGGCCTTCAGCCAGGCCGTGTGGTACGCGACCAGCGCGTAGGCGACCGAGTGGGACTTGTTGAAGCCGTAGCCGGCGAAGGTCTCGATCAGGTCGAAGAGGTGGCCCGCATCGTTGGCGTCGACCCCGTTCTCGGCCGCCCCCGCGCAGAAGATCTCGCGCTGCTTGGCCATCAGGTCGCGGTCCTTCTTGCCCATCGCGCGGCGCAGCAGGTCGGCGCCGCCGAGCGTGTAGCCGGCCACGACCTGGGCGATCTGCATGACCTGCTCCTGGTACAGGATCACGCCGTAGGTCGGCGCGAGGATCGGCTCGGTCATCGGGTGCGGGTACTTGACCGTGGCCCGGCCGTGCTTGCGCTCGACGTAGTCGTCGACCATTCCGGCGTCCAGCGGGCCGGGGCGGAACAGGGCGACGGCGGCGACGATGTCGTCGAAGCTGTCGGGGACCAGCTTGCGGAGCAGGTCCTTCATGCCGCGCGACTCGAGCTGGAACACCGCCGTGGTGTGCGCCTTCTGCAGCAGGCGGAAGGTCTCGTCGTCTTCCAGCGGCAGCGCTTCGAGGTCGATCGGGTCTTCGCCGGCCTGGCGCCGCGCGCGGTTCACGGACTTCATCGCCCAGTCGATGATCGTCAGGTTCCTCAGGCCGAGGAAGTCGAACTTCACCAGGCCGACGGCCTCGACGTCGTTCTTGTCGAACTGGGTCACCACCGAGCCCGAGCGCGGGTCGGTGTAGAGCGGGGTGAAGTCGGTCAGCGGACCGGGCGCGATGACCACGCCCCCGGCGTGCTTGCCGGCGTTGCGGGCCACTCCTTCGAGCTGCATGGCCAGGTCCAGGATGCTGCGCGTGTCGTCTTCGCGCTCGAAGCGCTGCTTCAGCTCCGGCTCCTGCTCCAGTGCCTTGGCCAGCGTCATGTTCAGGTCCGGCGGAATGAGCTTGGCGATCGAGTCGACGAAGCCGTAGTTGTAGCCGAGCACCCGGCCGCAGTCGCGCACCGCCGCCTTGGCGGCCAGCGTGCCGTAGGTGATGATCTGGCTGACCCGGTCGCGGCCGTAATGATCGGCCACGTAGTCGATGACCCGGTCGCGGCCGGCCACGCAGAAGTCGATGTCGAAGTCGGGCATCGACACGCGCTCGGGGTTCAGGAAGCGCTCGAACAGCAGGTCGTAGCGCAGCGGGTCCGGGTCCGTGATGCCGATGCACCAGGCGACCAGCGAGCCGGCGCCGGAACCGCGACCGGGCCCGACCGGCACGTCGTTGTTGCGTGCCCAGGCGATGAAGTCGGCAACGATCAGGAAGTAGCCGGAAAACCCCATCTTGATGATGACCGCCAGCTCCCGCTCCACCCGGTCCCGGTAGTCCTGCTCCTCGTAGCCCGGCGCGATGCCGTGGGTCGCAAGGCGGCGCTCCAGGCCCTCGAAACTCTTGCGGCGCAGGTAGTCGTCGGCCGTGTCGCCGTCCGGCAGCGGGAAGGCGGGCAGGGCGTACTCGCCCAGGGTCAGCTCGAGGTTCAGGCGCCTGGCCAGCTCGACGGAGTTCTCCAGCGCCACCGGCAGGTCGGCGAAGACCTCGGCCATTGCCTCCGGCGACTTGAGGCACTGCGCCTCGACGTAGTCGCGCGGCCGGTGCTTGTCGTCGAGCAGCCGGCTCTGATGGATGCACACCCGGGCCTCGTGGGCCAGGTACTCGTCGGGCTGGGCGAAGCGGACGTCGTTCGTCGCGACCACGGGCACGTCGGCCTCGATCGCCGCGGCCAGCAGCCCGCCCTCGACCTCGCGCTCGCCGGCGCGCCCGGTCCGGGTCAGTTCGATGTAGACCCGGTCCGGGAAGCGCCGGGTCCAGGCGTCCAGGCGCCGGTGCGCCTCGTTGGGGTGGCCCGCAGAGAGCGCCTGGCCGACGTCGCCGGCCCAGCCGGTCAGGGCGATCAGGCCCTCGCAGGCCTCGGGCGTGAGCCAGTCCTCGTGGACCCGCGGCTGGCCCTCGTGGCGGCCCTCGACGAAGCTCTTCGAGATCAGCCGGCACAGGTTCAGGTAGCCGGTCCGGTCGGCGACCAGCAGCGTCGCCACGTGGGGCTCGGGCCGGCTCGACGAGGCGATCCGCACGTCGGCGCCGACCAGCGGCTTGATCCCGGCCTTGTGCGCCTCGCGGTAGAACTTGACCAGGCCGAACAGGTTGTGCCAGTCCGTGATCGCGATCGCCGGCATCCCCAGCTCGCGGGCGCGCCGGACCAGCTCGGCCGGCTTCGACAGGCCGTCCTCGAGGCTGTACTGGGAGTGGACGCGGAGGTGGACGAAGGTCGCCGGGGCCGGCTCGACCCGCGCATCGTCGGCGGCGGAGGGCGCAGGGATCGATGCGGGGTCGGCGGACATGGATTCGATTATAGGGAAGGGTGGAGCGAGGGGCGGGGCGGTGGACGGGTCGAGCAGAAATTTCGTTCGCGGTATTGCCAAATCGGGGGCGATTTGGTATCTTGGCGCGCTTCGCTGTACGGGCGATTAGCTCAGTTGGTTAGAGCGCTGTCTTGACATGGCAGAGGTCGCTGGTTCAAATCCAGCATCGCCCACCAAATTCCCTCCTTCAGAACTTCCCTGGCACGCCGCCTGCGCCGTCGTTCGGTGCTCGCGATCCTCATGTGCCATCAAGGCACACTGCGGTCGCTGCGCTCCGCGCGCCGGCGCATTCGACGCACCAGGAAAGCCCTGAAGAAGGGAATTGCATTTCCTCCAGGTCCCCGGCACGCCGCCTTGGCCGGCGTTCGGTGCTCGCGATCCTCATGTGCCATCAAGGCACACTGCGGTCGCTGCGCTCCGCGTGCCGGCGCATTCGACGCACCAGGAAAGCCCTGAAGAAGGGAATTTCATTTCCTCCAGATCCCTGGCACGCCGCCTGTTTCGTCGTTCGGTGCTCGCGATCCTCATGTGCCATCAAGGCACACTGCGGTCGCTGTGCTCCGCGCGCCGGTGCAATCGACGCACCCGGAAAGCCCTGAAGAAGGGAATTGCATTTCCACCATCTCCCTGGCACGCCGCCTGCGCCGTCGTTCGGTGCTCGCGATCCTCATGTGCCCCAAGACTCGTCGGGCTCGGGGCGGTCCCGGGTCCGACGAGTCTCAACACTGCGTTTCCTGCACTCCGCGCGTCGGTCCAGTCGCGCATCACCAACGCCCTGAAGGTCGGAATTCCCTCCTGCGCTAGCATACCCTCGGCTCGCCGCTGGCGTAGCCGACTGCGAGCTGGGCGTCACCGAGTCGTTGCCGAGCGGTCGGATTGGAGGTTCCGACTGCTGCTTTGCGGCTTGGAGGCTCCTCTCGGTCCGGTACAATTGCAGGTTCGTATCGGTTTTGACTGCACGGAATTTGCATGCCTGAGATCACGTTGCCCGACGGGAGTCGGAAGTCGTTCGATGCGCCGGTGACGGTGCATGAGGTCGCGGAGTCGATCGGGCCGGGGCTGGCGAAGGCGGCCCTGGCCGGGGAGGTGAACGGGAAGCTGGTGGATACGGGGTTCCGGATCACCGGCGACGCGGACCTGAAGATCATCACCGGGCGCGACGAGGACGGGGTGGAGATCATCCGGCATTCGACGGCGCACCTGCTGGCGCAGGCGGTCAAGCGGCTGTTCCCGGAAACTCAGGTCACGATCGGCCCGACGGTCGATAACGGCTTCTACTACGATTTCGCCCGCGAAAAGCCCTTCAAGCCCGAGGATCTCGAGGCGATCGAGAAGGAGATGGCGCGGATCGTGGCCGAGGACATCCCGGTCGAGCGGTCCGAGATGGGGCGCGACGAGGCGGTGAAGTTCTTCCGCGACCAGGGCGAGGAGTACAAGGCCGAGATCATCGAGAGCATTCCGTCCGACGAGGCGCTGTCGCTTTACCGGCAGGGCGATTTCATCGATCTGTGCCGGGGGCCGCACGTGCCGTCGACGGGCAAGCTGGGGGCGTTCAAGCTGACCAAGCTGGCCGGTGCCTACTGGCGCGGCGACTCGAACAACGAGATGCTCCAGCGCATCTACGGCACGGCCTGGGGCGACAAGAAGGCCCTGAAAGCCTATCTGCGCCGCCTGGAAGAGGCCGAGAAGCGGGACCACCGCAAGATCGGCAAGCAGCTGGGCCTGTTCCACAGCCAGCCGGAAGCGCCGGGCATGGTGTTCTGGCACGACCACGGCTGGCGGATCTACCGGATGATCCAGGACTACATCCGCGATCGTCTGCAGGAGGCCGACTACCAGGAGGTCCACACGCCGCAGATCGTCGACCTGAGCCTGTGGCAGAAATCGGGCCACTGGGACAATTTCTCCGACAACATGTTCATCACCTCGTCCGAGGACCGCACCTACGCGGTCAAGCCGATGAACTGCCCCTGCCACGTGCAGATCTTCAACCAGGGCCTCAGGAGCTACCGCGACCTGCCGTTGCGCATGGCCGAGTTCGGCTCCTGCCACCGGAACGAGCCGTCGGGCTCGCTGCACGGGCTGATGCGGGTGCGCAACTTCGTCCAGGACGACGCGCACATCTTCTGCACGCCCGAGCAGATGCGCGACGAGGTGCTGGCCTTCAACGAGCTGGTTTTCGACGTCTACAAGGACTTCGGCTTCGAGGACATCCAGGTCAAGCTGTCGACGCGGCCCGAGCAGCGGGTGGGTTCCGACGAGGTCTGGGACCGGGCCGAGGCCGCGCTGAAGGAAGCGCTGGAAGCCGCTGAAATTCCATATGAAATCCAGCCGGGCGAGGGCGCCTTCTACGGCCCGAAGATCGAGTTCTCGCTGACCGACTGCATCGGCCGGGTCTGGCAGTGCGGCACGATGCAGGTCGATTTCTCGATGCCCGGCCGCCTGGGCGCGGCCTACGTGGACGAGAACGGCGAGAAGCAGGTGCCGGTGATGCTGCACCGGGCCATCCTCGGCTCGGTCGAGCGATTCATCGGCGTGCTGATCGAGCACTACGCGGGCAACCTCCCCGTGTGGCTGGCGCCGGTCCAGGCGGTGGTGATGAACATCACCGACGCCCAGGCCGAGTACGCCCAGGGCGTGGCACGGCGGCTCGAGGAGCTCGGGTTCCGCGCCGAGGCCGACTTGAGGAACGAAAAGATCGGTTTTAAAATCCGCGAGCAGACCCTGGCCAAGGTGCCGTTCCTGCTGGTGGTCGGGGACCGCGAAGTCGAGGAAGGCACGGTCGCCGTCCGCCAGCGAAGCGGCAACGACCTCGGCTCGATGCGCCTGGAGGCCTTCGCCGACAAGCTCGGTCAGTGGGTCGCCCAGCGCGGTCGGACGAATCCGGCGGACTGACACCGGTTCTCCGCATTGCCGCAGGCCTGCGACAATGTTCGCCCGGCCTCCGGCAGACGTTTGCCGGCATCGGGCCGGGATTGGCCATAATGTCAGGCCCGCCCGGAACGGCGGGGCCGAAGCGGTTACACCGAACAAACTCAATCCACAGCTAAGGAGACATCCACATCGCCACTGACAAGAAGACCCGGCGCAACCAGGACATTACCGCGCCCAAGGTGCGAGTCGTCGCCTCCAACGGCGACCAGGTCGGCATCCGGAGCATCCAGGACGCCATCGCGCTGGCCGAGGAAGAGGGCATGGACCTGGTCGAGATCGCGCCGCAGGCGGATCCGCCGGTGTGCCGGATCATGGACTGGGGCAAGTTCCGCTTCGAGGAATCGAAGAAGCAGCAGGCCCAGAAGAAGAAGCAGAAGCAGGTCCAGGTCAAGGAAGTGAAGTTCCGGCCCGGCACCGACGACCACGACTATGACGTGAAGATGCGCAACCTGCGCCGCTTCATCGAGGAAGGCAACAAGGTCAAGGTCACGCTGCGCTTCCGCGGCCGCGAAATGGCCCACCAGGATCTCGGCCGCGACCTGCTCAAGCGGGTCGAGGGCGACATGGAAGGCGAGATCACCGTCGAGCAGTTTCCGCGCATGGAAGGCCGCCAGATGGTGATGATGATCGCGCCGAAGAAGACATGATCGTCAGGCGATGAGGATGCGCGGCCGACCGTACGAGTGATCGTTCGACGGCTCGTTCGACGGGCTGGCCGCATCCCTCGAAGAAGACACGTCGGCACATTGCCGGATACGAAAAAGGGGCCCGCCGGGCCCCTTTTTCGTGGTCGGGTTGTGGCCCGGAACCGGGCGGCCCGGTCAGACCACGTAGACGAACACGAACAGGCCGAGCCAGACCACGTCGACGAAGTGCCAGTACCAGGCCACCGCTTCGAAACCGAAGTGGTGGTCGGGTTTGAAGTGGCCCTTCATGCAGCGGAACGCGATGACCAGCAGCATGATCGACCCGACCGTGACGTGCAGGCCGTGGAAGCCGGTCAGCATGAAGAAGGTCGAACCGTAGATGCCGGAGCCGAGCGTCAGGCCCAGGTCCTGGTAGGCGTGGACGTACTCTGCCGCCTGCAGGTACAGGAAGAGGGCACCCAGCGCGACGGTCGCGAACATCCAGAGCACCAGCGCACGGCGCTGCATCTTCTTCAGTGCCCAGTGGGCCATGGTGATGGTCCAGCCCGAGGTGAGCAGGATCAGCGTGTTGATCAGCGGCAGCTCGAAGGCCCCGATCGTCTGGAAGTCGCCGCCGATGTTGGCCGGCCCGTTGGTGGGCCACGCCGGCTGGTAGTCCGGGTAGAGCAGCTGGTTGGTCATCACGCCGGTGCCTTCGCCGCCGATCCAGGGCACCGAGAGCACCCGGGCGTAGAACAGCGCGCCGAAGAAGGCCGCGAAGAACATCACTTCCGAGAAGATGAACCAGATCATCCCCTGGCGGAACGAGGCGTCGACCTTGTTGTTGTACAGGCCGGACTCGGACTCCTTGATCACGTCGGCGAACCAGCCGAACATCATCAGGATCACGGTCGCGGCGCCGGCGATGGCCATCCACGGACCGAGGTCGCTGCCGTTCATCCAGTTGGCGAAGCCCGACACCAGAAGGAAAAGACCGATCGAACCGACGATCGGCCACTTGGCGGTGTGGGGGACGTAGTAGTTTGCGCTTGCCATGTTGACTCCCGGTGGGTTTCGGGGCGAATCGTTCAGGGTCCGACGGACGCCTGCTCGGTCGCATCCTCGTTCTTGTAGACGATATAGGAAAGGGTGATCAGGTCGATCCCGCCCGGCAGCTTCTCATCGACGTAGAAGCGGACCGGCATTTCGCGTGATTCGCCCGGCGCCAGCAGCTGCTGTTCGAAACAGAAGCACTCGGTCTTGTTGAAATACAGCGATGCCTGACCGGGCGCCACGCTGGGTACGGCCTGGGCGACCAGGGTCCGGTCGCTGCGATTGTGGGCGATGTAGGCGGTCTCGTACATCCGGCCGGGCTGGATGTCCATGAACTTCTCCATCGGTCGGAATTCCCACGCCAGGGCGGAATTGACGTTCGAGTCGAAGTGGACCTGGATCGTGCGATCCGAGTCGCCCGCATCGACCACTTCGGCGACCGCGTCGCCGGTCCGGCCGCCGATGCCGGTGATCTCGCAGAACTTGTCGTAGAGCGGCACCAGCGCGTAGCCGAAGCCGAACATGGCGACGGCCAGCAGCGCCAGCTTGCCGGCGGTGCGTGCAGTGTTCGTTTCCTTCCGATCGCTTGCGTTCTGGCTCATGGGATGGATGTCCGGAGAAGCCGGGTTACACCGCGCGTCCGAAGACGCCGCTCAGGATGAACGCACCGTAGACCGCGAGCGCGACGACGGCCAGCGCGATGGCGGTGCGTCGAACGCCCCGCCGTCGTGCGTCCCGGTCGTCGTCGCGGCGGGCCGTGCCGCCGCGCTCGGGATCCGTGCGGTTCGAGTCCGTGCGGTCGACCATGTCAGCCCGGCACCTTGTCCTCGTGCACCGCGACGGAGTCGTCGACGACCGGCGGCGTGTCGAAGGTGTGCAGGGGAGCCGGGGAGGGCACGGTCCACTCGAGGCCGCGAGCGCCTTCCCAGACCCGCGCAGTGGCTTTCTCGCCGCCGCGCACGCACTTGATGACGATCCAGGCGAACAGCAGCTGCGCCAGGCCGAACGCGAAGCCGCCGATCGAGGAAATCAGGTTGAACTCGGCGAACTGGACGGCGTAGTCCGGGATACGGCGCGGCATGCCGGCCAGGCCCAGGTAGTGCTGCGGGAAGAACAGCACGTTGACCGAGATCGTCGACCACCAGAAATGGATCTTGCCGAGCCGCTCGTCGTACATGTTGCCGGTCCACTTCGGCAGCCAATAGTAGGTCGCGGCCATGATCGAGTAGATCGCACCGGTCACCAGCACGTAGTGGAAGTGGGCGACCACGAAATAGGTGTCGTGGTACTGGAAGTCGGCAGGCACGATGGCCAGCATCACGCCGGACAGGCCGCCGATCGTGAACAGGATGACGAAGCCGATCGCGAACAGCATCGGCGTCTCGAAGGTCATCGATCCGCGCCACATGGTCGATACCCAGTTGAACACCTTGATGCCGGTCGGCACCGCGATGACCATGGTCGCGTACATGAAGAACAGTTCGGCGCCCAGCGGCATGCCCACGGTGAACATGTGGTGCGCCCAGACGATGAACGACAGGAACGCGATCGAGGCCGTGGCGTAGACCATCGCGGTGTAGCCGAACAACGGCTTGCGCGAGAAGGTCGGGATGATCTCGGAGATGATCCCGAACGCCGGCAGGATCATGATGTAGACCTCGGGGTGACCGAAGAACCAGAAGATGTGCTGGTACATCACCGGGTCGCCGCCACCGGCCGCGTTGAAGAAGCTGGTGTCGAAGAAGCGGTCGGTCAGCAGCATGGTCACCGCGCCGGCCAGCACCGGCATCACGGCGATCAGCAGGAAGGCGGTGATCAGCCAGGTCCAGACGAACAGCGGCATGCGAAGCAGGGTCATGCCCGGCGCGCGCATGTTCAGGATCGTCGCGATGATGTTGATCGCGCCCATGATCGACGAGATGCCCATCAGGTGGATCGAGAAGATCACGAAGGCGAAGCTGTTGCCGCCCTGCAGCGACAGCGGCGGGTACAGCGTCCAGCCCGAGGCCGGGCCGCCCGACGGCATGAACAGGGTCGACAGCAGCATCAGGAACGCGAAGGGCAGGATCCAGAACGACCAGTTGTTCATTCTCGGCAGCGCCATGTCCGGCGCGCCGACCATCAGCGGCACCATCCAGTTGGCCAGGCCGACGAAGGCCGGCATGACCGCGCCGAAGATCATGACCAGCGCGTGCATGGTGGTCATCTGGTTGAAGAACTCGGGGTTGACCAGCTGCAGTCCGGGCGAGAACAGCTCGGCGCGGATGACCATCGCCATCGCACCGCCGATCAGGAACATGGCCAGGGACCAGAACAGGTAGAGCGTTCCGATCTCCTTGTGGTTGGTCGTGAACAGCCAGCGCTTCAGGCCCTTGGGCTGATCGTGGTGATGGTCGTCAACGTGTGCGGTTTGCGTCGTCATTAGCGATCCCTTGAAACAGGTAACTGCGAACAGTGGGCTGCTGCGTTTTCCGTACGCGACCCGCAGGTCGCGGATTCATTCGTCTGCGTGGTTCCGTGCCTCGATGGCGTGCCGGGTCGGGCCGGTCAGGGGCTGGCCGGACCGCTGTCGGCGACCGCGCCGCTGGTCGTGCTGGCGGCCATTCCGGCCTTCTGGCTGTCGACCCAGGCGCGGTACTCCTCCGGCGGCACGGCCTCGATGACCACCGGCATGAAGCCGTGGTCCTTGCCGCACAACTCGGTGCACTGGCCGCGGTACACGCCCGGCTCCTCGATCAGGGTCCAGGCTTCGTTGACCATGCCGGGGATCGCATCGCGCTTCCAGCCGAGGTCCGGCACCCACCAGGAGTGGATGACGTCGTCGGAGGTCAGCAGGAAGCGGATCCGGGTGTCGGTGGGCACGATGACCCGGTTGTCGACCTCGAGCAGGTAGTTTTCGACCTCTGCAGGGTCGATGCCGGAGCCGATCTGTCGGGCCAGCGCGCTGTCGCGGTCGAGGGCCGAGTAGAACTGGATCTCGTCCTCGATGTACTCGTAGCCCCACAGCCACTGGTAGCCGGTGACCTTGATGTTCAGTTCGGCGCCGCTCGTGTCTTCCATGTCGATCAGGACCCGGGTGGCCGGGATCGCCATCACGACCAGGATCAGGATGGGAATCACCGTCCAGGTGATTTCCGCCTTGGTCGAGTGGGTGAACTGCGCGGCCTCGGCGCCCTTGGATTTCCGGTGCAGGTAGATCGAGGTGAACATCGCCGCGAACACCAGCACGCCGATGACCGTGACGATGCCCAGGATCACCATGTGCAGTTGGTAGACGTCCTGGCTGAACGGCGTCACGCCCGGCGTCATGTTGTCGCCCACGGCGAACAGAGCCCAGGTGACTGCGGCAATCACCGCAACCATGGCCAGGCCGACGATCAGTTCGTTGGTTCTCTTCATCCTGAACTCGCTCGTTGTCGATTTACGATTCGTGGAATTCGCGCTTGAATTCTTGCATTTCGTCCGTGTCGCTCAACCTGCTTGCGACGCCCTTCGCCGGTCGCTGTCATCGGTCGTCCCGGCGGGACGCGGCGGTCCGGCAGTCCGCCAGCGTCTCGCGCAACCACCGGGCCGCTTCGAGACGCTCCTCGGCCGGCACGAACGCGCCGATCTCGGTGCGTTCATCGTGCATGCCGATGAACAGTCGCGGATCGATGCCGCTCCGGTCGACGTCGATCCGCACCCAGCTCGACGGCCAGCTTCGCTCGACGCGTCCTCGAGCGGAACAGTCGACCAGCGTCAGGCGGTCGGCATCGACGCACACTTCCTGTCGATGCCAGTGCCCCCGCCAGGCCAGCCGGAAACACCAGCCGACGATCGCCAGGTGGACCATCGCGATCGCGAACACCGGCCAGAACCCCATCAGCGTCGGCAGCAGGGCCACCAGCAGCGTGATCGCGCTGAGCACCAGGAACACGACGGCCAGCCGGTCGAGGGTCAGTGAAAGGTTCGAAAGCAACTCGGCGCGGCGGGTCCCGCTTGCGCCGCTGGCTGCTTCGATTTTCAGCATCGGGTTCGACCGTCGAACAGGCGGTTCCTCAGACGACGTATTGTAACGGATTCGGATCGTTCGAGGCGTTGCCGGCGTTCACGGATGTCGTGCTCCGTCGGCGCCGGATGTGCGGGCGGAATCGCACGGGCGTGACGTTGCGTTACACTGGCGCCGGCCGCCCCGAGCGGCCCCGTCCGGACGCTGTTCGGGCGCCGACCGACTCGTATTTTCGCCACCTTTTTCTGGAGCAGCGGGCCGCGATGAGCGCAGACTTTCCTTTCGTTGATCCGGGCGATCTGCCCGACCATCCCCTCCGCCGGGCCATGGACGAGGCCTGGGCCGTCCCGGAATCGGAGCACGTGCCGTCGCTGCTGGCCGAGATTCGCCTGGGCACCGACGCCCGCGCGGCAATCTCGAACCGTGCCGTGGACCTGGTTCGCCGGGTCCGCAAGCGCGCCGACGACCAGGGCGCGATGGAAGCGTTCATGCGCGAGTACGACCTGTCGTCGGAGGAGGGCGTGGTGCTGATGTGCCTGGCCGAGGCGCTGCTTCGCATCCCGGATTCCGATACGGCCGAAGCGCTGATCGCCGACAAGCTGTCGGAAGCCAATTGGGAAACCCATCTCGGCAAGAGCGAATCGCTGTTCGTCAACGCCTCGACCTGGGGCCTGATGCTGACCGGCAGGATGGTTCGCGTGGGGCAGTCCGCGCGGCGCGATTTCAGCTCGGTCCTGGCGCGGCTGGCCAACAAGTCCGGCGAACCGGTGGTGCGCCTGGCGATTCGCCAGGCCATGCGCATCATGGGCCACCAGTACGTGATGGGCAGGACGATCTCCGAGGCCATGGATCGCGCGGGGAAGAAGGGCAACCGCCGCTTCCGCTATTCCTTCGACATGCTCGGCGAGGCGGCGCTGACCGCCGAGGACGCCGAGCGCTACCGCCAGGCCTACGCCGATGCGATCGACGCGATCGGCGCGGCGATCCGAAAGGCCGGCGACGAGCGCGACGTGTTCGACGTGCCGAGCATCTCGGTCAAGCTCTCGGCGCTGCACCCGCGCTACGAGCCGGCCAAGCGCCAGCGGGTCCTCGACGAGCTCGCACCCGTACTCCTCGATCTCGCCCGCCGGGCGCGCGATGCGGGCATCGCGCTGACCGTCGATGCCGAGGAGGCCGAGCGGCTGATGCTGTCGCTGGACGTGTTCGCCGCGGTCCTGGCCGACGAATCGCTGGCCGGCTGGGACGGCCTGGGCCTGGCGCTGCAGGCCTACCAGAAGCGCGCCTGGGCCGCGATCGACTGGCTCGCCGAGCTGGCCGAGCGGACCGGTCACCGGATTCCGATCCGGCTGGTCAAGGGCGCCTACTGGGACACGGAGATCAAGTTCGCCCAGGTCGAAGGGCACGACGGCTACCCGGTGTTCAGCCGCAAGCCGAACACGGACGTGTCCTACCTGGCCTGCGCGCGCAAGCTGCTCGATCTGCCCGGTGCCTTCTACCCGCAGTTCGCGACGCACAACGCGCACACGATCTGCGCGGTCAGCGAAATGGCCGGGTCGCGCACGGACTTCGAGTACCAGCGCCTGCACGGGATGGGCCGGGAGCTCTACGAAGAGGTGCTGGACAACGACGGGTTCCAGGGCCACTGCCGCGTCTACGCGCCGGTCGGAAACCACAAGGACCTGCTCCCGTACCTGGTCCGGCGCCTGCTCGAGAACGGCGCGAACACCTCCTTCGTCAATCGCATCGTCGACGAGCGGCTGCCGCCGGAAGAGGTGGTGTCCGACCCGATCGAGGCGGTCGAGCGCTTCGACGTGCTGTCGCACCCGAAGATCCCGCTTCCGGTCGATCTGTTCGGCGAGGACCGGTGCAATTCCCGCGGCATCAATTTCGCCCGACAGGGCGATCTGGAACGCCTGGCCGAGCAGATGAAGGCCACCGGCAGCGGCGAATGGCGGGCCGCGCCGATGGGCGTTTCCGGCCTGCCGTCGGAAGCCGCCCGCGTCGTGCGCTCGCCGGCCGATCGCGAGGATCGGGTCGGCGAGGTGGCGTTCGCGGTACCCGAAGCCGCCGGCCCGGCCATCGAAGTGGCGCTTTCGAAGCAGCGCGATTGGGATGCGACGCCGGCCGCCGACCGGGCCGCCACGCTGGATCGCCTGGCCGACCTGCTCGAGGACCATCGCGACGAGCTGATGGCCCTGTGCGTGCGCGAAGCCGGCAAGTCCTTGAAGGACGGCATCGCCGAAGTCCGCGAGGCCGCCGATTTCTGCCGCTACTACGCGATGGAAGCACGCCGCGAGTTCGCCGGGCCGACGGTCCTGCCGGGGCCCACCGGCGAGCACAACGAGCTGTCCCTGCACGGTCGCGGCGTGTTCGTCTGTATCAGCCCGTGGAACTTCCCGCTGGCGATCTTCACCGGCCAGGTGGTCGCCGCGCTGGTCGCCGGCAACGCGGTCATTGCCAAGCCCGCCGAGCAAACCCCGCTGGTCGCTGCGCGCGCCGTCGAACTGATGTACCAGGCAGGCATTCCCGAGGGCGTGCTGCAGATGCTGCCCGGCGACGGGCGGCTGGGTGCGGCGCTGACCCGCGATCCGCGGATCGCCGGGGTGGCCTTCACGGGGTCGACCGAGACGGCGCGGGCGATCAACCGGGCCCTGGCCGAGCGCGACGGCCCGCTGGCGACCCTGATTGCCGAGACCGGCGGCCAGAACGCGATGATCGTCGATTCCTCGGCCCTGGCCGAACAGGTCGTCCGCGACGTCATCCAGTCGGCGTTCCTGTCGGCCGGCCAGCGCTGCTCCGCGCTGCGCGTGCTGTATGTGCAGGACGACGTCGCCGACCATATGCTGACGATGCTGGCCGGCGCGATGAAGGAGCTGCGCGTCGGCTGGCCCGGCCACCTCAAGAGCGATATCGGCCCGGTGATCGACGCCTCGCAGCTGCAGATGCTGCAGTCGCACGCCGACCGGATGGAATCGGGCGCCAAGCTGCTCGCCAAGGTGCCGTTGGAAGGGCGCCGGCCCGAGGGGTTCTGGTTCGCGCCGCGCGCCTACGAGATCAGCGGCATCGAGAGCCTGGACGGCGAGGTGTTCGGGCCGATGCTGCACGTGGTGCGCTACCGGGCGCGCGACATCGACAAGGTCATCGACGCGATCAACGCAACGGGCTACGGCCTGACCCTGGGCGTGCACAGCCGCATCGACCGGGTCCAGCAGTCCCTGTGCCGGCGGGTCCATGTCGGCAACGCCTACGTCAATCGAAACATGACCGGCGCCGTGGTCGGCGTCCAGCCGTTCGGCGGCGAGGGCCTCTCGGGCACCGGACCGAAGGCCGGCGGCCCGCACTACCTCGCGCGCTTTGCCGTCGAGCGCGTGCGCACGATCAACACCGCGGCCGTCGGAGGAAACGCTTCGCTGATGGTGCTGTCGGACTGACCATGAGCGCAGCCCGCTGACATGTACGAACAGTTCTACGGTCTCGACGAGCGCCCGTTCTCGATCACCCCGGACCCGCGCTTCGTCTACCTGAGCCAGCGCCACCAGGACGCCCTGGCGCACCTGTTGTACGGCATCGGCCGCGGCGGCAGCGGGGGCTTCGTCCAGCTCACCGGCGAAGTCGGCACCGGCAAGACCACCTTGTGCCGCTTGCTGCTCGAGCAGGTGCCCGAACGCACGCACATCGCGCTGGTGCTCAACCCCATGCTCGAGCCGCGCGAGCTCCTGCGCGCGGTCTGCCGCGAGCTGGCGGTTCCGCTCGAGGACTCCGACGGCAGCCTGGAGGATCTCAACGAGCGCCTCAACCGGCGGCTGCTCGACATCCATTCCGCCGGCGAGCGCGCGGTCCTGATCGTCGACGAAGCGCAGAACATGAGCCGCGAGACCCTGGAGCAGGTCCGCCTGCTGACCAACCTCGAGACCGCCACCGACAAGCTGCTGCAGATCATCCTGCTCGGCCAGCCGGAGTTGCGCGAACTACTGTCGCGCCCGTCGCTGCGCCAGCTCGCGCAGCGGATCACCGCACGCTATCACCTGGCCCCCCTGGCGCCGACCGAGACCGCCGAATACGTGCGTCACCGGCTGACCATCGCCGGCGCCGAGCGCTGCCCGTTCACGCCGGCGGCGCTGCGCACGCTGCACCACGTCTCCGGCGGCGTGCCGCGGCTGATCAACATCATTGCCGATCGCGCGCTGATGGCCGGCTACGCGGCCGAGAGCGACCGCATCACGCCGGCCTTGATCAATCGGGCCGCCGGCGAGGTGGTGGTCGGCGACGAGGAGGGCGGTCGACGCAGCCTGACCGCGGGGCTTTCGCTGGCCGCGGTGGTGCTGGTGCTGGTCGTTGCCGCGGGCGTGGTCTGGTCCCTGAACCGGGTGCCCGCCGAACCGCCGCCGGACGAGCCGCAGCCGATGTGGAGGCAGGTGCTCGACGATGCCAGCGCCATTGATGCGATGCGCGAAGCCGCCGCGCTCTGGCCCGGCGTGGACGCCGCGCTGGTCGAGACCGCCTGCCGCGACCAGCACGCCGAGGGCCTGGCCTGCTACCGCCTGCGGGGCAACCTGGCCCTGATCCGCGACCTCGGCCGACCGGTGCTGCTGCGCCTGGCCGAGCCGGAGGACGCGATGGTGCTGCTGGTCGCGCTCGGCGACCGGCAGCTGCGGATCCGCCAGTCGGGCCAGGACTTCCGCGTGCCGTCGGACGCGGTGGAGCGGCGGTGGCGTGGTGAGTTTCTCGCGATCTGGCCCGACAGCGGCCGGATCTGGCGCAGCGGCGAACGCGATGCGGCGATCGAATCGCTGAAGCGGACCGCCGCTGCGCATGCCGAATCGCCCTGGAACGGCGCCCTGGACGATCGCTACGACGCGGCCTTCGAGGACTGGGTGCGGGGCTTTCAGCGCCGCAACGGGCTGCGCGAAGACGGCATGATCGGCCCGGTCACCCGGCTCTACATGACGGCGCCGTCGGCCGGGACGGTGGCGGCGAACGGCGCGCTGGCACCGACCGGGGCCACGGCGCCCGCGACATCGGACGACGGTGCAGATGAACCGCCGGCGGGGCCGCGCTGATGTCGCTGCTGCTCGAGGCACTCAGGAAATCGGAAAAGCGGCGGACGACGGGGTCGCCGCCGCCGCTGGGCCTGCCGACCGGTCCCGCGGCCGGGGAGCGGGCATCGGCCCCGCGTTCGCGCCGCCGCGGCCCCTGGCTCGTCCTCGTGCTCATCTTGCTGGCGCTGCTCTTTGCGGCCGCCTGGTGGGCCGCGGGCCGGCCCGGCTCGGCGGAACTGGCCTCGGCGTGGCGGTCCTGGGCCGATTCGCCGGCCGCGGCGGACGCTGGCTCGCGCTCGGCCGACGACGACCCCCAACCCGAACTCGAACCGGAGCAGCAGCTGGTCGCCCCGGTGTATCGGCGTCCGGCCCCGGAACCCGCCGTTGAAACCTCGCCGGAGGTTGCCGCCGCGATCGAGCCTGCGGAGGCGTCGCTCGCGGCCGCGCCGCGGACGCCGGCGGCAGGCGAAGGGGCCGACGCCGTTCCGGAGCCCGATCCGACGCTGGACGGCGAGCCCACCGCGGCTGCCGGCGTGGAATCCGCAGCGCCGAGCGGCGCCGCGACTGCGAATCGCCCCGAGCCGCCGGAATCCGCTCTCGACGATGCGGCGGCCGCGCTCGATGCGTCGCCGCGAACGCAGGCAGCGGCTTCGAGCGCGCCGGCCGAGACAGCGGGTCGCCCGCGGGAGGAGCTCGAGAACGCTCCCGAGGTCGCCGGAAATGCCCCGGCCACGGCGTCGCGAGACGACAGCATTCTGCCGTGGGAGCTTCCGGCAGGCCTGCGTGCGGAATTCCCCCGGATCGAGGTGGCGGTCCACGTGTTCGCGCCCGATCCGGCCGATCGCTTCGTGCTGGTCGACGGCGAGCGCTACGGCGAAGGCGATGCCCTGGCGCGCGGCGTGCAGCTCGAGGAAATCAGGCCGCGGGGCATCGTGGTCGGGTACCGCAACTACCGGATCCGGATCGAATGAGCACGGCCCGGCCCCGGATGCCGCGCAATCGGGCGCACTGGCCGGCGGTCGGCGCGGGGCCTCGACCCTGCGGGGGCCGGTGAGCGTCGTCCACCGCACGGAACGGCGTTCGCGCGCCTCGCGCTTTCCCGGCGGCGTGTTCGGGGTTTCGCTGGTCGCATCGCTGATGTGGGGCGTCCACCTGCTCCAGATCGGACCGGCGGCGGGCAACTGGCTCGAGTTCTGGGGCTTCTCGCCCGACCAGGTCAGCGCTGCCCTGTCCGGGGGCGAGCAGCGAGACCTGCGCCAGGTGGGCGCCCTGTTCACCGCGCTGTTCGTGCATGCCAGCGGGCTCCACCTGGTCGGCAACCTGGCCTACCTGTGGGTGTTCGGTATTCCCGTCGAACGTGCGATCGGCCACGCGCAGTTCGTGCTCGCGTTCGTGCTCCTCGGCGCCCTGGCCAATTTCTCGGTCGTGCTCGGGAGCCCCGATCTGGGCCGGACCGTGGTCGGCGCCAGCGGCGGCGTCTCGGCGGTGATCGGTCTGTACCTGGGCCTGTTCCCGACCCGACGGATCGGCCTGTGGCTGCCGCTGGGTGTGTTCCTCCAGTTCGCGCGGATTCCGGCGCTGCTGGTGATCGGCTCCTGGTTCACGCTCCAGTTGCTCTACTGGGTGTTCGGCCCGCAGTCGGGCGAAGTGGCCTGGTGGACCCATGTCGCCGGCTTCCTGTCCGGCGTCGCGGTCGCGGGCTTGTTCCGCTTGAGACGCAACCCGCGGCTCGACTCGAAAGAGGATTGAATCGATGTACAAGATCGTGTTCCTGAACCGGGGCCAGGTCTACGAGCTGTTCGCCGAGGCCGTCGAGTCCAGCCACCTGGTCGGCTTCGTGACCGTGACGAAGCTGTTGTTCGACACCGAGACCGGGGTCGTCATCGATCCGACCGAGGAACGGATGCGTCGCGAGTTCGCCGACACGGAGCAGCTGCTGCTGCCGATGCAGTCGGTGATCCGGATCGAGAAGGTGAAGAAGCGCGGGGCCAGCGTGATCCGCGACCGGACCAGCGGCGAGAAGGTCACGCCGCTGCCGGTCGACGGTCCCGGACGCAAGCGCTAGGCCCGGACGGCGCCGCCGGCGCGGAACTGGTCGGGGCAGGGCGGTTGTGGTAGCTTTCCCGGCGCGCCCGCAGCCGCTTCATCCGGTCGCTCCGGACCCCGGATCCCGCAGGCGCCGGGCCGATGCAGGCCCCGGAATCGCGGTCCACACCACGACCGGCACAACGACAACGACGAAACGACAATCACGATGATCCGCACAACCACGGGGAGCCTTCCGCAATGAACACCGAATCGAAGCCGTCCGACAACGGCGGAACCACCAACGAGGGCGGCTGGCTCAATCGCGCGCTGAACTTCATCGAGGTCGTCGGCAACAAGCTGCCCGACCCGGCCATGCTGTTCCTGCTGCTGATGATCGTGGTCTGGATCCTGTCCTGGCTGCTGTCCGGCGTTCAGTTCGGCGCCCAGCATCCGTCGACCGGTGAGGCCATCACCATCACCAACCTGCTGACCGGTTCGAACCTGGTCAGTTTCCTGACTACCATGGTCGACACCTTTACCGGCTTTGCGCCGCTGGGCGTGGTCCTGGTCGCCATGCTCGGGGTCGGCGTGGCCGAACAGAGCGGCTACATCAACGCGCTGCTGAAGAAGCTGCTGGCGTTCACGCCCAAGATGCTGCTCACGCCGATGCTGATCCTGATCGCGATCATCAGCCATACCGCGGTCGACGCGGGCTACGTGGTGGTGATTCCGCTCGGCGGCATCATCTTCTACGCCGCCGGTCGCCACCCCCTGGCCGGCATCGCGGCGGCCTTCGCCGGTGTGTCCGGGGGCTTCTCGGCGAACTTCATCCCGTCGGCGATCGATCCGCTGCTGATGGGCTTCACGCTGCCGGCCGCCCAGCTCGCCGACGCGAGCGTGGAACTCCACCCGCTGATCAACTGGTACTTCACCTCGGCCTCGTGTCTGGTGATCGTGCTGCTCGGTTGGTGGATCACCGACCGGATCATCGAGCCGCGCCTCGCCGACACGCCGCTGGACGGCGACAAGGAGGAGATGCCCGAGATGCACGACATCAGCACGAAGGAGAACCGGGCGATGTGGGTGTCGACCGCCGTCATGGCGATCGGCTTCGTGCTCCTGGTCCTCGCGCTGATTCCGGGCGGTTCGCCGTTCCGTGACGCCGCGACCGGCGAACTGACCCAGTTCTCGGCGCCGATCATGCAGTCGATCGTGCCGCTGATCTTCATCTTCTTCGTGGTGCCGGGGGTGATCTACGGCTACATGACCGGCACCTTCGAGAAGAGCAAGGACGTCGTGGACGCGATGTCGACGACGATGAGCTCGATGGCCTACTACATCGTCATGGCGTTCTTCTGCGCGCTGTTCGTGGCCGAGTTCGGCCGCTCGGGCCTGGGTGTGCTGCTGGCGGTGGAAGGCGGCAACTTCCTGCGCGAGCTGGCGCTGCCGGGCGGGCTGACCCTGTTCGGCATCATCCTGCTGGTCGGCTTCGTCAACCTGTTCGTCGGGTCGGCGTCGGCCAAATGGGCGTTGCTGGCGCCGATCTTCGTGCCGATGTTGATGCAGGTCGGCTTCTCGCCGGAGCTGACCCAGGCAGCCTATCGGGTCGGCGATTCGTCGACCAACATCATCACGCCGCTGATGCCGTACTTCCCACTGGTCGTGGTGTACTGCCAGCGCTACGTGAAGTCGACCGGCATCGGCACGCTGGTGTCGCTGATGCTGCCGTTCTCCGTGGTGTTCCTGCTGGTCTGGTCGGTCTTCCTGATCGGCTACTGGATGCTGGGCCTGCCGCTCGGCCCGGGCACCAGCTACGTCTACCCGTACCCGGCTGGCTGATCGACGTCGGGAGCCGGCCCGTTCAGCGCCGGATCCAGCGAGCCGGGTCGACCGGCTCGCCGTCACGACGCAGCTGGAAATAGAGTCCGGCGCGCGTCTCGCCGCCGGAGCTGCCGGCCAGGGCCACGACCTGGCCGGGTTCGACCCAGTCGCCGACGTCGGCCAGCAGCGCCTGGTTGTGGCCGTAGAGGCTCATCCAGCCGTCGCCGTGATCGACGATCAGCATCATCCCGTAGCCCCTCAACCAGTCCGCGTAGGCGACCCGGCCGTAGGCGACGGCGCGCACTTCGTCCCCGGTCTCCGCCTCGATCAGCCAGCCCTGCCAGGTCGACTCGGCATTGCGGGCGTCGCTGAACGCGGCGCGCACTCGGCCCGGCACTGGCATCGGCAGGGTCCCGCGCAGGTCGGCGAAGGGGGGTGCGGCCAGTTCTGGCGGGATATCGGCAAGGGCGCCGGCCAGGCGGTCGAGCAGCGTTTCGAGTTCGGCGGCCGCGGTGCGGCGTTCAGCGAGGCGGGCTTCGTCGGTGCGGATCCGTTCGCGCAGTTCGGCCAGGGCGATCTCGCGCTCTTCGCGGGCGGAGCGCTGGGCGGCCAGCGAGGCCTGTTGCCGCTCGACCAGAGCGGCCAGGTCCCGTTCCCGCTCGCGACGCGCGTCGAGCACGGCGTCGAGGTCGCGCCGGCTGGCGATCAGGGCGTCGACCAGTTCCGCGCGGGCCCGTCCGAGGTAGCCGTGCATGGCCAGCTGGCGGCTGATCCGGTTGGGGTCCTCGGCGTTGAGCAGCGTGCGCAGGCGCGATCGTGAACCCAGCCGGTACGCCGCCTGCAGCTGGGCGGCCAGCCGCTCGCGCTGCTCCTCGATGCGCAGCTGCAGTTCTTCGGCGCGGTCCTGCAGCTCGGCCACGGCGGCGCGGGCCTCGCTCAGTTCGGATTCGGTTTCGCGCAGGTCGCGGGCCAGGGCGGCGAGTTCGCGTTCGGACGCGGCCAGGGCGTCCTGCTCATCGGCAGCGACCGAGCGCTGTTGCTCGAGCGTTTCGCGGATCGCCTCGATCTCGGCGCGCAGTTCGGCCAGTTCGGTCTCGATCTCGGATGCTTCGCGCTGCGAGACCTGGGCCGGCGCCGGGGGAGCGACGACGAGTGCACCGACGACGAGTGCACTGAACGCCGCCGCTCGCAGCTGGCACTCCTTGCGCTTCATTCCTCCGGATGAACCAGGGCTCGGCCGGTCATTTCGCCGGGTACCGCGAGCCCGAGGAGCGTCAGCATCGTCGGCGCGATGTCGCGCAGGCTGCCGACGGCCTCGACCGTGGCGGCCCGCCCATGGAACACCAGCGGTACGGGATTGGTCGTGTGCGCCGTATGTGTCTGGCCCGTCTCGGGATCGAGCATCTGCTCGACGTTGCCGTGATCGGCGGTGACCAGGAGTTCGCCGCCGGCCTCGTCGACGGCACTCACCACCCGCCCGAGCAGGCGATCGACCGCCTCGGCGGCCTGCACCGCGGCTTCGAAGATGCCGCTGTGGCCGACCATGTCCGGGTTCGCCACGTTGCAGATGATGACGTCGTGGTCGCCTGCACCGATGGCGGCGACCAGGCGATCGGTCAGTTCCGGCGCGCTCATTTCCGGCTTCAGGTCGTAGGTGGCGACGTCGGGGGAGGGGATCAGGACCCGGTCCTCGCCGTCGAACACCTGTTCCTCGCCGCCGTTGAAGAAGTAGGTGACGTGCGCGTACTTCTCGGTCTCGGCGATCCGCAGTTGCCTCAGGCCGGCCCGGGCCAGTTCACCGCCGAGCAGGTGGTCCATGCGGGTCGGCGGAAAGGCGACCTCGGCCGGCAGCCCGTCGATGTAGGCGGTCATCGTCGTCAGTACGGAAAGCGCAGGTCGGCGGGCCTCGAAGCCGTCGAACGCGGGATCGACCAGGGCCTGGCAGAACTGCCGGGCGCGGTCGGCGCGGAAGTTGAAGAAGATCACCGCGTCGCCGTCTTCGATCGGTACGCCGTCGCCGATCAGCGTGGGCTGGACGAACTCGTCGTTCTCGTCGCGTGCGTACGCGGCCTCGAGCGCATCGGACGGCCGCTCGGAACGTAGCTCGGAGCGTGCGTCGACGATCGCGTCCCAGGCCCGCCGGACCCGGTCCCAGCGGTTGTCGCGATCCATCGCGAAGTAGCGTCCGCCGACCGTGGCGACCCGGGCCCGATCGATGGCGCCGACCTCGCGTTCCAGCGCCTCGAGCGACGGGGCGGCCGAGCGAGGCGGCATGTCGCGGCCGTCGAGGATGGCGTGCACGGCGATCGGCCCGGGGTGAAGTTCGGCGGCCATCCGGAGCGTCGCGAACAGGTGATCTTCGTGGCTGTGCACGCCGCCCGGCGAGAGCAGACCGATCAGGTGCAGCGTGCGGTCGCCGGATTCGGTCATCGCCTTCTTCAGCGCCGCGTTTTCGGTCAACTCGCCGTCCTCGATCGCCTTCGTGATCCGGGTGAAGTCCTGGTAGACGATCCGACCGGCGCCGATGTTCATGTGGCCGACCTCGGAATTTCCCATCTGGCCGGCGGGCAACCCGACCGCCTCGCCGGACGTTTCGAGCAGGGCGTGCGGATCGTCGGCCCAGAGGCGGTCCCAGTTCGGGGTGTCGGCGGTGCTGATCGCGTTGTCGGCGGCGGCTTCGCGAATGCCCCAGCCGTCGAGGATGAGCAGCAGCAATGGAGTTCGGGCGGTCATTTCGTTGGGCGTCTCGCTACGGTATCGGTCGGCGTTCGGGTCCGGTTCCTCCCGGCGTGCGGCCGGGCTCCCTCCAGCGCTGATCCGGCCCCGCTTCGGCGCCCGGTCGCGGGAGACACCGCGGTGTCGGCCCGGAGTCCCGAATCCGGGAATTATCCCACACGCCCCGAAGGGAAGGCGGCGCGCTCCAGCAGGGCCGGCGGGAATGCGGGATAATGGCGGTTTGCACGGAACGACCCGTAGAGAATCCATGGAACAGGTCCTGACCTTCATCGGAAACCACCCGGTGCTGACCGGCGCGTTCGCGGTTGTGCTGGCCGCGCTGATTGCCAGCGAAATGGGCCGGATGGCCCGCCGCTGGAAAGAGCTCGATACGCACCAGACCATCCTGCTGATGAACCGGGAGGATCCGCTGATCCTCGACGTTTCGAGCAGCAAGGACTATGCGGAGGGGCACATCCTCAACGCCGAGAACGTCACGCCGTCGCGACTCGAGGCGGGCAACCAGAAGCTCATGAAATACAGGGACCGCCCGGTCCTGCTCTACTGCAAGAACGGCCAGGTCTCGCCGCAGATGGCCTCGCGCCTGACCAAGCTCGGGTTCGAGCAGGTCCACGTGCTCAAGGGCGGTCTCGCCCAGTGGCGCTCCGACAACCAGCCGGTGACGCGCGGCAAGGGCCGGTCCAAGCCGAAGTCCACGGGCCGCAAGGCGGGCAAGGCAGACGGCGGGAAGGGCACGGACGCGAAGCGCGGGACCGATCCCGGTGCCGACGAGTCGAATCGCGCCGCGGACAGCGCGCGAGACAGCGCCCGCAGCGATTGATTCGACGGGCCGCAGCGCCCGCGAGCCGGCACGACCGCCGGGCCACGAACTTTCAACAGACACTCTCGAGGAACCGACAGACATGGCAGACGAACAGATCGATACCGCCGCAGGCGGCGAAACCCAGCAGCAGGCCCAGATGGCCGTCCAGCACGTGTTCCTGAAGGACGCCTCGTTCGAGGCGCCGGGCGCCATGGGCATGGAGAATGCCGAAGGCCAGCCCGACATGAACCTGAACCTCGCGCAGCGGGTCAACCAGCTCGGCGACGACCGCTACGAAGTGGTGCTGACCGTGACCGTGACGGCGAAGCAGGGCGAGAAGACCGCGTTCATCGCCGAAGTGCATTACTCGGGCGTGTTCCAGTTCGCCGGCTTCAGCGAGCAGCAGCTGCCCTACGTGATCAACGTGATGTGCCCGAACGTGCTGTTCCCCTATGCCCGCACGCAGGTCGGCACCCTGATCGCCGCCGGCGGCTTCGTCGCGCCGCCGCTGCAGCCGATCAACTTCGAGGCCATCTACGCCCAGCGCGTCCAGCAGCAGCAGTCGGAGCAGGCGCCGAACGGCGCGGCCGAGTGATGACGACGGGAGTCGTGCGGTGAGCGAGTCGGAGCGTCGCACCGTTGCGGTGCTCGGCGCGGGCTCCTGGGGGACCGCGCTGGCCATCCAGCTGGCCCGGGTCGGCCACGAGGTCCGGCTCTGGGCGCGCGATCGCGACCACGTCGCGGCGATGCGCAGCGACCGCTGCAACGCCCGCTACCTGCCCGGCGTCGAACTGGACGCCTCGATTCGCCCCGTGGCAGGCGTCGACGAGGCGCTCGAGGGCGCCGAGCGGATTCTCGTGGTCACGCCCAGCCACGCGTTCGCCGAGAGCCTCGAGGCCGTCGCGTCCGCGGTCCGCGAGGACACGGGTCTGGCCTGGGCCACGAAGGGCTTCGAGCCCGGGACCGGCCGCCTGCTCAGCGAGCTGGCGGTGGAGCGGCTCGGCGACGGCGTTCCCCTGGCCGCCGTGTCGGGTCCGTCCTTCGCCGGTGAAGTCGCACGCGGACTGCCCACGGCGGTGACCGTCGGCGCCTCGACACCGGAATTCGGCCGCGACTGGGCCGCGCTGCTGCACGGCTCGAGCTTCCGCGCCTATTACACCGCCGACCTGGTCGGCGCCCAGCTGGGCGGGGCGGTCAAGAACGTGCTGGCCATCGCCTGCGGCATGGCCGACGGGCTGGGTCTCGGCAACAACACGCGGGCGGCATTGATCACGCGCGGCCTGGCCGAGCTGATGCGCCTCGGCGAAGCGCTCGGCTGTCGCACCCGGACCCTGATGGGTCTGGCCGGCATGGGAGACCTGGTGTTGACCTGTACCGGGGATGCCTCGCGCAACCGGCGCTTCGGGTTGGCGCTGGGCAAGGGCGCGACCGCCGACGAGGCCCGGGCCGAGATCGGCCAGGTGGTCGAAGGCGTGGGCGCCGCCGAGGAGGTCATGCGTGCGGCCGAACGCGCCGGGGTCGAGATGCCGATCTCCGAGCAGGTTCACGGCATCCTGTTCAAGGGCTGGAACGCGGCCAAGGGCGTACGCGTGCTGATGGAGCGCGAGCCGAAGGCCGAAACCGATTGAACCCGCGCGTGCGGTGGCCTCGACGGATTCAGGTCGACGCATCCGAGGGATCGCATTCATCAGAAACGTCAGGACAGCGGTAACCCAGGAGGGTCGATGGAAACGCTGGATTACAACGAGCTGGCCGTGCCGGGCGTGCGCCAGCTCAAGCCGTACACGCCGGGCAAGCCGATCGAGGAACTGGAGCGCGAGTACGGCGTGTCCGACTCGATCAAGCTGGCGTCCAACGAGAATCCCCTCGGCGCGAGTCCGCGGGCGCTCGAGGCCGTGCGCGAGGCGATCGACGACCTGTGGTTGTACCCGGATGCCAACGGCTTCCACCTGAAGGCCGCCCTGGCCGAGAAGCACGGCGTCGACCCGGCCTGCATCACCCTGGGCAACGGTTCGAACGACGTGCTCGTGTTCCTGGCCCAGGCCTTTCTGGCGCCGGGCCTGAAGGCGGTGTTTTCGCAGTACTGCTTCGCGGTCTATCCCATCGCGACCCAGATGGTCGGCGCCGAAGCCTCGGTCGCACCGGCGCTGCCCGCCGATCATCCGATGGCGCTGGGCCACGACCTGCGCGCGATGTACCAGCGCATCGACGCCGACACGCGGCTGGTGTTCCTGGCCAATCCGAACAATCCGACCGGCACCTGGCTTTCCGGCGAGAGGATCCGGGAATTCCTGGCCTCGCTGCCGGGGCACGTGATCTGCGTCGTCGACGAGGCCTACACGGAATACGCGGAGTCCGACGAACTGGGCGATGCCTCGACCTGGCTGGAGCAGTTCCCCAACCTGGTCGTCACCCGGACCTTCTCGAAGGCCTACGGGCTGGCCGGCCTGCGCGTCGGCTACGCGCTGTCGAACCCGGGCGTGGCCGACCTGCTGAACCGCGTCCGGCCGGCGTTCAACGTCAACTCCCTGGCCCTGGCCGCCGCCCGGGCCGCGCTCGGCGATCACGCCTTCATCGAGCGATCGCGGACCCTGAACGCCGCCGGCCTGGTTCAGCTCCGCGAAGGCCTGGAGGCGCTGGACGTCGCCGTGGTGCCGTCGGCGGCCAACTTCGTCCTGGCCCGCTTCGATCGCCCGGGCGCCGAGCTCAACGAGGCGCTGCTGCGCCGCGGCATCATCGTCCGTCCGGTCGGCAACTACGGGCTCGACGACTACCTGCGCATCACCGTCGGCACGGAAGCGCAGAATCGCCGGCTGCTCGACGCGCTCGGCGACATCCTCGGGGACTGACCCAATGCGCTTGCGGGTCCATCCGGCGCGCGGCCCGCTGGCCGGCGAGATCACGCCGCCGGGCGACAAGTCCATCTCCCACCGCGCCGCGCTGTTCGGCGGACTGGCCGACGGCGAGACCGAGATCGTCGGCTTTCTCGAGGGCGAGGACACGCGCGCGACCCTGGCCGCGATGCAGGCGTTGGGCGCCGAGGTCGAGCGCCGCGGCGACCGGATCCTGGTCCGTGGCGGACGACTGCATGCACCGAACGGACCGCTCGATCTCGGCAACGCGGGGACCGGCATCCGGCTGCTCACCGGCGCCCTGGCCGGCCGGCCGGAGCTGCGAGGTGCCGAACTGGTCCTGACCGGCGACGCGTCGCTGCGCGCGCGTCCGATGGCACGCATCGTCGAGCCGCTGACCCGAATGGGTGCGTCGATCGAAAGCACCGCGGGCTGCGCGCCCCTGACCGTGCGGCCGCGCGCACTGACCGGCGGCCATTTCGAGCTCGGCGTGGCCAGCGCGCAGGTCAAGTCGGCGCTGCTGCTGGCCGGTCTCTCCGCCGAGGGCCGCACGGAGGTGGTGTCTCCGGCGCCGTCGCGCGATCACACGGAGCGGCTGCTGCCGGCATTCGGCGTCGATGTCGACGTCCAGGGACTGTGCGCCGCGCTGCAAGGGCCGGCGAAACTGACCGGAACCAAGGTGACCGTGCCCGGCGACCTGTCCTCGGCGACCTTTCCGCTGATTGCCGCGCTGCTGGTTCCAGGCTCGCGGATCCTGCTGCGGGGCGTCGGCATCAACCCGACCCGTGACGGCGTGCTGCAGATTCTTGCCGGAATGGTGGAGTCCGGCGCGGTCGAGGTGCGTCGGGTCGAGGGCGGAGCGGGCGACGAACCGGTCGCCGACCTCGAAATCCGTTCGCTCGGCCCCGTTCGGGGGCTCGACATCTCTCCGGAACTGGTGCCGCTGGCGATCGACGAGTTCCCCGCGCTGATGGCGCTGGCGGCGGTCGCCGCCGGGACCACCCGGATCCGCGGTGCGGAAGAGCTGCGGGTCAAGGAGTCGGACCGCATCGCGGTGATGACGACCCAGCTGCGTCGCTTGGGCGTCGAGGTCGAGGAAGCCCCGGACGGGGCGACGATCGTCGGCGGCGCCGTGCGCGCAGGACGGGTCGACGCCGCGGGCGATCACCGCGTGGCGATGAGCCTGGCGGTGCTGGGCCTGGTCGCCGAGGGGCCGGTCGAGATCGACGGTGCGGACTGGATCGCGACCAGCTACCCGGGCTTCGTCGACGACCTGCGCGCGCTCGGGGCCGAGGTCGAAGTCGAAAACGAAGGTCATGTGGAGGTCGAGGAGCGATGAGCGAGGACACCGCGCCGGTGCTGACGATCGACGGACCCTCCGGGGCGGGCAAGGGCGCGGTCTCGGCACGCGTCGCCGACGCCCTCGGCTGGCGCGTGCTCGACTCCGGCGCGGTGTACCGCGCGGTCGCCCTGGCCGCGCTGGACCGCGACATCGCCGCCGAACAGCGCGAGGCGCTGATCGAGCTGAGCCGCGATCTGCCGCTGGAATTCCGGCCGGGCCGTGACGGAATCGACGTCCTGCTCGACGGTGAACCGGTCGGCGACCGCCTGCGCACCGAGCCGGTCAGCGTGATGGCGTCGAAGGTCGCGGCGATCCCCGAAGTCCGCGAGGCCCTCCTGGACCTGCAGCGGGGCTGCCGGCGGGCGCCCGGGCTGGTGGCCGATGGGCGCGACATGGGCACCGTGGTCTTCCCCGACGCGCCGGTCAAGGTCTTCCTCGAGGCGAGCGTCGAGGAACGCGCGCGCAGGCGCTATAACCAGTTGAAGGAAAAAGGGGAACCTGTTATTCTTGCGCGTCTTTTTCGGGACATGCAGGAACGGGATCGACGCGACCGCGAGCGGAGCGTCGCACCGACCGTCCCGGCCTCGGACGCGATCGTGATCGATTCGACCGTCATGGGGCTGGATGAGGTCGTCGCGACCATTCTCGAACGCGTTCGGCGTTGCCTCGACCTGCCGCCGGAAAGGACTTAAGAAGTACCGCACGACCAGAGTCGTACCCAAGCGTGCGTCGCAGGGGCCGGAGATCGGCTCCTGGGCGCGTTCACTCACGAGCGCCCGAGTGGGGCGCAGACGACAAGAAGCCGGGCCCCAACCCCAACATTTCAAGGAACCCGTTGCACCGGCCTCTTGCAGGAACCTTCGTATTTCAATGACTGAATCTTTTGCCGAACTATTCGAACAGAGCCTGAATGAAGCCAACCTGCGCCCCGGTGCCATCGTCACCGGCCGCGTGGTCGATATCCGCGACGACGTCGTGGTCATCAATGCCGGACTGAAGTCCGAGGGCATCGTCCCGATCCACCAGTTCCGCAAGCCGGACGGCGAGCTGGAAGTGGAGCTGGGCGACGATGTCGAAGTGTCGCTGGACGCCGTCGAGGACGGCTTCGGCGAGACCCGCCTCTCGCGTGAGAAGGCCAAGCGTTCCCGCATCTGGGACACGCTGGAGCTGGCGTCCGAGAAGGAAGAGAACGTCATCGGCCAGATCACCGGCAAGGTGAAGGGCGGCTTCACCGTCAGCATCGACGGCATCCGGGCATTCCTCCCGGGCTCGCTCGTCGACGTTCGGCCGGTGCGCGATCCGAGCTACCTCGAGGGCAAGGACCTCGAGTTCAAGATCATCAAGCTGGATCGTCGCCGCAACAACCTGGTCGTTTCCCGCCGCGCCGTGGTCGAGCACGAGTTCGCCGCCGAGCGCGAAGACCTGATCGAACGCCTGGAAGAGGGCGCGGTCGTCAAGGGCGTGGTCAAGAACCTCACCGACTACGGCGCGTTCCTGGACCTCGGCGGTATCGACGGCCTGCTGCACATCACCGACATGTCCTGGAAGCGCGTCCGCCATCCGTCCGAAGTGGTCGAGGTCGGCGACGAGCTGGAAGTCCGCGTGCTGCGCTTCGACCGCGAACGCATGCGCGTCTCGCTGGGCCTGAAGCAGCTGGGCGAGGATCCCTGGGACAACATCGATCGGCGCTACCCGCCGAGCTCGCGCCTGTTCGGCCGCGTCACCAACATCACCGACTACGGCTGCTTCGTCGAGATCGAGGATGGTGTCGAGGGCCTGGTCCACGTCTCCGAAATGGACTGGACCAACAAGAACGTCAACCCGAACAAGGTCGTGCACATCGGCGAAGAGGTCGAGGTCATGGTGCTGGACGTCGATCCGGAGCGCCGCCGCATCTCGATGGGCATGAAGCAGGTCAAGCCGAACCCCTGGGAAGCCTTTGCCGCCCTGCACAACAAGGGCGACAAGGTCTCCGGCACGATCAAGTCGATCACCGACTTCGGCATCTTCATCGGCCTGGAAGGCGACATCGATGGCCTGGTCCACTTGTCCGACATCTCGTGGATGACCCCGGGCGAGGAAGCGATCCGCAACTTCCGCAAGGGTGAGGAAGTGGAAGCCGTGGTGCTGGCCGTGGATCCCGAGCGGGAGCGCATCTCGCTGGGCATCAAGCAGCTGGACCAGGATCCGTTCGCGACCTTCATGGCCGAGCATCCGCGCGGTTCGATCGTCACCGGTCGCGTGCGCGAGATCGACGAACGCGGTGCGGTCGTCGAGCTGGCCGACGGCGTCGATGGCTACCTGAAGGCCAACGACATGCTCAAGGAGCGCGTCGACGATGCCACGAAGGTGTACAAGGTCGGCGACGAAGTCGAAGCCAAGTTCGTGGCCCTGGACCGCAAGTCCCGCAACCTGACGCTGTCGGTTCGGGCCAAGGACGAGGATGAACTCGCCGATGCGGTCGACCAGTACCAGGCGCCGAAGGCCGGCAGCACCAAGCTGGGCGAACTCCTGCGCGAGCAGCTCGGCAAGGACTGATCCACGCCTACCTTCCGGGCCGCCGCGCCGCGCGGCGGCCCGTTGCAACCGGCACTCGAACCGTAACCATTCGGCTGAAGGGACCCCGTCGACCCATGACCAAGTCGGAACTGATCGATAAGCTTGCGGCTGACCAGAAGCACCTGAGTCACGCGGACGTCGACCTTGCGGTTCGGTCGATCATCGATCAGATGAGTGCGACGCTGGCAAGCGGCGACCGGATCGAGATCCGCGGGTTCGGCAGCTTTTCACTCCATTTCCGCCCCCCTCGCATGGGGCGCAACCCGAAGACCGGCGAAGCGGTCGCTCTTCCGGGAAAGCACGTTCCCCACTTCAAGCCCGGCAAGGAGCTTCGCGAGCGCGTCAACGACGCCGCGCAAGCGGCGCGGGACTGACCATGCTGCGCTGGTTCTTCGCCCTGATCGTGATCGCGGGCGCGGCGCTCGGGCTGCTGCTCGGCGTGCTCAACGCCGATCCGGTGGTGCTCGATCTCGGCCTTGTGCGCTGGGAAGCCTCGCTGGGTGCGGTCGTGGCCGCCGCGGTCGGGCTCGGGATGTTGATCGGACTTCTCGCCGGCGCCGTTCTGGGCCGGTTGGGACGGCGGCGCCGGGCGCCATCAGTCGGCACGACGTTGCCGACCGATGAATGAACTGACCTGGATCGCGCTCGCGTTGTTGCCGGTCGCTGCAGCCAGCGGCTGGTGGCTGGCGAGGCGCTACCCGGATCCCGGACAGCGGCGTCACGACAGGTCCCTGTCGAAGAACTACTTCCGCGGCCTCAACTATCTGCTCAACGAGGAGCCCGACAAGGCCATCGAGGTCTTTCTCCGCCTGGCCGATGTCAACCGCGATACGGTCGAGACCCACCTGGCGCTGGGCAACCTGTTCCGTCGCCGCGGCGAGGTCGACAAGGCCATCCATTTTCACCGGCACATCATGACCCGCTCCCAGCTGTCCGAGCAGCACCGGACCCAGGCGCTGCTCGAACTGGGCGAGGACTACATGCGCGCCGGCTTGCTGGACCGGGCCGAGAAGCTGTTCAGCGAACTGGCGCGGGAAGGGCGCTTCTCGGAGACCGCCGTCCGCAGCCTGCTGGCGATCTACCAGCAGGAAAAGGACTGGCCCGGCGCGATCGTCCAGGCTCGCACCCTGGAACGGGTCACCGGCGAATCGACGGCCGCGCTTTCGGCGCAGTTCCACTGTGAATTGGCCGAACAGGCGCGTCGGGCCGGCGATCGGGATACGGTCAGGAGTCACCTGGCGTCGGCCCGCAGTTACCGCTCCGATTGCGCCCGGGCGCACCTGATCGAAGCCCGCCTGGCCTTCGACGAGAAGCGCTGGGCCGAGGCGATCGAGGCCGACCGCGCGGCCTGCGAGCAGGACCCCGACCTGGTCGCCCTGGTCCTCGAGCGGCTGATCGACGCCCATGCCGAACTGGATCGCTCCGAGGAGCTGGTCGATTTCCTGCAACGGATGGAGCAGCGCTCGACCACGGCCGCACCGCTGCTCGGGCTGGCGCGCCTCGAAGCCGAGCGCGCTCCGGAGGTCGCCATCGAGTTGCTGCTCGAAGGCCTGCAGAAGCGGCCGAGCGTTCGCGGTCTGCGCTATCTGCTGGATCTGATGCACCGGCACGGCCAGCGGCTCGATGCCATCGACCCGGACCTGCTGACGCGGCTGATGGATCGCCTCATGGACGGCCAGCCCCGGTTCCGCTGCGTCGACTGCGGCTTCAGCGGCCAGACCTGGCATTGGCAGTGCCCGAGCTGCCGGGGCTGGGAATCGACCCGGCCCGTGATCGGGGTGCTCGGCGAGTGACCGCGGCCTCCTGGATGTCGCTGGTCGCCGCATTCGTGCTGACGTTGGTGCTGACTCCGTTGGCGCGTGCCTATGCCCGCCGCCGGGGGCTGATCGACCAGCCGGGCCCGCGCCGCAGCCACGTTGCGCCGGTCGCCCGCGGCGGCGGAGTTGCGCTGGCCGTCGGCGTGGGCGCCGCTGCGCTGATGATTCCGCCGGTTCCGGGCGGCGCGGCGTTCCCGGTCGGATTGCTGGCGATCGTCGCACTGGGGTTTGCCGACGATCACCGGCCGCTGCGCGTCGCGATCCGCCTGCCGGTCCAGCTTGCCGTCGCTGCCGCGCTGGTCGCCGCCGTGGGGGGCGTGCCCGTCATCGAGTTCGCCGGGCAGTCGATCGGACCGTGGCTGGCCTGGACACCGCTGGCCGTGCTGGCCATCGTCTGGATGATCAACCTGTTCAATTTCATGGACGGCTCGGACGGTCTGGCGAGCGGCCAGGCGGCGTTCAGCGGGCTGGTGCTGGCGCTCGGCTTCCTGGATGCCGGCGAGACCGGGCTCGGGGCCCTGGCCGGCGCGCTCGCGGCCGCCTCGCTGGCCTTCCTGTTCTGGAACCGGCCGCCGGCGCGAATCTTCCTCGGCGACTCCGGTTCGCTGACCCTGGGCTACGTGCTCGCCTTCCTCGCGCTGGCCGGGACCGTGACCGGATCCGTGTCGGTCTGGGCCGCGGCAATCGCGGTGTCGCCGTTCGTGATCGACGCTACCGCGACGCTGCTCGCGAGGCTGGTTTCGGGACGTGAATGGTATACTCCGCACCGCGATCACGCCTACCAGTGCCTGATCCGCATGGGCTGGAGCCATGCCCGCGTTCTCGGCGCACTGGTGGTTCTCGACCTCGCGGTCGTGCTGCCGGCTTTCGTGCTCGCATCGAAGGTTCCGGCGTGGGACGCGGCGATCGCAGCGTGCACAGGGGTCATGCTGCTCGCGATCTGGTCGGCGGCCAGGCAGCGAGCGAAGGCGGAGAACAGGGACGAATGAACTTTCGCGTGCTCAGGCGTACGCCGCGGTACCAGAACATCCGGGTCTTCGTCATCCTCCACGACCTGCTCGTGGCCGTGGGCGCGTGGTTCGCGGCGCGCTGGGCCGCCGCAGCGGTGCTCGGCGTCGCGTGGCCGTCGACCGCCCAGCTCCTGGCCGAGTCCGCGCTGCTGATTGCGCTGCAGGCGCTGATCCACTGGCGGGTGGGCCTGTACCGCGGGCTGTGGCGCTTCGCCAGTCTTCCCGATCTCGGCAACCTCGTCCGGGCTTCGCTGCTGGGCGCGGTCGCGGCGGCCACCGTGCTGCTCGCCTTGGACGTGCCGTCGCGCGATCTGGTGCCGTTGCTGTGGCTGTATCCGACGCTGTTGCTGCTCGCGCTCGGACTTCCCCGGCTGGTCTTCAGGACGATCAAGGACATGCGGACCGAGGTCCGCTGGCGGCGCGCCAGCCAGCGCACCGTGATCCTCGGCGCGGGCCGGTCGGCGCGCCTGCTGCTGCCCGAATTGCGTCGCCGCGGCGGCTTCGAAGTGGTCGGCTTCCTCGACGACAACGAGCGCCTGCGCAACGCCGAAATCGACGGCGTACCGGTGATCGGCAGCATCGACCGTCTGCCGCGCGTCGTGCGCGAAGCCGCGGTCGACCTCGCGGTGATCGCCATTCCGTCGGCCACCAACATGCAGATGCAGCGGATCGTCGAGCTCTGCGAGCAGGCCGGCATCGAGTTCAAGACCCTTCCGACGCTCAAGGAGCTCGGTGCCAGCATCACCCGCTTCGAAGACCTGAAGCCGGTCGCGATCGACGACCTGCTCGGCCGCGATCCGGTTTCGCTGGACTGGAATGCGATCCGCTCGGGCCTGGCCGGAAAGCGGGTCCTGGTCACCGGCGGCGGCGGATCGATCGGCGCCGAGCTGTGCCGGCAGATCGCCCGGCTCGATCCGGCCGGCCTGGTGGTGCTGGACAGTTCCGAGTACAACCTCTACCGGATCGATTACCGGCTGCGCAAGGAATTCCGCGACCTGGTCATGGACAGCGTGCTCGGCGACGTCTGCGACCCGGCGACCGTCGAGCGCGTGGTGTCCCGCCATCGGCCCGAAGTGATCTTCCACGCCGCGGCGTACAAGCACCTGCCGATGCTGCAGAACCAGGTCCGGGAAGCCTTCCGGAACAACGTGCTCGGTACCGTGCGGATGGCCGACGCGGCGCGGCGTCACGGGGTCAGGACCTTCGTCCTGATCTCGACCGACAAGGCGGTCAACCCCTGCAACGTGATGGGCGCGACCAAGCGTGTGGCCGAGCTCTATTGCCAGCACAGCAACCGTCACGCCCGGGGCCACCAGGCCGGCGAGGAGGGGAGGGACGGCGAAACCCGGTTCATCACCGTTCGCTTCGGCAACGTCCTCAATTCGACGGGCTCGGTGGTTCCGCTGTTCAACGAGCAGATCCGCGCCGGCGGTCCGGTCACCGTGACGCACCCGGAAATCTCGCGTTACTTCATGACCATCGCCGAGGCCGGCCAGCTGATCCTCCAGGCCGCCGTGCTGGGCGAGGGCGGTGAGGTGTTCGTGCTCGACATGGGTGAGCCGGTCCGGATCGGCTACCTCGCCGAACAGCTCATCCGGTTGGCCGGCAAGGAACCGGGGCGGGACATCGAGATCGTCTACACCGGGCTGCGTCCGGGCGAGAAGCTGTTCGAGGAACTGTTCCACGAACACGAGGCCTACGCCAAGACCGGTCACGAGAAGATTCTCCTCGCCCGCAACGCGTATCCCGATATCGCCGGCTTCGAGCAACGCCTGCGGCAGGCCGAGCAGGCGGTCCGCCAGTACGACTCGGAGGCCATCCGGGACGTGCTGATGCAGCTGGTGCCCGAGCTCGAGCGCGTGCCTGCGCGCGAGCGCAAGGTGATCCCGCTCGGATGACAGTGCCCGGATGATGGAGTTCGGATGACGGACACGGGGCACGCACCGCCGCTGCGGCCACGCCCGGTCGACGAAGGGGGGCGGGTCGAGTTCTTCGAGTTCGTCTCGTCCGAGCTGGCCGGCAATCCGCTCGGCGACCCGACGCGGCGCAGTGTGGCGGTCTACCTCCCCCCCGGCTACGACGCCGATCGGCGCCGCTACCCGGTGCTGTGGTCCTTGCCGGCCTATACCAGTTCCGGCCCGGCCCAGGTGGCCTGGCGCAACCACGGCGAAACACTCCCCCAGCGCCTCGATCGTCTGATCGCCCGCGGTGAGATGGCGCCCGTGCTGTGCGTCATGCCCGACACCTACACCGCACTCGGCGGCAACCAGTTCGTCGATTCGCCGGCCATCGGCCACTACGCGCGCTACCTGGCCGACGAGCTGATCCCCGAAGTGGACCGGCGCTATCGCACGATCGCCGACCCCGGCGGCCGCGCCGCCTTCGGAAAGTCCTCCGGGGGCTTCGGCGCGCTGCACCTCGCGCGGACCCGCCCGGGCCTGTTCGGTGCGGTGGCCAGCCACGCGGGCGATGCCGGCTTCGATCGGGTCTACCTGCGCGATTTCCCGGCCGCCTGCGACGAGCTGGCGCGGCACGACCGCGACCTGGAAGCCTTCGTGCGGGCGTTCTGGCGGTCGAGACGGCCATCGGGGCGCATGTTCCACACGCTGATGGTGCTGTGCCTGGCGGCAAGCTACTCGCCGGACGCGGACCGGCCGCTGGGTCTCGCGCTGCCCTTCGACCTGGAAACCGCCCGGCTCGACGAGGCGGTCTGGCAACGCTGGCTGGCGTTCGACCCGGTCCACTGGCCCGACCGGGACCTCGACGTGCTGGCGGCCCTCGGCGGGCTCTGGATCGACGCCGGCAGCCGGGACCAGTACTTCATCCACTACGGCACCCGTGAATTCCACCGGCGGCTCGAGGCAGCGGGAATCGACCATTGCCACGAGGAGTTCGACGGCACCCACAGCGGCATGGACGTGCGCTTCGACCGCTCGCTGCCCTGGCTGGTCGGTCGCCTCAAACAGGACTGATTCGGTACGATATACTTCGTGCAGACGTTTCGCAGCGATTGCCCATGTTGACCGTGACCCCCACTGCGCGCGATTACTTCGCCCGGCTGCTCGAAGAACAACCGCCGAAGACCGGCCTGAGGCTGGTGGTTCGCGATCCCGGCACGCCCCATGCGGACGTGGAGCTCAATTACTGTCCTGCCGGTCGTGAAGCCGCGGACGACGAGGCCCACGACTGCGGCAGCTTCACCCTGTTCGTGGAACGCGACAGCAGCGCGGCCCTCAGCGGCGCGATGATCGATTTCGAGACCGACGAGACCGGCGGTGAACTCAGCATCCGAGCCCCGGGCCTGAAGGGTCGGGCGCCCGGAGCCGATGCGCCGCTGTCCGAGCGCGTGGCCTGGGTGCTCGATACGCGCGTCAATCCGATGGTCGCCGGGCACGGCGGCCGGGTGGGGCTGGTGGAAGTGACCGAGGATCGTGACGTGGTCCTGCAGTTCGGCGGCGGCTGCCATGGCTGCGGAATGGTCGACGTGACCCTGAAGCAGGGCATCGAGACCCAGCTGCGCGAGGCCGTGCCGGAAATCCGGAACGTAGTCGATGCTACCGATCATTCGACCGGCAGCAAACCCTATTACTGAGTGCCGGACTACTGATCGCAGGCGACCGGCGGGCCCGGCTCTCTTCCATGGGATGCGGTGATTCCATCCGGTGGGCGGGCCGCCCGGCGAGATCCGGCCGGCTCTGACCAGGACGACACGGATGTCGCTCGCGGCCCGGCCGCGGACGCCGCCCTCAGAACGCGTTGTGCCCCGTCAGTTCGCGTCCGACGACCAGCTGATGGATGGTCTCGGTGCCCTCGTAGGTGATGACCGATTCCAGGTTCAGCATGTGGCGGATCGGGACGTACTCGAGCGTGATGCCGGAGCCGCCGAGCAGGTCGCGACATTCGCGTGCGATATCGAGCGCCATGCGCACGTTGTTCCATTTCGCCAGGCTGACCTGGGTCGGGTGCATTTCACCGGCATCCTTGAGCCGGCCGAGGCGGAGCGACATCAACTGTGCGCCGGTGATCCGCCGGGCCATGTCCGCCAGGCGCAGCTGGACGGCCTGGTTGGCCGACAGCGGGCGCCTGAACAGCTCTCGATCCTCGGCGTATCGCAGCGCTTCGGCCAGGCAGGCCTGGGCGGCGCCGATCGGGCCCCAGGTGATGCCGTAGCGGGCCTGGGTCAGGCACGACAGCGGGCCCTTCAGCCCCTTGACGTTCGGCAGCCTGTTGGCGTCGGGCACCCGGACGTTGTCGAAGTACAGCTCCGAGGTGATCGAGGCGCGCAGCGACATCTTGGCCTTGACGTCGCGGGCCTCGAAGCCGTCGGAATCGGTCTCGACGATGAATCCCTGGATGCCGTCGTCGGTCCGTGCCCAGACGATCGCGATCTGGGCGATCGAGCCGTTGGTGATCCACATCTTGGCGCCGTTGAGGATCCAGTCGTCGCCGTCCTTCTTCGCGTGGGTCTTCATGTTGGCCGGGTCGGAGCCGCCGTGCGGTTCGGTCAGGCCGAAGCAGCCGATCACCTCGCCGCTGGCCATCCGCGGCAGCCACTGTTCCTTCTGGGCTTCGGAGCCGAAGGCGTGGATCGGGTACATGCACAGCGATGACTGGACCGAAACGAAGCTGCGCAGGCCGGAATCGCAGCGCTCGAGTTCCTGGCAGATCAGCCCGTAGCTGACCGAGTTCAGGCCGGCACAGCCGTAGCCATCGAGGCTGGAGCCGAGCAGGCCGAGCTCGGCGATTTCCGGCACCAGCTCGGAGGGAAACCGCCCCTCGTCGAAGCATTCCGCGATCAGCGGCATCGCCTTGGAGTCGACGAAGCGCGCCACCGATTCGCGGATCATCCGCTCCTCGTCGGTCAGTTCGTCGGCGATACGGTAGAGGTCGAGCGGATCGAGTGCGGGCATGGCGATTCGGCGTCGTGTGAAGGGGGCAGGTCGGAGGTCCGACATGAACCGGAATTGTACATCCCGCGCCTGCATGCGAGGTGGTCGGGCGGCTATAATGGGCGGATCGTTTCAACCAATCGGAATGGATACTGATGCGACGTCGACTGATCGCCCTGATGCTGCTGCTCGGGCTCCCGCTGACTGCGCTGGCCGACGGCGACGCGGCCCGCGGCGAGCAGCTCTCCTACACCTGCACCGGCTGCCATGGCATCCCGTTCTACAAGAACGTCTACCCGACCTACACGGTGCCCCGGCTCGGCGGCCAGAACCAGGAGTACATCGTCGCGGCGCTGAAGGCCTACCGCTCCGGCGAACGCCAGCACGCGACCATGCAGGCCCAGGCCAACACCCTGTCGGACCAGGACATCGAGGACATCGCCGCCTACTTCGCGTCGCTGGCCACGCTGGAAGGAGACGCATCATGAACCGGTTCAGCATGGCACAGCTCACCGCATTCATCGCGGTCCTGGCCGCCACCGGCCTCGGCACCGTCGACGCCCAGGCGGCAGGCAACGCGCAGCGCGGCCTGGAGAAATCCCAGGTCTGCCAGTCCTGCCACGGACGCAACGGCGACGAAGCCCTCCAGCCGAGCTACCCGATCCTCGCCGGCCAGCATGCCGACTACCTCGTTCATGCGCTGAAGGCCTACCGCTCGGGCGACCGCCAGAACGCCGTCATGGCCGGCTTTGCCGCCAACCTCAGCGATCAGGACATCGAGGACCTCGCGGCCTGGTTCGCGAGCCAGGACGGCCTCGTCGACCTGACGATCGACTGACTCCGCGTTGATCCGACCGACGAGCCGGCCCCGGCTCGGCCGGTCGTGACGACCCCCAAGACTTCCCGGCCCGGCCACGATGCCGGGCTTTTTCGTTCCAGCGCAGTCTCGCCACGGGGAGGGCTTGCGGTAGAGTCGAGGCTCTCGTGCCGGCCAATTTCAAACGCGTTTCGCCACGCGCGCTGCGCCCGCTTGCTGGCGAGGTACTTTTGACAATCGTCTCAAAAGTACCCAAAAGCGCTTTTAAAAGCGGTACGAAGAGAGCGGGGTTGCCCGTCAGGTCGAGGCGCGGCGCAGAAAATCGCTTACCGCGCTGAGACACGAGAAGCTGTCGAGCGCCAGTCGTTGGCTACCGGGCGAGGGATCGAAGCCCGATCCCCTCGTCGGAGGGAGCAATCCCGAGGTCGCTGCCCGCCCGGAGTGTTTTCCTCACCGCGTCCACCCTGGGTAACCCTGGAGGTTGCGACCAACAGCTTCCCCTTTCCCGAGGCCGACCACCGAGTATTGTCGCCACGGCGTACCCGGGGATTTCGCCCCTCGATACGACCCGCTTTTGAAGAGCGCTCTTACCTTCTTTTGTTGCGCCTGACAAAAGAAGGTCGCCCGCAAGCGCGAAGCGCGGGGCGAAATGCTTCTAGGGGTCGATTCTCTTTTCGATCGTCAGAGAACCCGGCAACAAGAGCGTTCAGCGCGTCAGGGCGCCGCGCCGCACAGAGACGAGGGCCGTTGCGTGGAAACACACAACGGCTCCCGACCGACCTCAGGTCAAAATAATAGAAACATGGTGCCGAGGAGAGGACTCGAACCTCCACGGGTTGCCCCACCAGGACCTAAACCTGGCGCGTCTACCAGTTCCGCCACCTCGGCGCGGTGCGAATTGTAGCGCGTAGCGCGGCGTGGCCGCGGGGCGGCCAGTCGAGCGTCACAGGATGCTGTCGACCGACCCGGGCGTCGTTTCGAGAAAGTGCACCTGGGGATGGTGCCGAGGGGGAGACTCGAACTCCCACGTCCTAACGGACACTAGCACCTGAAGCTAGCGCGTCTACCAATTCCGCCACCTCGGCATAAAAGAAGTGGCCGAGGCAAGGGGGGAACCTCGGCCACAATCCGGCTCGGGGAAGGGGGGAACCCCAGACCGGAGACGAAATTCTAACCCGTCACGCAGTCATGTCAAGAGTACTCCGTCACAAAACGACACATCCGCGACCCGCTTTTCCGCGGCGTTCACGCCCCGGTTTCGCCGACGTTCGGGCATCGATCGGCGCGATGGACCGGGGCCGGAGCAGCGGTCGTTTCGCGCCCCGCGGGAGGGGGTCGTCGCGAAGCGTTCCGGGCCGTTCGAACCGCTCACGCGCCCTGGCGGAACGAGCGCGTGGACACGGGTCGATCCACGCCCCGGTGCTATACTTCAACGCTTGATCGAGCGAAGCTTCGGCCGGCCCCGTACGGGTGTCGGTCGGCCGGAATTCTTCGCCATTGGGCCCGCACCGAAAGGACGATATTCAGCATGGATTTCAGATTGACCGAAGAACAGCAGATGATCCAGGCCGCGGCGCACGAGTTCGCCCAGGAACGGATCGCGCCGGTCGCCGCCGAGTTCGACGAATCGGGGGAATTCCCGCTCGAGAACATCCGGGCGATGGGCGAGCTCGGCCTGATGGGCATCGAGGTTCCCGAGGCGTACGGCGGCGCCGGACTCGACACGATCGGCTACGCGCTGGCGCTGATGGAGATCTGCGAGGCCGACGCGGCGCACGGCACGATCATGAGCGTCAACAACTCGCTGTTCTGCAACGGCATCCTGAAGCACGGCACCGAGGACCAGAAGCAGAAGTACGTCCGCGCGGTCGCTACCGGCGAGGCGATCGGCGCCTACGCGCTGACCGAGCCGCAGTCCGGGTCCGATGCCTCCAACATGAAATCCCGCGCGGTCAAGTCCGACGACGGCAGCCACTACGTGATCGACGCACGCAAGTCGTGGATCACGTCCGGCCCGCATGCCGACTACATCGTGCTGTTCGCGATGACCGATCCGGATGCCGGGGCCAAGGGCGTGTCGGCATTCATCATCGACACCACCGTCGAGGGTTTCTCCCGCGGCAAGACCGAGCCGAAGCTGGGAATCCGCGCCTCCGCGACCTGCGAGATCGAACTGGACGGCTACAAATGTCCGGCCGATTGCCTCTTGGGCAAGGAAGGCGAGGGCTTCAAGATCGCGATGGGCGTGCTCGACGCCGGTCGCATCGGCATCGCGGCGCAGGCCGTCGGCATTGCCCAGGCCGCGTACAAGGCCAGCCTGGAATGGTCGCGCGACCGCAAGGCCTTCGGTCGCGAGATCGGGAGCTTCCAGATGATCCAGGCGAAGATCGCCGACATGAAGTGCCGGCTCGAAGCCGCCCGCCTGCTGACCCTGCGAGCCGCCTGGGCGAAGATCCAGTCGCAGGAAACCGGCGCACGCTTCACGGTCGATGGATCGATGGCCAAGCTGGTCGCGTCCGAGGCGTGCATGTACATTACCCATCAGGCCGTCCAGATCCACGGCGGCATGGGCTACAGCAAGGAAATGCCGGTGGAACGCTACTTCCGCGACGCCAAGATCACGGAAATCTACGAGGGCACGAGCGAGATCCAGCGGATGGTCATCGGCCGGCAGGAGACCGGCCTGAGATAGTCGCGAGATCATCGCGTCGGGCGCGGCGGGGAGCCGCCGCCGCGCACACGCCACGCATCCAACGTCGGGGTAGACGAAGATGTCAGAGTCAGGGCGCTCGCGCCGCAAGCAGGGCGCAGCCAACAGCCAGAAGCACGACAAGCATGACAAGAGCAGCACCCGCCGGGAGGTCCAGCGCGTCCTCGATGCGCTCGAGGCGCAGCCGGGAAAGGTCGATCCGGCCTTTGCCCGCGCGTTCCTCCGCAACCTGCCGGCGATCGAGCCGGAAGAGTTGCCGCCGGAGGTCCTGGCGCGGATCGTCGCAGGCTTCAGCGAATTCGTCCGGGAACGTCGCATCGGCGACGTCAAGCTGCGCATCTTCAACCCGACCGAAGACGAGCACGGCTGGACCTGCAGCCACAGCGTCGTCGAGATCGTCAACGACGACATGCCGTTCCTGGTGGATTCGGTGGTTCTCGCGCTGTCGCGGTTCGACCTGTCCGTTCACCTGATCATCCATCCGGTGGTCGCGCTCCAGCGCGATCCCGCCGGTCACCTGATGGCGCTTGCCGGCGACACCGATTCGAACGCGCACGCGGAATCGCTGATGCACCTTCAGATCGACCGGCAGACCGCGCCCGACGCGCTGGCGCGCATCGAACGGCGGATCCGGTCGACGCTGGCCGACGTCCGCCGCGCGGTCAAGGACTGGAAGGCAATGCTGGGCAAGGCCGAGGAGATCGCCGGCGAGCTCGCCGACAGCCGATCGGGGCTGGACGACGAAGAGCTGGAAGAGGCGCGCGAGTTCTTCCGCTGGCTGGCCGACGATCACTTCACCTTCCTTGGATACCGCGAGTACGAGATCACCGAGTCCGACGATCGCCGGTTGCTCGAGGTGGTCGAAGGCAGCGGACTGGGCTTGATGCGCGAGGACCATCGCGCCTCGCCCAGCCGGGAGCTGTCGCGCGACTCGGATTCGGGCCGCAAGCACGTCAGCCACCCGATCATCATCACCAAGACCAACGGTCGCTCGACGGTCCACCGCGACGGCTACATGGACTACATCTCCGTGCTGCGCTTCGATGAAGACGGCGGCGTGGCAGGGGAGAAGCGGATCATCGGGCTGTTCACGTCCGGGGCCTACATCCGCCGTTGCCAGGACACGCCCCTGGTCCGCCGCAAGGTCCTCGACGTGCTGCGCATGTCCGGGCTGCGGCCGGGCAGCCACGCCGGCAAGGCGCTGTTGCACATCCTCGAGACCCTGCCCCGGGACGAGCTGTTCCAGGCCACCGCCGAGGAGCTGCTGAAGCTCAGCACCGGCATCCTCGACCTGCAGGAACGGACCCAGACCCGCCTGTTCATCCGGCGCGAGCGCTTCGGACGCTTCTATTCCTGCATGGTGTTCATCCCGCGCGACCGGTTCAACACGGAGAACCGGCAGAAGGTGCAGAACATCCTCAAACGCGCGCTGAAGGGCGAGCGGCTCGATTTCTCGGTCCAGGTCGGCGAATCCAAGCTGGCCCGGATGCATGTCATCGTCCGCTCCAAGGGCGAACCGCCGGCGGTGATCGATACGGCCGAGATCGAGTCGAAGATCAAGCTGGCGATCCGCTCCTGGACCGACGAACTCGGTGAAATCCTGGTACGAAACTGCGGCGAAGAGCAGGGCCTCGAACTGCTGCGTCGCTTCGGCCAGGCGTTCCCGCTCAGCTACCAGGGCGACGTGGCGCCCCACGTGGCCAGCTTCGACGTGATGGCCGCAGCGCGCCTTCGCCACATCAGCGACCTGCAGATGAGCCTGTACAAGCCGCGCCGCCGGCTCAAGGGCATCCTGCGGTTCAAGCTGTTCAAGTACGACCAGCCGATCCCGCTGTCGGACGTGTTGCCGATGCTCGAGAACCTCGGCATGCGCATCGTTTCCGAACGGCCGTACGAGCTGAAGATGGCCGACGGCAACGTGATCTGGATCCAGGACTTCGACATGCGTCCCCCGGGCGGGACCGATCTCAATCTCGACCTGGTCCGCGATCACTTCCAGGACGCCTTCGAGCAGACCTGGCGCGGCCGCAACGAGAACGACGGCTTCAATCGCCTGGTCCTCCTGGCCAAGCTCAGCTGGCGCCAGGCCAGCGTGCTCCGGGCCTGCGGCAAGTTCCTGCTGCAGACCGGTTCGCCGTTCTCGCAGACGTACATGGAGCAGACCCTGGCCGCCTGGCCGCTGGTCTCGCGCCTGCTGGTCGAATACTTCGAGGCGCGCTTCGATCCGAGTCGCACCGAGGAGACCGCCAAGCAGCGGGCCGCAGGTCGCAAGCAGCTGGAAAGCCACTGCAAGGAACTGGCCGAGTCGATCGACGACCCGGTCCTCGACGAGTTTCTCGACGACGTGTACGTTGCGCGCGAGACGGGCGATCGCGAAGACGACGCGCAGACCGTCCGCGTTGCCATCCTGCGAACGATGGACTCGATCTCCAGCGCCGACCAGGACCGCATCCTGCGCAGCTTCGCCGACGTGTTCCGGGCCATGCTCCGGACCAACGCGTTCCAGCTCGACGCCCGCGGCCAGCCCCACGACTACATGAGCTTCAAGTTCGATTCGGCGCGGCTGCCGGACCTGCCGCGGCCGCGGCCGTTCCGCGAGGTGTGGGTCTATTCGCCTCGGGTCGAGGGCGTGCACCTGCGCGGCGGCATGGTGGCGCGCGGCGGGCTGCGCTGGTCGGACCGGCGCGAGGACTTCCGGACCGAGGTCCTCGGCCTGCTCAAGGCGCAGACCGTCAAGAACACCATGATCGTGCCGGTCGGCGCCAAGGGCGGATTCTTCCCGAAGCGGCTGCCCGAAACCGACGACCGCGACGAGATCATGGCCGAAGTCGTCTACTGCTACCGTTCGTTCATCAACGGGCTGCTCGATCTCACCGACAACCTCGACGGCGACCGGATCGTGCCGCCCGAAGGCGTGGTGCGCCACGACGGCGACGACCCGTACCTGGTGGTGGCCGCCGACAAGGGCACGGCCACGTTCTCCGACATCGCCAACGCGATTTCCGCCGAGCACGATTTCTGGCTCGGCGATGCGTTCGCCTCGGGCGGGTCGAACGGCTACGACCACAAGGGCATGGGCATCACCGCCAAGGGCGCCTGGGAGTCGGTCAAACGGCATTTCCGCGAACTGGGCCTCGACACCCAGAGCGAACCCTTCGACGTGGTCGGGATCGGCGACATGTCCGGTGACGTGTTCGGCAACGGCATGCTGCTCTCGCGACACATCCGCCTGAAGGCCGCCTTCAACCACATGCACATCTTCCTCGACCCCGATCCGGACCCCGAGACGTCCTTCGAGGAGCGCAAGCGCATGTTCGAGCTGCCGCGGTCGAGCTGGAGCGACTACGACAGCAAGCTGATCTCCAGGGGCGGCGGCGTGTTCTCGCGCCAGTCCAAGACCATTCCGATCTCGCCCGAGGTCCGCGAGTGGCTCGGCATCGAGGACGAGGAGCTGGCGCCGCATGCGCTGATCAAGAAGCTGCTGACCGCCGATTACGACCTGCTGTGGAACGGCGGCATCGGCACCTACGTCAAGGCCCAGTCGCAGTCGAACGCCGATGTCGGCGATCTCGCCAACAACCCGGTCCGGGTCGACGGTCGCGAACTGCGCTGCCGGGTGGTCGGCGAGGGCGGCAACCTGGGCCTGACCCAGCGCGGACGGATCGAGTTCGCGCTAAACGGCGGAAGGGTCAACACCGACTTCATCGACAATTCGGCCGGCGTCGACTGCTCCGACCACGAAGTCAACATCAAGATCCTGCTCAACCAGGCGGTGACCGCCGGCCGGATGACGCTGGACGAACGCAACGCCCTGCTGCGCGAGATGACCGACGAGGTCGAGCAGCTGGTGCTGCGCTCCAACTACCTGCAGACCCAGGCGCTGAGCATGATGGAGTCGATGACTTCGACCCGTCTCGGCGCCGAAGCGCATTTCATCACCATGCTCGAACACCAGGGCGTGATCGACCGCGACCTCGAGGACCTGCCGGACGAGGAAGAGCTGCGCGAGCGGGTCGCCCGCGGCCAGGGGCTGACCCGGCCGGAGCTGGCGGTGCTGTTCTCCTTCAGCAAGATCACGCTGTACCAGGACCTGGTCGACTCGGAGGTGCCCGAGGATCCCTACCTGTCGCGCGAGCTGGAGGACTACTTCCCCCGGCCGCTGCGCGAAGCGCACGCCGACCTGATGACCGAGCACCGCCTGAAGCGCGAAATCATCGCGACCCGGGTAACCAACAACCTCATCAACCGGATGGGCGCGTACTTCGCGATGCGGATCAAGGAGGACACCGGTGCGTCGTCGGCCACGGTGGCCAAGGCGTTCACGGTCGCGCGCGAGATCTTCGACGCGCGCGCCGTCTGGCGCAAGCTGGAAACGCTGGACAATGCGGTCGATGCGGAGGCCCAGAACCGGGTCTACCTCGAGCTCTGGAACCTGCTCCGCCAGTCGACTCGCCGCCTGATCACGCTTCCGGGCGGCTTCGCGATCGATATCTCGAGCAAGGTCAACCGCTTCGCGCCCGGCATGAAGGACTTCCGCAACGCGCTGGCCGACATCCTGACCGAGGAAGAGCTCGACGCCATGCGCACGCGCGTGGCCGAGTACGAGACCGAGGGCTTCGATGCCGACTTCGCGCAGCGCTGCGCGGCGCTGGGCTGGATGTACTCGTCGCTGGATATCGTCGACGAGGCACGCAACCTCGATCTCGAAGTCAGGCAGGTCGGCCGGATCTACTTCCGCCTGTTCGACGAGCTGTGCCTGCGCTGGCTGCGCGACAGCGTCGAGGACCTGTCGGTCGAAAAGCAGTGGCACGCGCACGCCCGCGGCAACCTGCGCGATCAGCTGTTCGGTTATCACCGCGTCCTGACCCGTCGCATCCTGACCGAACATCGCGACGCCGAAGACCCGATCAAGGCCTGGTTCGCCCAGCATGCCGACAGCGTCGAGCGAACCCGCGTGATGCTCGACGAGATGCGTGCCACCTCGGGCCAGGACTACGCCACGATGCAGGTCGCCATCCACGGCCTCGGCCAGCTGCTCAGCGCCACCGGCTGAGTCGATGTTCGACGACGGCCCGCTGCGGATCGCCTTCCTGAGCAGTGCTCGCCCGGCCGCTCGCGAGGCGGCCGAGCGGATGATCGAGCGCCACGGCAACGTGCCGGTGGCCGAGGCCGACGTGCTCGTCGCGCTCGGCGGCGACGGGTTCATGCTGCACACGCTGCACGAGAACAGCGATCACCGGATTCCGGTCTTCGGCCTGCATTTCGGCGAGGTGGGCTTCCTGATGAACCGCTTCAGCGAAGAGGACCTCGAGGCGCGGATCCGGGACGCGGCCAGCTTCACCCTCAAGCCGCTCCGGATGCACGTGACCACGCAGGACGGCCGGACCCGCAGCGGGCTCGCGATCAACGAGGTCGCGCTGCTTCGCCAGACCAGCCAGGCCGCCCACGTGCGGATCCGGGTCAACGGCACGGTACGGGTCGATCGCCTGGTCGCCGACGGCGTGCTGGTGGCCACGGCGGCCGGCTCGACCGCCTACAACCTGTCCGCGCACGGACCGATCCTGCCGCTGGGCACCGAGGCCGTCGTCCTGACCCCGATCAGTCCGTTCCGGCCCCGCCGCTGGCGCGGCGCGGTGCTGCCGGCGGCGGCCACGGTGGAGTTCGAGATCCTGAATGCCGAGCGCCGGCCGGTCAGCGCCACCGCCGACTACGACGAAGTGCGCGATGTCGCGCGGGTCGAAGTCACCGAGGACAAGCACGCGGAGCACGTGCTGCTGTTCGATCCGGAGCATTCGCTGGACGAGCGGATACTCAACGAACAGTTCTTGTAGGCCGCTCCCTTGGGGTGCTGCGCTACTGTGGCGCGCCCGTGCACGGCATCCGAACCGTTCGACTCGGTCGCGCGTCCTCGCCGTAGCGCTGCTACGACTGCGGGGCGCTCGGTCGCCGACCGGTCCGGCTCCCGCACCCGAACACGCCTCGCGACGCGCAGCACCCCAAGGGAGCGGCCTGGCTTCTTCCCAAAGGCCTTCTTGAAAGGCGCATTGCTCGGCCGTCGATGCTCGCCGTAGCGCTGTGACGACTGCGCTCCCCTCGGACGCGTCGCCGGGCCCGGTTCGATGATCGAATGGGCACTGCCCGCGATCGTCGCTAGGGCTCGGGGGGCGTCGCTTTGCGCGCCGAGCGGAACGGGTTCGCGAGGAGGGCGATCAGCCCCTGGTCTCGATCGTTCATGTACTCGTCCAGGCCGATCGGCATGGCTTTTTCCGGGTGCTTGGGCTCGGCGCGGTAGCTGCGGAAGAGGCGGTCCCAGATCGAGAGGTGGAAGCCGTAGTTGGTGTCGGTCTCGGTCTTGTCCGGGCTGTGGTGGATGCGGTGCATGCTTGGCGTCACCAGCAGCCAGCGGGTGGCGCGGTCGATCGGCCGGGGCAGGGCGATGTCGGTATGGGTCCAGAGGCTGCCGAGGCTGAGCATCAGTTCGAAGGTCAGGACGGCCAGGGCGCTGGGGCCGAGTGCGGTGATGACGCCGAGCTTCAGGCCCATCGACAGGGCGATTTCCAGCGGGTGGAAGCGCACTGCAGTCGTGACGTCGAAGGCGCGGTCGGCGTGGTGGACGCGGTGCATGCGCCAGAGCAGCGGGATGCGGTGCATCAGGCGGTGCTGCCAGTAGATGACGAGATCCAGCGCGAGAATCGCGATCGCGAACTCGATGATCGGGTGCCAGGCGAGCGCGCCGAAGAGCCCGCCACCGTCGGCATGGACCTGCGCGGCCCAGGCCACCGCCAGGACCGGGAAGGCGAAGCGCAGCACGAGCGTGTCGATGACCCCGAAGGCGAGATTGACCGCCTGTCGTTTCGCCGGCCGGCCGTCGCCACGGAGCGCGAAGCGCCACTGCAGGGCGAGCAGCAGGCCGCCGACGACGAAAAAGGCGAGCAGGCGGATCAGGCCGTCGTCGAGCGGATCGGTCATGCGGCGCCGTCCTTGCCGAGCCGGGCCAGGCGCTCCAGGCATTCGCGCATCCGTTGCTGCGCAGGCGTCGGTGCATCCAGCGCGTCGAGTTCCTCGACCACCGATGCGATGTCGGCGCTCTCGTCCAGGTCCGTGCGCTGCGGAAGTTCCAGCCAGGATGTGGGCGGGGCGTCGATCGCGGCGCGGAACCGCTCGGCGGTCTCCGCCCGGCTGTAGGGAAGGCCGGGCCAGCCTGCGGTGGGGTCCCGGGCCGAGCTGCCGTAGAGCCAGAAGCCGCCGTCGCGGGCCGGGCCGATCGCGTGCCGCTCGGGCGAAGTCAGCCAGTCGACGGCCCGCGAGAGCAGCGCCGGGTCGAGCTGGGGCAGGTCGGCGCCGACCAGCAGCACGGCCGGGTGATCCCGGCGCAGCGCGCGATAGACCCCGGCCATGCGCGCACCGAGATCGCCGGACGGTTGCGCGATGCAGGGTGCATCGGTCCACGGCGTTCGGTCGACGCAGTCGGCTTCGGCGACCGCCCAGCGGCGTGCGAGCTCCGCGGCATCGACCGCTTCGGCCACGCAGGCCAGCGAAGCCCGGTAGATCGACTCGACGGGCGCCGTCCCCAGCCCGCGGGCCAGCCGGGTCTTGATCGGCGAGCGGCCCGGCGTCTTGACGAAGACCGCGACGACCGGCGAAGACGCGTTCATCGGGTTTCGCCCCTTGTCCGTCCGCCGGGCTCACCTTGTCGCGCCCGACGCCACATCGATCGGGTCAGGCGCAGGTGTTCGAAGGTCGTCGCGGCCCAGCCCCGGTCCGCGTAGCGACGCGGCGAGGTGGCCAGGGGCGTGCGGAAGCGCCGGAACCGGACCCCGTGCCGGCGCGCGCGCACCGCGAACTCCAGGTCCTCGCCGCGCGTCCAGGCGGGGTCGAAGCCGCCGACCGTGTCGATGGTCGCGCGGGTCAGGCGCCAGCCCTGGTCACCGAAGGGGAGGTGCAGCCAGCGCGAGCGCAGGTTGGCGCCGATCGCGTTCAGGCGGACCCAGGGCGGCCGCGGCGGGTCGAAGCGGAGGGGATACCAGGCCAGGACGCCGCGTTCGACCGGCGGGGCCGCCTCGGCCAACGCAGCGGCCGACGGCATCGCATCGGCGTGGAGCAGCCAGAGCTGGTCGCTGCGGGCGGCCTGCACGCCGCGATTCAACTGGATCGGCCGGCCCGCTTCTGCGTGCAGCCAGCGGATTCCGAACGGTGGGGCGAAGGCGTCGAGGTCGTCCGGCGCGGCTTCGCAGGCGCTGAGCACGATCTCGTGCGGCGTCGCGAGCGCGCCGAGCGCGTGCAGCAGCGTCCGCCACGCCCGGTCGCCGGGCCCGACCGGGACGATGACGCTCAGCGAATTCGAGGGCAGGCGGTCGATGGCGTGAGTCGTTCGAAGCGGGGCCAGGGACGCGAGCATAGTCGATCGGGCGTCGCAGCCCTGCGTGCCGGTGTCCTGACCGGGGATTCACCGCGACGGTGCACAGTGGGGCGCATGCAAATCATCACTGCTCCCTCGATCCGCTGGCTCCTCGTCGCCATCGTCGTGCTGACCGCCGCCGGCTGCGCGCTCCTGTTCTCCGGGCGCGGCGACCGGCCTCCGCTCGAGACCGCCGCGCCGGTCGAACTCGAGCGCTACCTCGGCGAGTGGTACGTCATCGCCAATATCCCGTACTTCGCCGAGCGCGGCAACGTCGCCTCGCGCGCCGTGTACCGCCGGCGCGACGACGGCCGGCTGGACGACCTGTATTTCTACCGCGACGACTTCGGTGCGGAGGAGGAATCGATGGAAGGCGTGGCCCGGGTCGTCGAGGGCAGCGGCAACGCGCGCTGGAAGGTCCGCTTCTTCTGGCCGTTCACCTTCGATTACGTGATTCTCGCCGTCGACACGGACTACCGGCACGTCGCCGTCGGGCATCCCAGCCGCGAGTACGCCTGGATCATGGCCCGCGAGCCGCGCATCGACGACGCGGTCTACCAGCGCTTGCTCGACGTGTTCGCGCGCAACGGTTACTCGCCCGAAGCACTGCAGAAGGTGCCGCAGTTCCCCGCCCAGGTCGGCCGGCCGGGTTTCCAGTCGCCCGACGACTGAGGCCGCGTCAGCCGCGCCGCCAGGCGAAGAAGCGCTCGGCGAGTTTCAGCAGGCGCTCGGGCTTGCGCGCCTTCTTCCACTCGCCGGCGGCGAACTTGTTGGCCTCGTTCAGGGTCGGGTAGACGTGGATCGTGCCGAGGATCTTCTCGAGGCCGAGCCCGTGCTTCATCGCGAGCACGAACTCCGCGAGCAGCTCGCTGGCATGCGCGCCGACGATCGTCGCGCCGAGGATCCTGTCCTTGCCCGGTTCGGTCAGCACCTTGACGAAGCCGTGGTCGGCCGACTCGGCGATCGCCCGGTCCAGGTCGTCGAGGCCGTAGGTCGTGATCTCCACGTCGATCTCCTGCTCGGCGGCGTCCTGTTCGTTCAGGCCGACACGTGCGACTTCCGGCTCCGTGAACGTCGCCCACGGGATCACCCGGTAGTCGGCGCGGAACGACCAGAACGGCGCGATCAGGCCGTTGACCGCGGCGAACCAGGCCTGGTGCGAGGCCACGTGGGTGAACTGGTACGGTCCGGCCGCGTCGCCGCAGACATGGATGTTCGGGAAATTGGTCCGCAGGAAGTCGTCGGTACCGATCGTGCCGTCGTCGTCGATCCGCACACCGAGCTCTTCGAGCCCGAAGCCCCGGGTTCGGGCCTTGCGTCCGAGCGCCACCAGCACGCGGTCGAACTCGAAGCGGACCTCTTCGCCGTCCCGGTCGCAGATCGCGATTCCGCCGTCCCCGACCGCCTCGAATCGCACCGCCCGGTGCCCCGTGGCCACGGTCACGCCCTCGCGCTCCAGGCGCCGCGTCAGCGCTTCGGAGGCTTCGACGTCTTCCTTCTGGAGCAGGCGTTCGCCCATTTCGACGATCGTCACCTCCGAGCCGAGACGGGCGAAGGCCTGGCCCAGCTCGCAGCCGATCGGACCGCCACCGAGCACGACCAGCCTGCGTGGCTGTTCGTCGAGGCTCCAGAGCGTGTCGCTGGTGATCATGGGCACCGAATCGAGACCGTCGATCGGCGGCACCAGCGGCTCGGCGCCGGTGGCCAGCACGATGCTCCGTCCGGTGATCGTCCGTGTGCCGTCGTCGTCGGTCACCTCGACCGCCCACGGCGAAACGAGCCGGGCCTCGGCAAGCATCACGTCCACGCCCATGCCGCGATAGCGCTCGGGCGAGTCGTGCGGCTCGATCTTCGCGATCACCGAGTGCACGCGCTCCATGACCTGTTTCCAGTCGAGGTCGACGGACATGGACCGGATGCCGTAGCGCTCGCTGTCTTGCGCTTCCTGCACCAGCCGGGCGGTACGCAGCAGCGCCTTCGACGGCACGCAGCCCGTGTTCAGGCAGTCGCCGCCCATCCTGTGCTTCTCGATCAGCGCGACCTTCGCCTTGACCGTGCTGCCGATCAGCGACGAGACCAGCCCGGCCGAACCGGCGCCGATCACGACCAGGTTGTAGTCGAAGGACTTCGGCCTGTCGTGGCCGGCATAGACCTTGCGGTGCTTCAGGAAGCGCAGGATCCAGCGTGTGATCAGCGGCAGCAGGCCGAGCAGGACGAAGGCGCCGATCAGGCCCGGCGACAGCACGTCGCCGATCGAGTCGACCTGGGCGAGCTGGGTGCCGGCGTTGACGTAGACCACCGTGGCCGGAAACATGCCGACCAGGCTGACCCAGGCGTAGGTCCAGGTCCGGATCGGGGTCAGGGCCATGACCAGGTTGATGACCCAGAAGGGGAAGATCGGCACCAGCCGCAGTGCCAGCAGGTAGAACGCGCCGTCGCGCTCGACGCCTTCGTTGATCCGCTTCAGGCGCTTGCCGAAGCGCTTCTGGACCGACTCGCGGAACAGGAAGCGGGCGGCGAGGAAGACCAGCGTGGCGCCGATCGTCGATGCGATGGAGACCGCGACGGTGCCCGCCAGCAGGCCGAACAGCGCCCCGCCGGCCAGGGTCAGGATCGCGGCCCCCGGGAGGGACAGCGCCGCCATCACGATGTAGGTGCCGATGAAGATCGCCAGGGCGACGAGGAAATTGCGGTCGATGTAGGTCAGCAACTCGTCGCGACGTTCGCGGAGCTCGGCCAGGCTGAAGTACTGGCCGAGATCGAACCAGAAGAAAGCGCCGACGGCGGCGACAAGCCCGGCCAGCAGGAGGATTCGGGTGGTGGTCTTGCTCATCGGCGAAGCTCCGGAAGAGGTGCAGGGGCGGGCGGCAGTGCAGCATCATAGCCACTGACAGGGACCGGGCCCCGTCCGAAGGGCTTTCATCCGGTCGCCGGGAGGGCGCATGCGAAGGCTTCCATCGATCACCCTCGCCGCACTGGGCGACTTTCTCATGGTCTTCGGCGCCGGCATGGCGACGAGTGCGGCGTCGATCGGGGAGGTCGTGCTGGCGCGGGACCCGGTCTCCGGAGCGGCCTACGCGATCGCCCTGCTGGTGTTCGCGCTGGCGCCGGCCGGCGTCAAGCGCAGGGCCTCGAAATGAACGCGGCCCGGAAGGCCGGGCCGCGTGGAAGGATTACCGGAGCGTTGCGCTGGGCGCTACTCCCAGGGATTGCAGTCGTAGCCGGCCACGCGGACCAGGCGGGTCAGTACCAGCGTGCCGCTGCCCTCGCCGATGTCGGTGAAGTCGTAGTCGAGCTGGATCGTGTTGCAGTCGATCACCGAGATCGTGAAGTCGCCGATCAGGGTCTGGTCGATGGCGTTGCCCGGCGCCTGGTTCGGGTCGGCGAAGAAGGTGCCGCCGTCGAAGCGGAACGCGTCGACCGAGATCGGACCGGGCTGGAACTGGATCGCGGTGGTGTTGCCGGTCACCCACAGGGGCGCGCCGTCGAGGTAGGTGAAGAAGATCGCGAACAGGAAGTTGGCGTCGCCGGTTTCGGCGACCTGCAGCACCAGGCCCTGGCGCTCGCGGCCCTCGGCTACCCACTGGCCGGTGAAGCGGCCGTTGAGGACCGGCTCGTCGAACTGGGGCGGGTCGAGGCTGGGTTCGAAGCGGTCGAGCAGCACCGGGAAATTGACGTCTTCGGAACCGGAATAGGCCTCCCAGGTGAACTCGACGGTGAACTGCTCGTTGTAATCCTCGGGCAGAAACGTCGTCTGGCCGTCGATCGACGTGGGCTCCACCGCAAGCATCCACGTAGTGCCCGCATTCGTGATGATCCCGCCGGTCGCGCCGACGTTCCCCGCCGCCGGAATGAGGAGCAGGTTGGCCTCGTGGAACGGCCGATCGACATCGCCGGCTTCGGCATACACCTGCGGAATCACGACCGGGTCGCCCGCCAGCTGGGCCATGCGGACGAGCACGACCGAGTAGCCGTCGTCGGCACAGGCGACGCGCCAGATCTGCACGTTCACGGTTGCGTCGTTTACGTTGCTCAAGGCCGAGGGCACGTTGATGTCGCTGTCGACCAGCAGACTGTCCGGGTCGTCCGGCTGCTCGGGGATATCGATCGACAGGCAGCCCGGCGGGAACGGTGTCCCCAGGTCGGTCAGCAGGTTCAGCTCGCCGGTCTGGGCCGGCGCGGTGGTCGAGGCCAGCAGCGCGGCCAGCAGCGCGGGTACGGCAGGCAGGGTGAATCGGCGCATGGGTCGGTCTCCGGAAGTCGGTTTCGGGGATTACAACGTCATTCAGATCGTCATTCTAGCGGCTATGGCTGACTCGAAGCTGAACCGCCGTCAGCGCGGCGCCCGGCGCGCGATCTTCGACCCGGGCACGACCGGGGCGGGCGAGGGCGGGGCGGGCATGCGTGGTAAACTTCGCGGCTTGTTCCATCGGCAGGAAAACGCGTTCCATGGCAGGTCATTCCAAGTGGGCCAACATCCAGCACCGCAAGAAGGCGCAGGACGCCAAGCGGGGCAAGATCTTCACGCGCCTGGTGCGCGAAATCACCGTCGCGGCGCGCGAAGGCGGTGGCGACCCCGATGCCAATCCGCGGCTGCGCCTGGCCTGGGACAAGGCCAACGCGGCCAACGTGCCCAAGGACAACATCGAGCGCGCGATCAAGAAGGCCACCGGTGAGCTCGAAGGCGTCGACTACGAGGAAATCCGCTACGAAGGCTACGCGCCGGGCGGCGTGGCGGTGATGGTCGACACGGTGACCGACAACCGGAACCGGACCGTGGCCGCGGTGCGCCACGCGTTCAACAAGCACGGCGGCAACCTCGGCACCGAAGGCTCGGTCGCCTACCTGTTCGACAAGAAGGGCGTGATCAGCTTCGGGCCCGGCGCTGACGAGGACCGGATCATGGAGGCGGCCCTGGAGGCCGGCGCCGAGGACATCGAGACCGCCGACGACGACAGCGTCGAGGTGCTGACCACGCCCGAGCAGTTCTCCGAGGTGCTCGGCGCGATCAAGGCCGCCGGCCTGGAGCCGGACGAGGCCGAAGTGACCATGCGCGCCAGCACCACGGTGCCCCAGGACGCCGAGAGCGGCCGGAAGCTGGTCACCTTCCTCGACGTGCTCGAGGACATCGACGACACCCAGAACGTCTGGCACAACGCCGAGATCCCGTCCGAGGCCTACGACGACTGATGGCCCCGTTGCCCGCGAGCCGCGCTGCCCTGCGTTCCCGCCCCGCGACCCGGGGCCGCTGATGCGGATCCTCGGCATCGATCCGGGCTCGCGGGTCACCGGCCTGGGCGTCATCGACGGCCACCGGCTGGTCGCGGCCCTCGACCTCAAGCTCGGCGGCGCGGACATGCCCGGCCGGCTGTCGGCCCTGTTCGACGGCATCCGCGACGCCATCGAAGCGCACCGGCCCGAGGTGGTCGCGATCGAGACCGCGTTCATGAGCCGCAACCCGCAGTCGGCGATCAAGCTCGGCCAGGCGCGGGGCGCGGCGATCTGCGCCGCGGTGCAATGCGGGCTCGCGGTGCACGAGTACGCGCCGCGGCTGATCAAGCAGGCGCTGGTCGGGCGCGGCGGCGCCGACAAGGAGCAGGTCCAGCACATGGTCCGGATGCTGCTGAAGACGAACGAGCCCTTCGGGGCCGATGCCGCCGACGCGCTGGCCGTGGCGTTGTGCCACCACCACACGGCCGAGACCGCGGCCCGCCTGCCGGCCGGGGTGCGGTTGCGATGAGTGTTCGACGGTCGGCATCCACGCGTAGCAGCCCCACCATCGGAGACGGTCGATGATTGCCAGGCTTTCCGGAACCCTGGTCGAGCAGCAGCCGCCGATCGTGGTGATCGACTGCCACGGCGTCGGCTACGAGGTCGAGTGCCCGATGACCGTGTTCGGCTCGCTGCCGGCGATCGGCGAGGCCTGCAAGCTCGTCATCCACACGGTGATCCGCGAGGATGCGCACCTGCTGTTCGGCTTCGCGGCGGCGTCCGACCGGGAGCTCTTCCGCACGTTGCTGAAGATCTCCGGTGTCGGTCCGAAGCTGGCGCTGGCCATCCTGTCGAGCGTGTCGGCCGCGGACTTCGCGCTGATGGTCGAATCCGGCGACAGCAAGGCCCTGACCAGGCTCCCGGGGATCGGCAAGAAGACCGCCGAACGGCTGGTGTTGGAGATGAAGTCGCGCCTCGACGATCTCGGCCTGGAGGCCACGGGCCTCGGCGGCACCGGCTCGTCCACGCCGGACGTCGCCAGCGAGGCGCGGGCGGGCCTGATCGCCCTGGGCTATTCCGCCACCGAGGCGCTGAAGATGGTCAAGGGCGTCGACGGCGAGTCCTCCAGCGCCGGCGCGCTCATCCGCCAGGCCCTGAAGAACCGGATGGCGAAGTAGCCGCGCTCCGACCCGACGCGCGATTTCCGCTACCATTCCGGCAAGCTTCGTTCGCCCCACGGACTCCCAGCCCTCGATGAGCGAATTCGATCCACTCGCCGGCAACGACGACGACCGTGCGCGCCTGATCGGCGCCGAGGTCGAGGGCGACGAGGCGCGCGTCGAGGCCAGCCTGCGCCCCGCGCGGCTCGACGAGTACGTCGGTCAGAAGGCCATGAAGGACCGCCTCGGCATCTATCTCGAGTCGGCCCGCAACCGGGCCGAAGCGCTGGACCACGTGCTCATCTTCGGCCCGCCGGGGCTGGGCAAGACGACGCTGGCCAACGTGATTGCCGCGGAAATGGGCACGCAGCTGCGCCAGACCTCGGGACCTGTCCTCGAGCGGGCCGGCGACCTGGCCGCGATGCTGACCAATCTCGAGCCCGGCGACGTGCTGTTCGTCGACGAGATCCACCGCCTGTCGCCGGTCGTCGAAGAAGTGCTCTATCCGGCGATGGAGGACTACCGGATCGACATCATCATCGGCGAGGGGCCGGCGGCGCGCTCGATCCAGCTCGACCTGCCGCGCTTCACGCTGGTCGGCGCGACCACCCGGGCCGGGCTGCTGACCTCGCCGCTGCGCGATCGCTTCGGGATCGTCGAGCGGCTCGAGTTCTACGACGTCGACGACCTGGCGAAGATCGTCACTCGCTCGGCCGGGATCCTCGACATCGAGTGCGACGCGAAGGGAGCCGCCGAGATCGCCCGGCGCTCGCGCGGCACGCCGCGGATCGCCAATCGCCTGCTGCGCCGCGTGCGCGACTACGCCGAGGTGCGCGCCGAGGGCCGGATCGGCGGCGAGGAGGCCGGCGACGCGCTGGAGATGATGCAGGTCGACGCCGAGGGCTTCGACCAGCTCGACCGGCGCTTGCTGCAGATCCTGGTCGAGCACTTCAACGGCGGCCCGGTCGGCGTCGAGTCGCTGGCCGCGGCGCTGTCGGAAGAACGCGGCACGATCGAGGACGTGATCGAGCCGTTCCTGATCCAGCAGGGCTTCCTGGTCCGCACCGCGCGCGGCCGGATGGCCACGGACCGGACCTGGCGCCACCTCGGACTGAAGCCGCCGTCCGGGCGCAGCGGCCCGGACCTGTTCGACTCCGAGCCGGATTCGTCCACATGACCGGCCCGGATCCGGCCGCCCGTAACCCTTCGTTCCGCTACCGCGTCTACTGGGAAGACACCGACGCCGGCGGCGTGGTCTACCACGCCCGCTACCTGCAGTTCCTGGAGCGTGCGCGCTCGGACTGGCTGGCGTCGATCGGCGTCCACCAGGTGCCGCTCCGTGAACGGCACGGGGTGGTGTTCGCGATCACGAAGATGGCGATCGATTTCCGCAAGCCGGCGCGACTCGAAGATGAACTCTCGGTGACCGTTGCCGTCATAGCCATCGGCCGCCTGAGAATGGACTTCGAACAACGGATCGAGCGCGACGGCGAGCTGCTGCTGACCGCCACCGTGCAGGCAGCGTGCCTGGATGCGGAACGCTTCGCGCCGAAGCGCACCCCGGCCGAGGTGCGCGAACGGATCCTCGCGGCGGCCGGTGCGATGACGCCTGCGGAGCGAGGTACAAGGGACTAGGGGCGGGACCAGGCACGAGTGCGTTGTTCGGTGGTTCACTCGTCCCTTTCCCCTCGTCTCTCGCCCCTCGAAGAGAATCCTTAACGTGACCTGAAGCCCGACTCCAACAGACTACGCCCTGATTCTTCCCATCCCCGACAGAGAGTTCGAATGACAACCGACATGAACGTCTGGAGCCTGATCCTCGAGGCCACGCTGGTAGTGCAGCTGGTCATGGCCGTGTTGCTGGCCGCATCGGTCGTCTCGTGGATGATCATCTTCGTCAAGCGCGGCATGCTCAAGCGCATCGAGAAACGCTCGAAGGAGTTCGAGGAGCGGTTCTGGTCCGGCGCCGATCTCGGCCAGCTCTACGACCGGATCGCCGGCGAGCATAAGGTGCGCGAGGGGATGGAGTCGATCTTCGAGGCCGGATTCCGCGAGTTCTCGCGGCTGCGCGAAGAGCGCTCGGTTTCGCCCGGCGCCATGGGCGACGGCGCGCACCGCGCGATGCGGGTCGCGCTGACCCGTGAGGTCGACCGCATGGAGCACCACCTGAGCTTCCTCGCCACGGTCGGTTCGACCAGCCCCTACATCGGCCTGTTCGGCACGGTCTGGGGCATCATGCACGCGTTCTTCGCGCTGGCCGGCGTGCAGCAGGCCACGATCGCGATGGTCGCGCCGGGCATCGCCGAGGCGCTGATCGCCACCGCGATGGGGCTGGTCGCGGCCATTCCGGCAGTGATCGCCTACAACCGCTATTCCAACCAGGTCTACCGCCTGGAAGTCCGCATGGACAACTTCAAGGAAGAGTTCGCCGGCATCCTCCACCGCCAGGCTCGCCGCCTGAAGGAGGGCTGAGATGGAGGCCGATTCGCCGCTGCGCCGGCGCCGCCGGCCGATGGCCGAGATCAACGTCGTGCCGTACATCGACGTGATGCTGGTCCTGCTGATCATCTTCATGATCACCGCGCCGCTTCTGAACCTCGGCGTCGAGGTCGAACTGCCGCAGGGCAACGCCGAGTCGCTGGGCGACATCGAGGAGCCGCTGCTGGTGACGATCGACCGCGACGGCAACCTGTACCTGAACACCGGCGATGCGCCGGAGCTGGTCGATCCGCAGACGTTGACCGAGCGGGTCCGCATCATCACCGGGCGCAACCCCGACGTGCAGGTCCTGGTCGGCGGCGACCAGCAGACCGACTACCGCTACATCTACGAGACCATGGTCGTGCTGCAGCAGGCCGGCGTCGCGTCGATCGGTTTCATGGGTGATCCGCCCGACCAGTGAACAGGCCCCGCATCCCAACCGAGGCGCCGTCGCCCGCCCGCGAAGCCGCGCGCGCGCTCGGCCTGGCCGTGCTGGTCCACGTCGGCGCGCTTGCGCTGCTGTGGCTGGGCAGCCTGAGCTGGAGCGCTCGCGAGCCGGTTCGGCCGACCCCGGCCTTCGTGCTCGTCGATGCCGCACCGGTGATCGAACGCCGGGAGCAGGAGGACCGCCAGCGCGAAGCCGAACAGCAGGCCCGGCAGCAGGCCGAGGACGCGCAACGGCTGCTTGAGCAGCGCCGGGCCGAGGAACAGCGCCGGCAGCGGGAGCTGGAGGAACGGCAGCAGCGCGAGCAGGAGCGCGAAGCCGCCGAAGCCGAGCGCCAGCGCCTGCTCGAACAGCAGCGCGAGGCGCAGCTGGCGCGCGAACGCCAGGCCGAGGCGGAGCGCCGTGAGCGCGAGCAGCAGGAGGCCGCCGAGCGCCAGCGTCGCGAAGCCGAAGCGGAGCGCCTGCGCGAGCTCGAGGAACTGCGCCGGCAGCGCGAGGCCGTACAGCAGCGCCGCGAGGAAGAGGAGCGCCGGCTTGCCGAGCTCGCCGAGCAGCGCGAGGCCGAGCGCCGGCGCCAGGCGGCCGAGGAGGAGGCCGAACGTCTCCGCCTGGCCCGCGAGCAGGCCCAGGCCGCCGAGCGCCGGGCCACCCTGGCCGACGAGTACTACGCCACCTTGCAGGAACTCATCACCCGCAACTGGCGGCGGCCGCCGACCACGGAACCGGGCCTGCGCTGCACGGTCCGAGTCATCCAGATTCCCGGCGGCGAGATCATCGACCAGGCGATCGTGACGCCGTGCAATGCCGACGAACTGACCCGGCGGTCGATCCTGGCCGCTGTCGAACGCACCGAGCAGCTGCCCTATCGTGGGTATGAGGAGGTTTTCCAACGTGAAATCGAATTCGTGTTCCGTTATGACGGCTGATCCGCACACCACGCGCGGAGTGTCGCGACTCGCCCTGGGGGCAGCCCTGGTCCTTGCGCTGGTCCTGGCCCTGGGCGCCGCGCCCGTCCGTGCCCAGCTGCAGATCGAGATCGTCGACGGCGTCGAGGGCGCGCTGCCGATCGCCGTCGTGCCGTTCGCGCAGGGACCGGGCGTGCTGCCGCCGGAGACGCCGATGCACGAGGTGATCGCCGCGGACCTCCGGCGCTCGGGCCTGTTCGAGACGATGGCGGTCGAGGACATGATTGATCGGCCGACGCGGCCGGCGGAGGTTCGGGTCAACACCTGGAACCTGCTGCGCGTCGACTACGTGGCGATGGGCCGGATCGTTCCGGCCGCGGACGGGCAGGGCGAGGAGATCGAGTACCACCTGGTCGCCACCACCTCCGGCCGCACGCTGTTCTCGCGCGCGATCGCGGCCGGGCCCGGCGAGTACCGCCTGCGCGCGCACCAGATCGCCGATGCCATCTACGAGGAACTGATCGGCGTGCCCGGCGCCTTCGCCAGCCGCATCGCCTACGTCAAGGTCGCCGACACGGGCACCGACGACGAGCAGTTCGAGCTGATCGTCGCCGACTCCGACGGCTACAACCCCCAGACCATCGTTCGCCACAGCCAGCCGATCCTGTCGCCGAGCTGGGCGCCGGACGGACGCCGGATCGCCTACGTGTCGTTCGCGACGGGCCGCTCCAACGTGATCGTGCAGGACATCTTCACCGGCCAGCGCGAAATCGTCTCGTCCGAACGCGGGATCAACGGGGCGCCGGCGTTCTCGCCGGACGGCCGCTACCTGGCGATGAGCCTGTCGCGCAGCGGCAGCCCGGAAATCTGGGTCCGCGACCTGGAGACCGGCCGCAGCGAGCAGCTGACCCAGCACTACTCGATCAACACGGAGCCCGCCTGGTCGCGGGACGGCCGGCACCTGTTCTTCACCTCGGACCGGGCCGGACGGCCGCAGATCTACCGGGTCCGGCGGGACGGGCGCGACGTCGAGCGGGTGACCGTCGAGGGCCGCTACAACTCGCGCGTTTCCGTCGACCCGGAAACCGGTGCGCTGGCCATGGTCCACGGCGACGGATCGACCTTCCGGATCGCCGTTCTCGATCGCGAATCCGGGAGATTGCGTGTATTATCCCCGGGACGTATGGACGAGTCGCCGAGCTTCGCGCCGAACGGCAGCATGGTGCTCTACGCGACGCGAGAAGGCGAGCGAGGCGTGCTCGCCGCGGTCTCCGTCGACGGCCGCTTCCGGCAGCGCCTGGTGCTGGCCGACGGTGACGTGCGCGAACCGGCCTGGTCACCGCGGATTCGATGACCGGTCCGATGGACGATGTCCGCTGACCGGGCACGACCGGCGGAGCGGCGCGCGCCGGAAATTTCGCGCCCGGTCCGATGACGATTTCGAAGAACGATGGTCCAAGACGCGGGCCGGAATGCATGTCCCTGGGGGAGTGCATGACCGAGCTCCATAAGAAACGCAGTCGAATAAATCGAACCACCCGTCCCTGACCTGTATTCCTGGAGGAATCATGAACACCGCAGTCCGCCTGATGATGATCGTCGCGCTGAGCCTGGTGCTCGCCGCCTGCTCCCGCGAAACCCGTGAAACGCCGCCGGAAACCGATCCGGGCGACCAGACCACGATGCCGACCGATCCGGTCGAAGTCGATCGCGTCGATCCCGCCGACTACGCCGATTCGCGCAACCTGGACAACCCCGACAGCCTGCTGAGCCAGCGCGAGATCTACTTCGAGTTCGATCGCTCGGACGTCCAGCCGCAGTACCTCCCGATCATCCGGGCCCATGCCGCTTACCTGCGCGCCAATTCTTCGGCCCGTGTGCTGCTCGAAGGCCACGCCGACGAGCGCGGTTCGCGCGAGTACAACCTGGGCCTCGGCGAGCGCCGCGGCAACTCCGTGCTCGACCTGATGCGCGCCGAAGGCGTGGCCGGCAACCAGGTCGAAGTCGTCAGCTACGGCGAGGAGCGCCCGGTCTGCCGTCAGACCAGCGACGCTTGCTGGGAACGCAACCGCCGGGTGGAGATCGTCTACACGGCTCGCTGATGAGGACGCTGATGACGACGAGCGCCCGACCCGCATTCACGAAGCCGGCCCCCGCGGTCGCGATCGTCGCGATGACCGCGATCGCGGCGAGCCTGTTCCTGGCGCCGGCGACCTCGCCGGCGCAGGACGATTCCCTTGCCTCGCGCTACATTCTCGAGCTGCAGCAGATGCGCGAGGAACTGCGTGAACTCCGCGGCCTGGTCGAGACTCAGGCCCAGGAAATCGAGAACCTGAAGCGCCGCCAGCGGGACCAGTACCTGGACCTGGACCGGCGCATCGGTGAACTCGCCGCGAGCGGCACCGGCGGTCCGGCAACCGGTGGTCCGGGGCGGGAATCGTCGGCGATCGACGCCCGCGCGACGCCGGCCGGTCCGGCCGACGATCGGACGGAACGAGGGGCGGGGACCGCAACCGGGGCCGCGGCGCCGTCGACGGTGGCCGATCAGCCGTCGATCGAGGCGCCTCCGCCGCCGTCCGACCTGCCGGCCGTGCGCGAGCCCATCGAGGCGGAAGCGCAGATTGCCACGCTCGAAGCGCAGTCCTCGGGCGGAGCGCGTGAACTCGAGCCGCCGACCGAAGTCGAGCAGCAGGCCTACGACCAGGCGTTCCTGGCGCTGCGCGAGACGCGCTACGCCGATGCTGCCGAGGGCTTCGACCGCTTCCTCCGCGACCATCCGCAGTCGAGCTATGCGCCGAACGCGCTGTACTGGCTCGGCGAGGTCTACTACGTCACCCGCGACTTCGAGACGGCCCTGGCCCAGTTCCGCAACCTGCTCGATCGCTACCCCGGCAGCGGCAAGCAGCCCGACGCGCTGCTCAAGACCGGGTTCAGTCACTACGAGCTCGGCCACTGGCCCGAGGCCCGGGCCGCGCTGCAGCAGGTCGTCGAGCAGTATCCGGGAACGAACTACGCACGCCTGGCCGAGAACCGGCTGCGCACCATGCGGCTGGAAGGAAGGCTTTGAACGGCAGGGGCGAGGGATCCGGGGAAAGGGGCTAGTGGGTCGGTCGTCCGGACCCGTTTACCAGTCCCTGGCCCCTAGTCCCTGGCTCCTGATCCCCGGTCCCACGCCCCTTTCCCCCTCCCATGTCCTCCCCGACCGCCGCTCCCCATCGCTCGGCCACCGAGCTCAAGATCACCGAGATCTTCCGCTCGCTGCAGGGCGAATCCGCATCGTCGGGATGGCCGACCACCTTCGTGCGCCTGACCGGCTGTCCGCTGCGGTGCAGTTGGTGCGACACGGCCTACGCCTTCCACGGCGGCGAGTGGTGGACCGTCGAGGCGGTGCTCGACCGGGTCGAGCGCAACGGCTGCCGCCACGTCTGCGTGACCGGCGGCGAGCCCCTGGCGCAACGGACCTGCCTGACCCTGCTGGCCCGCCTGTGCGACGCCGGCCATCGCGTCTCGCTGGAGACCAGCGGTGCGCTGCCGGTGGCCGATGTCGATCCACGCGTCGTCAAGATCCTGGACCTGAAGCTGCCGGGCTCCGGCGAAGCCGCGCGAAACGACTGGACGAACCTCGATCACCTGCAGGCGCACGACGAGATCAAGTTCGTGGTCGCCGACCGGGCCGATTTCGACCAGGCCGTGGCCTGGGTGCGGGAACACGAGCTCGAACGCTGGACGGTCTGGTTCTCGCCCGTCTGGGAAGGGCTACCCCCGGCCACGCTCGCCGACTGGCTGCTCGAAAGCGGCCTGGACGCTCGGCTCCAGGTGCAGTTGCACAAGGTGTTGTGGGGGGAGACGCCGGGGGTCTAGGGCGGGAGGGACCAGGGGAAAGGGGTCAGGGACTAGTGGTGGTCGTAGCGCGGGCCGGTGGAACGGGCATTGGTTTCACTAGCCCCTAGTCCCTTCCCCCTGGTCCCTCGACTAACCCCTGACCCCTTTCCCCTCGTCCCTCAACGATCCCCGTTCTTTTCGTCCAGCAGCCCCCGCAATTCGTACAACGCGTCCAACGCCTCACGCGGCGACAGCGCGTCGGGGTCGAGGGCCTCCAGCGCGTCGATGACCGGGTGGGGCGCGGTCGCGGGGTCGGGTTCCTGCGCCGGGTCGGGGGTCGGTGGTGCCGGCGCGTCGAACAGGCCCAGCTGCGGGCTGTCCGCGGCGCGGGCCTTCTTCTCCAGCTGGTCGAGGTGACCGCGGGCGCGCGCGACCACCGCCGGCGGCACGCCGGCCAGGCGCGCGACCTGCAGCCCGTAGCTCTGGCTGGCCGGGCCTTCGCGCACGGCGTGCAGGAAGATCACGCGGTCCTTGTGCTCGCGGGCGTCCAGGTGCACGTTGACGATCCCTTCGTGGTCGCCGGCCAGGCGGGTGAGTTCGAAGTAATGGGTGGCGAACAGGGTGAACGCGCGCAGCTGCATCGCCAGTTCGGTCGCCACGGACCAGGCCAGCGCCAGGCCGTCGAAGGTGGACGTGCCTCGGCCGATCTCGTCCATCAGGACCAGGGACCGGTCGGTCGCGTTGTTCAGGATGTTGGCGGTCTCCACCATTTCCACCATGAACGTCGACCGACCGCGGGTCAGGTCGTCGCCGGCGCCGATGCGCGAGAAGATCCGGTCGATCGGACCGCAGCGCATCCGCGCCGCCGGCACGAAGCTGCCCGCGTGCGCGAGCAGGACGATCAGCGCGACCTGGCGCATGTAGGTGGACTTGCCGCCCATGTTCGGGCCCGTGACCACCAGCATGCGACGTTCCGGATCCAGGCAGCAGTCGTTGGGGACGAAGGGGTCGTCCTGGAACGGTTCGACGACCGGGTGGCGGCCCTGCTCGATATCCAATCCCGGCGCGTCGTCGAGGACCGGCCGCGCCCAGTCCAGCGACTCGGCGCGTTCGGCGAAGGTCACCAGCACGTCGAGCCGTGCCAGCGCATCGGCGATCGAGGCGAGCGGGGCGTGCTCGCCGGCCAGCTGTTCGACCAGGGCGGCGTACAGGGCCTTTTCGCGCGCCAGCGAACGCTCGCGCGCCGACAGCACCTTGTCCTCGTGGGCCTTGAGTTCCTCGGTGACGTACCGCTCGGCGTTCTTCAGCGTCTGGCGCCGCGTGTACTCGGTCGGTACCGCGTCCGACTGGGCCTTCGACACCTCGATGTAGAAGCCGTGGACCCGGTTGTAGCCGACCTTCAGGGTGCCGATGCCGGTGCGCTCGCGCTCGCGCTGCTCGTAGGTCTGGAGAAAGTCGTCGGCGTTGCCGCTGAGGCTGCGCAGTTCGTCGAGTTCGGCGTCGTAGCCGTCGCGAATGACGCCGCCGTCGCGGATCAGCACCGGCGGTTCTTCGACCAGGGCGCGGTCGAGCAGGTCGACCAGGTCGGCCCGCTCGGGGAGTTGCGCGGCGATGTCGCCGAGCAACGGGTCATCGACGTCGGCGAGGCGCTCGGTCAGGCGGGGCAGCCGCTCCAGGCCGCCGCGCAGCGTGGTCAGGTCGCGCGGCCGGGCGCTGCCGAGCCCGATCCGGGTCAGGATGCGCTCGAGGTCGCCGATGCCCGCCAGCGTCTCGGCGAGACGGGGGTGGACCTGGTGTTCGATCAGGGCCGCCACCGCCGCGTGACGCGCGGCGAGCACGGACCGGTCCTGCAGCGGATGGGTGATCCAGCGCCGCAGCTTGCGGCTGCCCATCGGTGTCGCTGCCCGGTCGACCAGGCCGACCAGCGTATGTTCGCTGCGGCCGTCGGGATGCCGGTCGATTTCGAGATGGCGTCGGGTGGCCGCGTCCATCTGCAGGTGAGCGTCCGCGCTTTCGCGCCGCAGGCCGGTCAAGGGCGGCAGTTCGCCCGCCAGCATGGCGCGCGCATAGTCCAGCAGGGCGCCGGCCGCCCCGATCTCCGGGCCCGGGTCGTCCCCGGCGCCGTCGATGCCGAAGCCGGAAAGGTCCTTGACGCCGAACTGGCGGATCAGCGCGCGTGCGCCGGCCTCGCCATCGAAGGTCCAGTCGGCCCGCGGCGTCCGGCAGGTCTCGATCGAGATCCAGGAGCGGTCGAAGCCCGATTCCGGCACGAGCAACTCGGCCGGGCGCAGGCGCTCGAGCTCCGCACCGAGCGCTTCGATTCCGGCGGCCCGCGCGCAGGCGATGCGGCCGCCGGCGAGGTCCATCCAGGCCAGTCCGAAGCCCGACGGACCGCCGCAGACCGCGCACAGCAGCCGGCTGTCGCGGGCCTCGAGCAGCGATTCGTCGGTCAGCGTGCCGGGCGTCACGACCCGGACCACCTTGCGCTCGACCGGGCCCTTGGCGGCGTCCGGATCGCCCACCTGCTCGCAGATCGCGACCGACTCGCCCTTGCGCAGCAGGCGCGCCAGGTAGGACTCCACGGCGTGCACCGGCACGCCGGCCATCGGAATCGGCTGTCCCGCGGACTGGCCTCGTGCGGTCAGGGTGATGTCGAGCAGCTCGGCCGATCGGCGTGCGTCGTCGTAGAACAGCTCGTAGAAATCGCCCATCCGGAAGAACAGCAGGATGTCCGGATAATCGGCCTTGATCCGCAGGTACTGCTGCATCAGCGGGGTGTGCGTGGACGGATCGCGGTTGGCCATCGGGGGAGTCTTGAACCGGGTCGTGGTGGGTCAGCGGGTCGCGTGTCTGCAGCCTCGACACGCGGTCAGGCATCATACCGTCATGGATCACCCGGTAGACGACGAATCGCTGCTCCGGCGCGCCGAGGCGCTGGCTGCGGCCCTTGCTGCGCACGGCCGCGTCCTGGCCACGGCGGAGTCGTGCACCGGCGGCTGGATCGCCAAGGTCTGCACCGACCTGGCCGGCAGCTCCGCCTGGTTCGACCGCGGCCTGGTGACCTATTCCAACCGGGCCAAGACCGAGGAACTGGGCGTGCGGCCGGTCACCCTGGACCGCTTTGGGGCGGTCAGCGAGATGGTGGTCGCCGAGATGGTCCGGGGCGCGCGCGACGCCGCCCATGCCGACTACGCGATCGCGGTCAGCGGAATTGCCGGCCCCGACGGGGGCAGGCCGGACAAGCCGGTCGGCACGGTCTGCTTCGCATGGGTCGGGCCGGACGACGAGCCCGAGACCGAGACGCTGCGCTTCGAGGGCGACCGCGAGGCGGTGCGCCGGCAGACCGTTGCCCGGGCGCTGGACGGCCTGCTCGAACGGTTGTGACGTCGCGGGGCTCCGGCTCTGCGAGCTCCGCCGAACTGCCGTGCCGGCGTCTGTTCTTCGCCCTGTGGCCCGACCCCTCGCTCCGGTCCGTACTGGTCCAGCACGGCAACCGCCTCGACGCCGGGTCGGGGCGCCGGGTGCCGGACGCGAACCTGCACCTGACGCTGGTGTTTCTCGGCGATGTGCCGGCCGACCGGATCGACGCGCTGGAGACCCTGGCCGGAACCGTCGCCGCCACGCATCGACCGTTCACGCTCGTCCTGGACCGCTACGGGACCTTCGATCGAGCGCGGGTGGCCTGGTTGGGCGGGCCAGCGGTCGAGGCGGGCAACCGGCTGGTCGAGGACCTGGCTGCCGGCGCCCGGGACTGCGGTCTGGACGTCGAGCGCCGCAGCTGGCGGCCCCATGTGACGCTGCGCCGACGGATCGAGGCCGCTCCGGACGGCCCGGCGCCTGCGCCGATCGCCTGGCGGGTCCGCGATTTCGTGCTGGTCGAATCGATCCGGGGCCGGCCTTATCAGGTTTTGAGAAGCTGGCCCCTAGAATGAGGCCCATGACCACCGATACCCGGACATCGGGGATCCGAACGAACCCGTCCGGGCGTAGGAAACGAGCGCGGATCGAGGTAGGAAATCGCCGCGATCCGCTCGCCGGCCGCGCGCGGCGACGGGTGTCTGTGCGATACTCGCAAAGCGGGTAAACTACTGAACAAATACACAGCGAGACTTACCGTGGACGACAATCGAAAACGAGCACTATCGGCAGCCCTCAGCCAGATCGAAAAGCAGTACGGCAAGGGCGCCATCATGCGCATGGGCGACGACACCGGGGCCCGGGACGTGCCGGTGGTGTCGACCGGTTCGCTGGCGCTGGACGTCGCGCTGGGCGTCGGCGGCCTGCCGCGAGGCCGGGTGATCGAGATCTACGGCCCCGAATCCTCGGGCAAGACGACGCTGACGCTGCATGCGGTGGCCGAAGCGCAGAAGGCCGGCGGCACGGCGGCGTTCGTCGACGCCGAGCACGCGCTGGACCCGAGCTACGCGGCCAAGCTGGGCGTGGATGTGGACGACCTGCTGGTCTCCCAGCCCGATACCGGCGAACAGGCGCTGGAGATCACCGACATGCTGGTCCGCTCCGGTGCGGTCGACATCGTCGTCGTCGACTCGGTCGCGGCGCTGACGCCGAAGGCCGAAATCGAGGGCGAGATGGGCGATTCGCACGTCGGCCTCCAGGCCCGGCTGATGAGCCAGGCGCTGCGCAAGCTGACCGGCAACATCAAGCGCACCAACTGCACCGTGATCTTCATCAACCAGATCCGGATGAAGATCGGCGTGATGTTCGGCTCGCCGGAAACCACGACCGGTGGAAACGCGCTGAAGTTCTACAGCTCGGTCCGCCTCGACATCCGCCGGATCGGTGCACTGAAGCGCGGCGATGAGGTCATCGGCAACGAGACCCGCGTGAAGGTGGTCAAGAACAAGATGGCGCCGCCGTTCCGCCAGGCCGTGTTCGAAATCCTCTACGGCCAGGGCATTTCCCGCGAGGGCGAGCTGATCGAGCTGGGCGTCGAGCACAAGATCATCAACAAGTCGGGTGCATGGTACAGCTATGGCGACGACCGGATCGGGCAGGGCAAGGACAACGCCCGGCAGTTCATGAAGGACAACCCGGAGATCGCGGCCGACATCGAGCGGCAGCTACGCGACATCCTCCTGCCGAAGGCCGAGGCCCGGGACGGGGCCGCCGAAGCCGAGGGGGCGGAAGCCGAGCGCGGCGAAGCCGAGAAAGCGGCCGGCTGAAGGTCGTGGCGTTCGGACGCGACGGGGCGCCGACCGGATCGGACGGGGAAGACGACCCCGTCGACGAGGTCGCGCTCCGCGAGGCCGCCGTGCGGCTGCTGGCGAGGCGGGAGCATTCCCGCCGGGAGCTGGTCCGCAAGCTCGTCCAGAAGGGCTGGCCCGATGACGCAGTCCAGCCCGTCGTCGACGCCCTGGAGTCCGACGGACTGCAGTCCGATCAGCGGTTTGCGGAAAGCTTCGTTCGGCAGCGGGTCGGCAAGGGCTACGGCCCGCTGCGCATCCGTGCGGAGCTGGCCGAGCGGGGCATCGATCGCGCCGATGCCGGTCGGGCGCTGGACGCCGAGGCGCCGGACTGGCGGGAGGTGGCCGGGCGTTGGTACGAGGTCAGGTACGGTGCTGAGCCCCCGAGCGATCTCAAGGATGCCTCGCGGCGCCAGCAAGCGCTGTCGCGCCGGGGTTTCGCCCACGAGCATTTCCGGGACCTGTTCGACCGCTGAACAGCAGGACGGTTAGGGGGCCGGGTCGATTTCCACCCGATTCTTGCCCAGGTGCTTGGCCGCGAGCAGGCAGCGGTCGGCTCGATGGAGCCACGTTTCCACGGTGTCGTCCGACCGCAAGGGCGTGATGCCGGCCGAGAACGTTGCCGCGCCACCGGGCGACCGGACCCGATCGGAGAAACCACGACTCAATTTCGTCACGACCTGCCTTGCATCGTCCAGCGTCGTGTTCGGCAGCAGCAGGACGAACTCCTCGCCGCCATACCGATAGAAACGATCGGAGGACCGGGTGCTCCGCTCCACGTAGCGTGTCAGGTCCTGCAGGACTCGGTCGCCGGCCTCGTGTCCGAACCGGTCGTTGAGGTGCTTGAAATCGTCGAGGTCGATCAGGACCAGGCAATGCGTCCCCGATCGTCCATCCCGCTGCGCCTGCAGGCTTCGCAGGTCGTGGTCGAGCGACCGTCGGTTCAGCGCACCCGTCAGTCCGTCGCGTTCGGCCAGTTCGGTGAGCTGGCTGCGCTGCTGATCGACCCGGGATGCGAAGATGATGCTCAGCAGGCTGATCATTCCCGCGACCGCGGCAAAGGTCGCCCGGTCCGTATCCGTGACGAACAGCCCGGGCTCGAAGGCGATGACGATCACCATGACCGAATTGATGCCCAGGGCGGCATATCGATCGGCCATCAGGAAGTTGCCGACCAGGCAGGAGAACGCCCACATGTAGCTGAGCCCGAGAAAATGGACAACCGCGATGACCGCAGCGGCGGCGACCACGGCCAGCAGATTCGCGACGGCTCGGGTCCAGTTCGGTCGCCAGGCGAGCGCAGCCAGAATGCAGAACACCAGGACGATGCAGGCGTCCGCGAGGCCCACCAGGATCTGGCCGGAGGCCAGCCGATAGACGGCGAAGGGCGCGATGGTCACCACGGTGCTGGCCGCATAGAGCGTGATCACTGCGAGGCGAAGGTCGGCTCGCATGCGGTCCGTAAGGCGCCGGAGGAGCGGCTCCGCTTCGACTCCGGCATTCGGGCTTCGTGGGACGTCAGGGAGGTTCATCGCTGGGCTCCGCAGTCCGGTTCGTGGTTGTTTGCCAGATGTTCATGCAATCCTCGGGCCATCGGCAGGGTCGGCGTGACGCAGTCGGTCCGGGACGGCGGCGCGGGGAGTGCCACCCCGGGCGACCAAACCCTTAAACTACCGGATTGCCGAAAGCATGACGCGTCCAGGGCGCACCGATGAAAACCACTGCTGAAATCCGCCAGGGCTTCCTCGAGTTCTTCGAGCGCCGCGATCATCGCATTGTCCGCTCCGGTTCGCTGGTGCCGGGCAACGATCCGACCCTGTTGTTCACCAACGCCGGCATGGTGCCGTTCAAGGACGTGTTCCTCGGCGCCGAGAAGCGCGACTACGCGCGGGCCACGACCGCCCAGCGCTGCGTGCGCGCCGGAGGCAAGCACAACGACCTCGAGAACGTCGGCTACACCGCGCGCCACCATACGTTCTTCGAAATGCTGGGCAATTTCAGCTTCGGCGATTATTTCAAGCGCGATGCGATCCGTTATGCGTGGACCTTCCTGACCGAGAACTGCGGTCTGCCTGCGGAAAGGCTCTGGGTGACCGTGTTCGAGGACGACGACGAGGCGGCCGAACTATGGCTCGAGGACATCGGTGTCGACCCCGAGCGCCTGTCGCGGATCGGCGCGAAGGACAACTTCTGGGCCATGGGGGACACGGGTCCCTGCGGCCCCTGCACGGAAATCTTCTACGACCACGGGCCGGACGTTCCCGGCGGCCCGCCCGGCACACCGGACGAAGACGGCGACCGCTACATCGAGATCTGGAACCTCGTGTTCATGCAGTTCGATCGGGCCGCGGACGGCACGATGACGCCGCTGCCGCAGCCCTGCGTGGACACGGGCATGGGGCTGGAACGGCTCGCCGCGGTGCTGCAGGGCGTGCATTCCAACTACGAGATCGACCTGTTCCAGCACTTGATCCGGGCGGCGGCGGAAACGACCGGTGCCGACGACCTGGAATCCGCATCGCTGAAGGTGATCGCCGATCACATCCGGGCCTGCGCCTTTCTCGTCGCCGACGGCGTACTGCCGGCCAACGACGGTCGCGGCTACGTGCTGCGCCGGATCATCCGGCGAGCCATCCGGCACGGGTACAAGCTGGGGTGCGACAAGCCATTCTTCGCATCGATGGTCGAGCCGCTGGTCGAAGCGATGGGCGACGCCTACCCCGAGCTGGTCGAGCGGCGGGTCACGATTACCGAAACCCTGGCCCGGGAGGAGCAGCGCTTCGGGGAGACGCTGGACCAGGGCATGAAGCTGCTCGAAGGGGTGCTGTCCGACCTGGACGGTCGCGAGATTCCCGGTGACGTCGCCTTCAAGCTCTACGACACCTACGGGTTTCCGCTGGACCTGACCCGCGACATCGCCCGCGAGCGCGACCTGACGGTCGATGAAGGCGGTTTCGAAGCGGCAATGGACGCGCAGCGCGAGCGGGCGCGATCCTCCGGCCAGTTCGCGGCGCGCGATGGCGTCTCCACCGAGCTCATTGCCGAACTGCCGCCGACCGAGTTTCTCGGTTACGACCGCGTCGCGATCGAAGACGCGAAGGTCGTGGCGATCCTTGTCGACGGCAAGAAGCGCGACATCCTCGAGGAAGGAGAGACGGCGCTGGTCGTGCTCGACCGCACGCCGTTCTATGCCGAGGGGGGTGGACAGGTCGGCGACACCGGTTCCCTGTCCTTCGAGGGCATGACCTTCCGGGTCACGGACACGCGCAAGCTCGCCGGGGTCTACCACGGCCACGAAGGGCGGCTCGAGGCCGGAACCCTGAACGCCGGTCAGACCGTGTCCGCGCGGATCGACGATGCCCGTCGCGGCGACGTGGTTCGCCATCACTCGGCAACCCACCTGATGCATGCTGCGCTGCGCGAGATACTCGGCGACCACGTCCAGCAGAAGGGTTCGCTGGTGGCTCCCGATCGCCTGCGCTTCGACTTCTCCCATCCCGATCCCGTGGCGCCCGAGCAGATCGAGGCGATCGAGGAACGGGTCAATGCCCAGATCCAGTCCAATGTGGCCTCGACGGCCGAGTTGATGGACTACGACGAGGCCATCCAGGCCGGAGCATTGGCGTTCTTCGGCGACAAGTACGGGGATCGCGTGCGGGTTCTGCAGTTCGGCGAGTTCTCGACCGAGCTGTGCGGCGGCACGCACGTCGACCGGGTCGGCGACATCGGCGCGTTCAAGATCATCAACGAAGCCGGCATTTCGTCCGGCGTGCGCCGGATCGAGGCGGTTGCCGGCCAGGCGGCCGTGCGCTGGATGCAGCAGGCCGACCGGTCCCTGAGGGACCTCGCCGGACGCCTGAAGACTCGCCCGGACCAGCTCGCCGAGCGGATCGACGGGCTGCTCGAGCGCGGCCGGGAACTGGAAAAGGCGCTGGATGCCGCCAAGCACAAGCTGGCCGCCGCGCGAGGCGCCGATCTCGGCAGCCAGGCACGCGAGATCGGCGGCGCCCGGGTGCTGGCCGAGCGGCTCGACGGCGTGGACCCGAACAGCCTCCGCGACACCGTCGATCAGCTGAAGAACAAGCTGGGCACGGCGGTCATCGTTCTCGCCGCGGAAGCGGGGCAGGGGGTGCGACTGGTCGCGGGCGTGACCGGCGACCTGACCGACCGCATCAAGGCCGGTGAACTGGTCAATCACGTGGCCGGGCAGGTCGGCGGCAAAGGCGGCGGACGGCCGGATTTCGCGCAGGCGGGCGGGAGCGATCCAGACGCACTTCCGGCGGCGCTCGCCTCGGTCTTCGACTGGGTCGCCGAACGACTCGGCTGAACATCCACCGAACGTTCGACCTGTTAACCTGCGTCATCGACGCAACGGCACAGGGCAAGCACGGAGGACGACATGGACTTCTGGATCGGCGCAACGATTGCCGCGATCATCGGCTTCGCGCTCGGCGCACTGGTTGTCTGGCTGATCGACCGCAAGCGCGGCGGCGGCACGTCGGTGGCGGCACTGAAGCAGGAGCACGAGGAATTCCGCGAAAAGGTCACGACCCACTTCGTCGAGACCGCCGACCTGATCAACAAGCTGACCGACAGCTACAAGGACGTCTTCGACCACCTCAGCAAGGGCGCCGAAACCCTGGTCGATGACGAGAGCCTGCGCGACCGCATGCCCCGCGTGAGCGACCAGGAGGTCCGCCTGAAGCGGCTGGGCAGCCGCACGCCGCAGTCCGGCAAGGACGCGCGGGGCGGAACGGGTTCGGCGCGCGACTCGCGATCGCCCGGCGAGGCGAAGCGCTCCGATGAATCCCGATCGCCGGCAGGCCGGACAGGCGACGGTGGAGGGTCGGGCGAGTCCCCGCCTCCGGGCTCCGCGAACCGGGGCCCGAGCCGGGGCGAAACGAAGCGCGCCGGCGATCCCCGACCCGCTTCGACATCGCCCCCTTCTTCGCCGTCTCCGACTGCGCCCTCGGCGAGCCGATCGGGCCGTGGCGACCGGTCCTCGAAGGGTGCGTCGCCCCAGCCGTCGAATTCCACTCCAGCGACCCGCAAGCCGCCGTCGAAGTCCTGACCATCGCCGGCCGCGCGACGAAGTTCGCATTCGACCCCCGGTTTCGGTAAAGTAATCACACGCGGTGTGTAGGGCACCGTGCTGTTGGTACCTGTTGGCAACCTGGGGAGTTTCGATGATCAAGCTGTTGATCGTGGAGGACCATCATCTGGTCCGCTTGGGCCTGCGCGGCATTCTCGACGACGCGCCGGGAATCGAGATCATCGGCGAAGCCGAGTCGGGGGAGGAGGCACTGCGGTTGTGCCGCGATCTCGTGCCCGACGTGATCCTGATGGATATTAGTCTACCGGGCCTGTCGGGGTTCGAGACCAGCTGCCGGATCCTGCGTCAGCTGCCGGAAGTTCGCATCCTCGCGCTGACTGCCCATGCGCAGGCTCCGTACCCGGCCCGGCTCATGGACATGGGCGTGGCCGGGTTCCTGACCAAGGCCTGCAGCGCGAACGAACTGGTCCGTGCGATCCGCACCGTGCACTGCGGCGAGCGACACATCGGCAACGAAGTCGCGGCCGAACTTGCGATGGCGCTACTTCCCGGTGCACCTCGCTCGCCGTTCCAGACCCTGACGCCGCGCGAGATGGAAGTGGCCCTGATGCTGGCCGAAGGTCGGCGGGTCAACGACATCGCCCGCCTGATCAACGTCAGCCCGAAGACCGTCGCGACCCACAAGTACAGGATCTACGACAAGCTCGGGGTCGACAGTGAGGTCGCGCTGCTGCGCGAAGCGATCCGACACGACCTGATCGACGCCGCGACCTGACGCCGCACATCAGGAGAAGCCCGGAGCCGGTGTCTTCCGGCTTCGACGGCAGTCCGTCGCCGTTCGACGACGCGCGGTGGAGCGACTGCAGCGCGAGGAATCCGCCCGGGAGCACCGTCGCGGATGAGCGTTCGGGGAGCACCGAGCGTTCAGGAATCGAATGCTCGGGGTGAGGCCCCGGAGACGGCCGCGCCGGGCGCGGCCGTCATCGGGGCAGGTCAGTCCTTCTTGCCGCCGGACTTGTCGTCCTTCAGCGTGAACAGCCCGGGCTGCTCGCCGGCGGGCTGTGCCTGCGGCCGGTCGTCTCCGCGGGCGTCGCCGGCCTTCGCCTGAGGCTTCGGCTCGGGCTTGGGCTCGGGCTTCGGCTCGGGCTTGGGCTCGGGCTTGGGCTCGGGCTTCGACTCGGGCTTCGACTCGGGCTTCGACTCGGGCTTCGACTCGGGCTTCGGCTCGGGCTTCGGCTCGGGCTTCGACTCGGGCTTCGACTCGGGCTTCGACTCGGGCTTCGGCTCGGGCCTCGGCTCGGGCCTCGGCTCGGGCCTCGGCTCGGGCTTCGGCTCGGGCTTCGGCTCGGGCTTCGGCTCGGGCCTGGACTCGGATTTCGACTCCGGCTTGGAATCAGCCTGCGGGCGGGGCTTCGAGGCCGTCTGCGCGTTGGCGTGACCGTGCTCGCCGTGGGCCTGGCTCGAGGAGCCCTGGCCCTGCTGCCCGGACGGCTTGCTGTCCTGACCGCCGCCCCGGTTGTCGCTCCGGTTGCCGCTCTGGTTGTCGGATGACTTGTCGGACGGCTTGTCGGCAGGCGGATCGGCCGGCTTGTCGCCGCCCGCGTTCTGCGCGTTGTCGTTGCCCGCGCCGTCCTTGCCGCCGGTACCGTACTTGTTGCGCCGCTTCTTGCCGCCGCGACGCCGGCGCTTCTTCTTCTTTTTCTTCGGACCGGTGTCGTCGGGTTTGCCGCCGGCATCCGGCTCGCCCCCCGACTTGTCCTGCGCAGGCTCGTCGGACGCGCCGTCGCTGCCGCGCTTGCCGTGCGGCTTCGCGCCCGTGCGGGCGGAGCCGGACTTCCGGGTCCGCTTCTTGCCGCCGCCGCTGGAGGCGGGTTTGCGGCCACGGCTCGGCCGGTCGTCCTTCTTGCCGTCGGCACCCGCTTTCGCCGTCGATTCCGGTCCGGAGGTCGGGCGGGCTTGTTCGTCGGCCGGTGCTCGACGGCCGGAAAACATGCCGGACCACCACAGACCGATCGCTTCCCAGAACCCGATCCGCTTCGGCGGCTCGGCGGATGCCGGCGCGGCCGGTTCCGCTCGCTGCGGCGCCGGCTGCGAGGGGCGCATGGTGCTGACCGCGGGTTCTTCGCGCTTGACCGTCGCCTGCTTCTTCTCCTGTTCCGTGACCACCAGTTCGGCTTCGTCGCCGGCCGGGAGAGCGTAGCTGGGTTCCTCGACGTCTTCGTTCGATTTCAGTCGCTGGATGTCGAAGCGAGGCGTGTCCATCAGCGGGTTGGCGACCAGCGTGACCGGCGTACCGGTGCGCGATTCGATGTTGGCGATCGCCTTGCGCTTTTCGTTGAGCAGGAAGTTGGCGACCGCGACAGGTGCCTGGATGATGACCCGGCCCGTGTTCTCCTTCATCGCCTCTTCTTCGGACAGGCGCAGGATCGCCAGCGCCAGCGATTCGATCGAGCGGATCGAGCCGTAGCCGTCGCAGCGCGGGCAGGTGATGTGGCTGCTTTCACCCAGCGACGGCCGCAGACGCTGGCGCGACATTTCCAGCAGGCCGAAGCGCGAGATCCGGCCGATCTGGACGCGCGCCTTGTCGGTGCGCATCGCTTCGCGGAGCTTGGTCTCGACCTGGCGCTGCGCATCCCGGCCGCTCATGTCGATGAAGTCGATGACGATCAGGCCGCCGAGGTCGCGGATGCGAAGCTGCCGGGCGATCTCCTCGGCGGCTTCGAGGTTCGTCTGCAGCGCAGTTTCCTCGATATCGGCGCCCTTGGTCGCGCGGGCCGAGTTGATGTCGATCGACAGCAGCGCCTCCGTGTGGTCGATGACCACGGCGCCCCCGGACGGCAGCCGGACCTCGCGGGCGAATGCCGATTCGATCTTGCTCTCGATCTGGAACCGCGAGAAGAGGGGCGTGGCGTCGCTGTACCGCTTGAGCTTGCGCAGGTTGTGCGGCATGACCTGCTGGAGAAACTCGCGCGCGTCCTCGAAGACCGACTCGGCGTCGATCAGGATCTCGCCGATATCGTCGCGCAGGTGATCGCGCAGGGCGCGGATGATCACGTTGCTTTCCTGGTAGATCAGGAACGGCGCCTTGCGCGACAGCGCCGCATCGCGGACCGCTTCCCACAGCTGCATGAGGTAGTTGAGATCCCATTGCAGGTCCTCGGCGTCGCGGCCGACCCCGGCCGTGCGGACGATGAGGCCGAAATCGTCGGGTACTTCGAGCTGCTTCAGCGCGTCGATCACGTGCTTGCGGTCTTCGCCGGTGACCTGGCGCGACACGCCGCCGGCGCGGGGGTTGTTGGGCATCAGCACCAGGTAACGGCCGGCCAGGCTGATGAAGGTCGTCAAGGCTGCGCCCTTGGTTCCGCGCTCCTCCTTCTCGACCTGGACGATGACTTCCTGTCCACCCTGCACGGCGTCCTTGATGTCGACCCGCTCGCCGTTGTCGAGGGCCTTCTGGGCGGCCTCGGAGAAGTAGTCGCGAGAGATTTCCTTCAGCGGCAGGAAGCCGTGGCGCTCGGAGCCGAACTCAACGAAGCAGGCCTCGAGGCTGGGCTCGACGCGGGTGATCCGTCCCTTGTAGATGTTCGACTTCTTCTGTTCCTGGGCGGGAACCTCGATATCGAGGTCGATGAGGTTCTGGCCATCTGCGATGGCGACACGCAACTCTTCGGGCTGAGTCGCGTTGATCAACATGCGTTTCATTGTGTGTTCATGTCCTCGTGGACGCGCCCGGCCGGCCAGCGGCCGCCAGGATCCACCTTGCGCGCATCTCGCGCGCACGGACCCGGCCTTTCTGGTCTTGGTTTTGTGGCCGGGGGCGTCGGGTTGTCGGTCGTGCCGGACCGGCGGCGAACCGCGGTCGACGGCGACGGGTGTTCAGCTTGTTCCACGCGGCGTTCCGCCGCGCTGACCGTGCGCCGGGGCGCACGGCATCGATCCGGTGTCGGCGCGTGCCCGGGCCCTCGTGCGGAGGGCGATTCGAGCGCCTGCAGCGGCGCGATTACCGGACCCGGGGCCCGGAACCCGCGCTGCTATCATGGCCGCGTTGACCGGTCGAGCGGCCGGCGCAGTCGGTCTCGTGCCGAAGGGGCCTCCGCTCAACCCTTCTAGTATACGCTGCCGTTCGCGGCTCGGGCAATTTCGCGAACGCGCCGGGCCAACCCGGACCGTGCAGCGGCACCCACGCGACAAGGCGAAGGAGAAACAGATGGCGTCGGCCACCGTCCGCGAGGTCGAGATCGGGTCCGATCGATCCGGCCAGCGGCTCGACAATTTCCTGATGCGCGAACTCGGGAACGTCCCTCGAGCGCTGGTCTACCGACTGATTCGCACCGGCCAGGTACGGGTCAACGGCGGCCGCGCCAAGCCGATGCGCAAGCTGGCCGCGGGCGACCGGGTCCGCGTGCCGCCGGTGCGCGACCAGGCACCCGCCGCGTCGCTGCCGGCCGAGCGCATCGACCAGGCGCGCCGGTCGATCCTGCATCGCCAGGAGGAGTTCCTGGTCCTCGACAAGCCGTCGGGCATCGCCTCCCAGGGCGGCAGCGGACTGGCCTGGGGCCTGAACGACCTGGTCGCCGCGATCGACGACCGGGCCGTTCCCGTCCACCGCCTCGACCGCGAGACCAGCGGCCTGATGGTCTTCGCGCTCGGTCGTCAGCCGGCGAGTGAACTCCAGCGGGTGTTCAAGCGTCAGACCGTCGAGAAGCGCTACCTGGCCCTGCTCGACGGGCACCTGCGCGACGAGGTCACGGTGATCGATGCGCCGCTGAAGAAGATCCGGGACGGAAGCGGCCAGCACCGGGTGATCGCCGATCCGGACGGGCAGCCGGCGAAGACCGTGTTCAAGCGGCTGGAACGGTTCCGTCGGCACGACTTCGTCGAGGCGACGATCGAGTCGGGCCGGACGCACCAGATCCGCGTGCACGCGCTGGAAGGGGGTGCCCCGGTCGCCGGCGACGAGCGCTACAACCCCGGCCGGTCCACGCCCGGGCTCGAGCGCCTGTTCCTGCATGCGGCGTTCCTGCGCCTGCCATGGCCGGAAGACCAGGTATTCTCTTCGCCGCTGCCCGACGAGTTGACCGCGGTCATCGACGGTCTTCGCGGCGCTTGAGAATGCTGGGCCGAGTCCCGTACCGAAATCCATCCACGACCGGAGTCACCCCCCCGTGTTCCAACCCCTGACCGTCGCGATCGGCCTGCGCTACCTGCGTGCGAAGCGACGCAACCACTTCATCTCGTTCATCTCGATGATCTCTATGGCGGGGATCGCCGTCGGCGTCGCGATCCTGATCACCGTGATTTCCGTGATGAACGGTTTCGAGAAGGAGCTGCGCGAACGGATTCTCGGCATGGTGTCTCACGCCACCGTATCGACCTGGGACCGTGCCTTCGGCGACTGGGAGCCGCTGGTCGAACGCGCCCGCGAACATCCCGGTGTGGTCGGCGCCGCGCCGTTCGTCGAATCGATGACGCTGCTGAAGGGGCGGGGCGTCGAAGGCGCCCTGGTCCGCGGCATCGACCCGGGCCTGGAGCCCGATGTGTCGGAGCTGGCCGAGCAGTTGGTCGTCGGCCGGCTCGACGATCTCGGCGACGCCCGTTGGCAGGTGCTGCTCGGCGTCGAACTCGCCGCAAAGCTCGGCGTGGGGCCGGGCGATCCGGTCACGATCTTCGCCCCGGAGATCCGCGCCACCGCCGCCGGCGTGGTGCCCCAGGTGCGGCGCTTCACCGTCGCCGGGGTGTTCGAAGCCGGTGTCCACGAGTTCGATGCGGGGCTCGCAGTGGTCCACTGGCGCGATGCCCAGGCCCTGTTCCGCATGGGCGACGACATCAGCGGGGTGCGGCTGGCCTTCGAGGACCTGTTCCGGGCCCGCTCGATTGCCCTGGAACTGGCCGACGAACTGCCCGGGTTCTACCGCGTCCGCGACTGGACCCAGCAGCACGCCAACTGGTTCCGGGCGGTCCAGATGGAGAAGACCGTGATGTTCATCATCCTGTCGCTGATCATCGTGGTCGCCGCGTTCAACATCATTTCCACGCTGGTCATGCTGGTGACCGACAAGCAGGCCGATATCGCGATCCTCAAGACCATGGGGCTGAGTCCGGCCGGGGTGATGGTCGTGTTCGTGGTCCAGGGCATGATGATCGGCGTCATCGGCACCCTGCTCGGCACCGTCGGCGGCACGTTGCTGGCGCTGAACGTAGAGAGCATCGTCGCCGGCCTCGAGTCGCTGCTCAATACCGAGTTCCTTTCCGCCGACATCTACTACATTTCCGATCTGCCGTCGGACCTGCACGTCTCCGACGTCGTCGAGTTCGCGCTGCTGGCACTGGGCCTGTCCCTGGTCTCGACCCTGTATCCCGCGTGGCGCGCGGGACGGACCCGGCCGGCGGAGGCGCTGCGCTATGAGTGATCTCGTCATCCGTTGCAGCGAAGTGACCCGCAGCTTCCGTCAGGGCGAAAGCCGGCTCGAGGTGCTGCGCGGCGTCGACCTGGAGATCCGGGCTGGTGAGCAGGTCGCGATCGTCGGCGCTTCCGGCGTCGGCAAGTCGACGCTCCTGCAGATCCTCGGCGGCCTGGACGATCCCACGACCGGCCGGGTGGAGGTCGCCGGTCACGACATGGCCGCGGCCGGAGAGCGAGAGCGAGGCCGGATCCGGAATCGACACCTGGGCTTCGTCTACCAGTTCCATCACCTGCTGCCCGAATTCACCGCGGAGGAGAACGTGGCGCTGCCGCTGATGATCGGCGGCCGATCGGCGGACGATGCCCGACGCGAGGCGGCGGAGCTGCTGGAGCGGGTCGGCCTCGGCCAGCGCCTTGGCCACAAGCCCGGCGAGCTGTCCGGCGGTGAGCGCCAGCGGGCCGCGGTGGCGCGGGCCCTGGTCCATCGGCCTGCCTGCGTGCTCGGCGACGAGCCGACCGGAAACCTCGACGAGAGAACGGCGGCCAACGTCTACGCCCTGATGCTCGAGCTCAACCAGGAACTGGGCACGAGCTTCATCGTGGTCACCCACGACCGGGGCCTGGCCGGTCGAATGGATCGTCGGCTGGAGATGACCGAAGGCAGGTTGCGCGCCGTGGACTGATGGGGGAGCCGGGGCGGGCGTTGGCATGGAGCCTGGCAGGCTTCTCCGCGGGGGTGCTGGTCGCCGCCGCGCTTCCGGCGTGGACCTTCGGCATTCTTGCCGGTGGCCTGGCCATCGCCGCCTGGCACGCCGGACGCGCACGTCCTCGGCCGCCGGTTTCCCGCCGAGCTGGCGAACGATCGTCGGACCCGTGGCCTCGTTCGATCCATCGACGGACCGGCAGCCGACGCGCATGCCTGCTGGCCGCCCTGGCCCTGGCGTCCGGATTCGCGTGGTTCCATCTCCAGGCGGGGCTGCAGGCCGCCCGCTCGTGGCCGGCCGAACGCGCGCAGGAACTCGTCGAACTGGTCGGCCGCGTCGAGGCCCTGCCGGAATCGCGCGGGGACGTCATCCGGTTTCCGCTGCGCGTCGACGACGGTGCGGCGGGCCTGCGCCGGGTCGAACTGGCGTGGTACCGGCCGGGAGGCTGGCCCCGACCGGGAGAGACCTGGCACATCCAGGCGCGGCTGGACCCTCCGGGCGGGCCCCTGAATCCCGGGGGCTACGACCGGCGACAGGCCCTGTTCGCGCAGCGGATCGATGCACTGGGCCGGGTCGACCAGGCGACCCGGCTGGCCGCGGCCGGCCCGGGGTCGCTGCCGGACCGCCTGCGCCAGGACGCATCGGACTGGCTGCAGGCGGTGATCCCGGACCTGCGGTCCGCGGCCCTCATCCGGGCGCTGACGGTCGGCGATCGATCCGGCATCACCGCCGACCTGTCGGAGCAGCTGCGTTCCACCGGCACGGCGCACCTGCTGGCGATCTCCGGCCTGCACGTCAGCCTTGTGGCCGGCGTTGCCGCGCTGCTCGCCGGCGTGCTGTTCACGCCCCGGTGGGCCCGGTGGTTCTGGCCCGATCGACGCCGCTACGCGCTGGCCGGCGGCCTCCTGGCCGCGCTGGTCTACGGCCTGCTGTCCGGATTCTCGCTGCCGACCCAGCGCGCGCTGCTGATGCTCTGCATCGGCCTGGGTGCGATCTTGCTGCGTCGCCCGCTCGTGCCGGGTCATGCGCTGCTCTGCGCGCTGGCCGCCGTCCTGGCCCTCGATCCGCTGGCACCGCTGTCGCTGGGTTTCTGGCTGTCCTTCGCGGCGGTCGCGGTCCTGATCTGGGCCTTCGCCGGCCGGTCCGGGTCGGCGGGGCGCGGCCTGCTCGGCCTGATCCGGGCCCAGCTCGTCCTCGGTCTCGGCTTGCTGCCGTTGAACCTCGGCCTGTTCCAGCAATGGGTGCCCGCCGCACTTCCGGCCAACCTCGTCGTGATCCCGCTGATCGGTGCCCTGGTGCTGCCGCTCGGCCTGCTCTCGGTCGGCGCCTACGGCGTCGGTGTGCCGGCGGACGCACTTGCGCGGCTGGCCGGTCGCGCAATGGAGGCGGCGCTGGCCGTGATCGATCGGGCCGGCGCCGCGCTGCCGGCAGGCACGATCGACTGGCTGCCGGGAGCGCTGGCCATCTCGCTGGGATTCGTGGGCGCGCTGTGGCTGCTTGCGCCCCGGCGCTGGCCGGCGCGAGCGCTCGGAGCGTTCCTGCTCCTGCCGTTGCTGGTGGCCAGGCCGGCGGCGATGCCCGAAGGCGGTTTCGGTGTGGTCGTGCTCGACGTCGGCGACGGGCTGGCGGTCGCCGTGCATACCCGGACGTCGACGCTTCTGTTCGGGGTCGGACCGGGCGAGGAGGGCGGTAGGGACGGGCAAGGCGGTTGGAGTCGGGTCCGCGGCACCCTGGTGCCGGCCCTGCGGTCGCTCGGGGCCGGGCCGGTGCACCGGGTCGTGGTCCCGGGCGCGTCCCGCGGCCTGGCCGGCGGCCTTGCCGATGCGCGACGCCAGTGGCCGTCGGCACGGTTCATCGGCCGCCACCCGGAGGTCGCCGAGCGCTGCGTGGCCGGTCGGTCGTGGTCGGTCGACGGCGTGCAGTTCCGCTGGATCCATCCCAGCGCCGCGCTGCCCGATCTCGGCGGCGACGACGACTGCGTGCTGCTGGTGGCCTCGAGCGCCGGACGGGTGCTGCTGACAGGACGGCAGCGGAAGGCCGGCGTGGCCCGATTGCGCGGCCGGACCGGACCGCTGGATGCGGTCCTTGTGCCGAGCCAGGGTCACCGGGACGCCGCCGACCCCGCGTGGTGGCACGAGATCGGCCCTCAGGTCGCCCTCGCTTCGCTGGAGCCCACCGATCGATACGGTCGGCCGCACGCGGGTCTGACCGGCGTCCTGGCCCGCCGCGGCATCCCGCTGTTGACCACCGCGGACTGTGGAGCGATCCGGATCGCGTTCCGGCCGGGGCGGCCGATGACGCTGGAGGTCGAGCGCGATCGCCGGCGGCGGGCCTGGCAGCGCACGGCCGCGTGCCCCCGACCTTCCGCTCGGCGGGCATCGCCGGCGGGACTTGGTTATGATGCAGCCAGCACGCAGGGCGTCGGCACCCGCGCACGGCCCCCGACCGGCCGATGGAATGGTCGGGCCGGTCCGCCGGGAGCCGTTCCGTCGCGCGAATCTTCAAGGCGTTCAACGACCCGTTCGTCGTTGCGTTAACCGATCCGTTCACCGATAGGCCAAGGTACCCTCACATGCTCGAAATCGTCCTCGCAGGCGGCTGGTTGATGTCGCCCATCGTGCTGTGCTCGGTGCTTTCGCTGGCGATCATCATCGAGCGCGCCTGGACGCTGCGCCGCCGCAAGGTGCTTCCGGCCGGCGTGGTCGAGAAGGTATCGGCCTGGGCGCGCCAGCGGGAGCTGGACCGCAAGCACATCGAAGCGCTTCGCCAGTCGTCGCCGCTGGGCCGCGTGCTGGCCGCTGCGCTGGACAACAGGGACCGCGCGCGCGAAGTCGTCAAGGAGGCCGTCGAGGATACCGGCCGGCACGTGGTCCACGACCTCGAGCGATTCCTGAACACGCTGGGCACCATTGCCGGCATCACGCCGCTGCTGGGCCTGCTCGGCACGGTGATCGGGATGATCAAGGTGTTCGCGGCGATCATGGAAGCCGGCGTCGGCGACCCGGCACCGCTGGCCGGAGGCATCTCGCAGGCCCTGATCACCACCGCGGCGGGGCTGACCGTGGCGATTCCGACCTATTTCTTCTACCGCTACTACCGTGGCAAGGTCCGCGCCTACGTGGTCGGCATGGAGCAGCAGGCGCTGGAACTGATCAACTCGATCGAGCACGGCAACCGCGAGCTGCGGCGGTCGGAACTCGGTTGGGGCTGAGGCCCGCACCGAACGGCACAGGAGCGTTGCGATGCAGTTGCAGACCGAACAGGACGAAGAGCCGGAGATCAACCTGACCTCCCTGATCGACGTGGTCTTTCTCCTGCTGATCTTCTTCATGGTCTCGGCCACCTTCGAGCGCCAGGCCCTGCTGCGGGTCGTGCTGCCGGAGGCGTCGACCGCGCGCCAGGAAACCGTTCCGGAGCGGATCGACCTGGTCATCACCGAAACCGGCGACTACTTTCTCGGCGAACAGATGCTGGCCGATTCGCGCAAACCGACCCTCGAGCTCGCCCTGCGCCAGGCCTTCGAGGCCGATCCCGAGGCCGCGCTGGTGATCCGCGCCGACGCCGGCGCGCGCCATGAGCTGGTCGTGCGCGCGCTCGACGCCGCCGCGGCGCAGGGCATTTCCAGGCTGAGCATCGCGACCGTCGAAGAGGACGGTTCAGGGCCGTGAGCGCACCCGGGGCGGCGGCGACGATCTACCGTCGACTGCTCGGCTTTCTCCGAGGCCATCCGTGGGTCGTGGTCGCGTCGCTGGTCGCCGTGTCGCTGGATGCGGCCGGCCAGGCCCTCTTCGTCTATCTTCTCCGGCCGCTGATCGACGACACGCTGGGCAACAGCGCGCCGGAGTTTTCGCTGTGGCTTCCCGGTCTGGTCATGCTGGCCGTGGTCGTTCGCGTGGTCGGCAACTTCGGCGGCGGCTACGGCATGGAATGGCTCGGCCGACGGTTGATCGCGGACCTGCGTCGTGACCTGTTCGGCCGCTACCTGGACCTCCCGCTGACCGAGTTCGACCGAGAAGGCAGCGGGGCCATGATCTCGCGCCTCACCTACAACACGGAGCAGGTCGCGCAGGCGGCCACCACGGCGCTGCTGGGCAGCGTGCGCGACCTGTTGACCGTGATCGGCCTGCTGACCGTGATGCTGCTCCAGTCCTGGCGTCTGACGTTGACCATGCTGCTGCTGCTTCCGGCGATCGCGTTCGTGGTCTTCGTCGTCAGCCGCCGCTTCAGGAAGATCGCGTGGCGCATCCAGGACTCGATGGGCGTGGTCACGCACCGGACCGAGCAGGCGGTCAAGGGTCAGGAGATCATCCGCGTGTTCGGTGGGCAGCAGCGCGAAGCCGGGGACTTCGCCGCGGTCAACGAATCGAATCGCCGCCTGCACCTGAAGCTGCGGGCGACCCAGCTGGTCTCCTCGTCGCTGATCCAGCTCGCCGCCGGCGGTGCCGTGGTCGTCCTGCTGCTGGTCGCGGCCAGCCAGTTCATGCGCAACGACGTGTCGGCCGGGATCTTCATGTCGGTTCTCGCCGCGATGGTGGCGACGATCCCGCCGTTGAAGCGCCTGACCAACATGCACGTCCTGATCCAGAAGGGCATCGCTGCGGCCGAGTCCATCTACGACGTGCTGGACAGACGGCCCGAGCCCGACGGCGGCGACGAGACCCCGGAGCGCGTTCGCGGCGAGGTGCGCTTCGAGCGCGTCGGCTTCAGCTACCCCGGCCACGAACGGCGCGTGCTGCGGGGCATCGACCTCGAACTGGAGCGGGGGACGGTCACCGCGCTGGTCGGCCGCTCGGGTTCGGGCAAGACCACGCTGGCTCGGCTGCTGCCGCGGTTCCACGCGCCCAGCGCCGGACGCATCCTGCTCGACGGCCGGGACCTGGCCGACTACGATCTCGACGCGCTGCGCCGCCAGATTGCCCTGGTCGGCCAGCAGACGGTGCTGTTCGACGACAGCATCGAGGGCAACATCCGCTACGGCCAGCTCGCCGATGCCTCGCGCGACGATGTCGAGGAGGCGGCACGCCAGGCGCACGCCATGGAGTTCATCGAGCAGTTGCCGAACGGACTCGATACGCGGATCGGCGCGGCCGGGGTGCAGCTTTCCGGCGGCCAGAAGCAGCGCATCGCGATCGCCCGGGCGCTGCTGAAGAATGCGCCGATCCTGATTCTCGACGAGGCGACGTCGGCCCTGGACGCGGAGTCCGAGCAGGCGGTCCAGCGCGGCATGAAGCGCCTGATGGCCGACCGAACGACGCTGGTCATCGCCCACCGCCTGACCACCGTCGAGCGTGCGGACCAGGTGGTCGTGATGGACAAGGGGCGAATCGTGGAGCGGGGACGACACGAGGACCTGCTGGCTCGCCCGGACGGGCTGTACCAGCACCTGTACCACGCCCAGTTCCGCGACGACGCCGACGGTGACGGGCCCGCGCCCCCGGCGCCGGACACCGATCCGGCATGAGGCGAGCGGTCGAACGGCTGGCCGATCGCTGGTGGTATCGACGCCGGCGTCCTCCGGTGCTCTTGCGCCCGCTGGCCGGGCTGTACGGCGCCTGGACGGCCCAACGGCTCGAGCGCCCGGAGGCCGTGCCGCCGATTCCGGTCATCGTGGTCGGCAACCTCACCGCCGGCGGTAGCGGCAAGACGCCGGTGGTCGAGGCGCTGGTGCGGATGCTGCGCGACGAGGGTGTGGCGGTCGGCGTGATTTCCCGCGGCTACGGCGGCGAGGAGCCTTCCCGCCCGCTCGAAGTCACGGCCGAAGCGCGCGCGGTGACCACCGGCGACGAGGCGCTGGCGATTCACCGTTCGACCGGCGCGCCGGTCTGGGTCTGCCGGGACCGTGCGAGTGCCCTGGCCGCCGCAGTGGAACGCGGGTGCGACGTCGTGATCAGCGACGATGGTCTCCAGCACACGGCCCTGCCGCGCAGCTTCGAGCTGTGCGTGATCGACGGCCGGCGGGGCTTCGGCAACGGCGCGCTGCTGCCCGCCGGGCCGCTGCGCCAGCCGCTTTCGAGACTCCGGGACGTAGACGCGGTGCTGGTCAAGGCGCCGGTCGTGGCGGACCTACCGGACGCGTTTCCGCGCTTCGAATTGGTGCCGAGCGGCTGGGGCCGGGTCTCCGGTGCCCCGGCCGAGCCGCCGCCTCGCGGCGACATCGACGCGGTGGCCGGGATCGCCGACCCGGAGAGGTTCTTCGAATCGCTGACCGCGATGGGCTACAGGCCGCGTCGGCATCGCCTGGCCGACCACCAGGCGATCGACAGATCCTGGCTGGCCGGCCTGCCGGGGCCGATCGTCGTCACCGCGAAGGATGCCGCGCGTCTGGACGGCGAGTCGAGGCGAGACCTGTTCGTGGCACGGGTCGAAGCTCGCCTTCCGGACTCGTTGCGCGAGATGGTGCGTGCGCATGTGCGAGAATTTTTCCATGAGTGAGTTTCATGTCCTGATTCCGTCGCGGCTGGAGTCGACCCGCCTGCCTCGCAAGGCCCTCGCCGACCTGGGCGGCAAGCCGCTGGTCGTGCGCGTCGCCGAACGCGCGAGCCGGTCCGGCGCCGCAAGCGTTCATGTCGCCACCGACAACGACGAGATCGCCGAGGCCGTCGAGGCCGCCGGGTTCGCCGTGGCGCGTACCGCCGCGGACCATGACTCGGGCACCGCGCGCCTGGCCGAGGCCGTCGAGCGCTTGCGCCTGGGCCAGGATGCGATCGTGGTCAACGTGCAGGGCGACGAGCCGGCCGTTCCGCCCGCCTGCATCCGCCAGCTGGCCGATCTGCTGCAGGAGAGGACCGACGCGGAGATGGCGACCCTGTGGACGCCGCTGGCGGGTCCCGCGGAGTGGCGCGACCCCAACATCGTGAAGCTGGTCGCCGATGCCGGGGGCAATGCGCTGTACTTCAGCCGCGCGCCGATTCCGGCCGTGCGCGACGGAGGGGACCCGGGCCCGCGGGGCCGGCGTCACGTCGGGCTCTACGCCTATCGGGCAGGTGCCCTGAAACGCTGGAACACGCTGCCGGCCAGTCCGCTGGCCGAGCTCGAGTCCCTGGAGCAGCTCCGGGCGCTCGCCGCCGGGTGGCGAATCGTGGTCGCCGAAGGGGTGGAAGCGATGCCGCCGGGCGTGGACACGCCCGAAGACCTGGACGCGATGCGCGCGCGGTTCCGCCGCGATCGACCGGAACGGAAGCGACCGTCATGATCAGGATCCTCTACGTCTGCATGGGCAACATCTGTCGCAGCCCGACCGCCAAGGGCGTGTTCGACCGGACCCTGCGCGAGGCCGGCATCGAGTTCGTCAGCGAATCGGCGGGCACCCACGACTACCACGTCGGACGCGCTCCCGATCCGCGCGCCGTTCGCGCGGCGCTGGACGCCGGCATCGACATCGCCGACGACGTCGCCCGCCAGGTCGCCGTCGAGGATTTTCATGCCTTCCACCGGATCTACGTCATGGATCGCGCGAACCACGCTGCGTTGCAGCGCCTTCGGCCCGCCGATGCGCGCGCCGAGCTGCGCCTGGTGATGGACCTGGTGCCGGACTACGGCGTCGATGAGGTGCCGGACCCGTACTACGGCGGCGACGAAGGCTTCGTGCGGGTGATCGACATGCTCGAGGCGGCCGCACTCGCGCTGGTGTCGGAACTTCGGGACGCGGAGGCGGGCGGCCATCGCGGAGACGCCGGGACGGAATGAGCAAGCGGTCGGAGGGCGCGGACTTCGACGGCCGGGCGGTCGCGCGCGACCTCGCCCAGGCACCGGGCGTCTACCTGATGCGGGACGGGCAGGGGCGGCCGCTCTATGTCGGCAAGGCCCGCAACCTGCGCAAGCGCGTCTCGAGCTACTTCGACCGCCGGGACAAGGGCGCGCGCATCGGGCTAATGGTGTCGAAGATCCGGTCGATCGAGGTCAGCATCACGCGGACCGAGGCCGAGGCGCTGCTGCTGGAGAACGAATGGATCAAGGCCCTGCGGCCGCGCTACAACATCAATCTGCGCGACGACAAGAGCTATCCCTGGATCCGGTTGACCAGCCACCAGAAGCATCCGCGGATCGGCTTCTACCGGGGCGGGCGGTCTCGACCGGGCGAGTATTTCGGACCGTTCTCGAGCGCAGGCGCCGTGCGCGAGGCGCTGAACCAGGTCTATCGCCTGTTCGGCGTCCGCCAGTGCCGCGACAGCGTCTTCCGCAACCGTTCGCGGCCGTGCCTCCAGTACCAGATCAAGCGCTGCACCGCGCCTTGCGTCGGTTTGATCTCCGACGAGGACTACGCCGCCGACGTCCAGGCGGCGCGAGCGTTCCTGAAGGGCGAGAACGAGAGTGTCGTCGGGCATCTCGGCGAACGCATGCAGCAGGCCTCGCAGGAACTGGATTTCGAGACGGCCGCCTTGCTGCGCGACCGGATCCAGGCGATCCGGAAGATCCAGTCCAGCCAGTTCGTCACCGACGGGGCCGAGGAGCTCGACGTGATCGGGCTTGCCGCCGAGGGCGGTACGGTGGCCGTGCAGGTGGTCGAATTCCGTGGAGGGCGCAACGTCGGCGGCAAGACCTTCTTTCCGGGCAATATCGATGCCGAGGCGCACGAGCCGGAGATCATGGCCGCGTTTCTGGGCCAGTACTACGCCGAGCGCCAGCCGCCGGCCGAGATCCTTGTCTCGGCGCTGCCCGAAGGCGTGGACGTGCTGACCGAAGCGCTGCGCACGCGCCGGGAACGTCCGCTGCGGATCGCCCACCGGGTGCGCGGCGAACGACGGCAATGGCTGCAGCTGGCCGAGTCGAACGCGCGTGATGCGCTTCGCCGGCGCCGCAACGAGCGCGACCAGGTCGGACGAGAGCTGGCCGCGCTGGCCGATCTGCTGCAGCTCGACCAGCCGCCCGCACGCATCGAGTGCTTCGACATCAGCCACATTTCCGGGACCGAGACCGTGGCGTCCTGCGTGGTCCATACGGACCAGGGGCTGCAGAAGAAGCTCTACCGGTCCTTCAACATCGAGGGCATCACGCCCGGCGACGACTACGCGGCCATGGACCAGGTCCTGACCCGCCGCTACCGCAGGGTCCTGGACGACGAGCCCGACCGCATTCCCGAACTGGTCCTGATCGACGGTGGGCGCGGTCAGTCGGACCGGGCCAGGGCGGTCCTGGCCGACCTGGGCCTGGACGCGGTACCCGTGGTCGGTATCGCCAAGGGGCCCGCACGTCGCTCGGGCTACGAGACCTGGGTGCTGGCCGGCCGCGAAGTGGCGCCCGGGCCGCATCACCCCGCATCGCTGCTTGCCCAGCGGATTCGCGACGAGGCGCACCGCTTCGCGGTCAAGGGCCATCGCCGGCGCCGTCAGAAACGGGCCCAGGCTTCGCCGCTGGAAGCGATTCCCGGCATCGGACCGAAGCGCCGCCAGCAATTGCTCAATCACTTCGGCGGGTTGAAGGGCGTTCGGGCCGCCGGCGTGGAGGAACTGATGCGGGTCGACGGCATCAACGCACAGCTGGCCGAATCGATCTATCGCCACCTGCGCGGCTGATCCACGGCATCTGCGCGCTTGAAGCGCGTACCATACGAGTCCTGACGTTCGATCCGGCGGCCGCGACCTTGACCCTGAACCTTCCCACCGTCCTGACACTGCTTCGCATCGTGGTGATCCCGGTGCTGGTCCTGTTCTTCTACCTCCCGCAGGGCTGGTCGAACGAAGTCGTTGTCGGACTGTTCATCGCCGCCGGCATCACCGACTGGGCCGACGGCTGGATCGCGCGTCGCTACCGCCTGACCAGTCCCTTCGGAGCCTTCCTCGATCCGGTGGCCGACAAGTTGCTGGTGGCCGTGGCGCTGGTCCTCATCGTTCAGCGCCATCCGGAAACCCTGCTGGCGCTCGGAGCGGCCATCATCCTCGGTCGGGAGATCACGATTTCCGCGCTCCGCGAGTGGATGGCGGAAATCGGCCAGCGGGCGAAGGTGAAGGTCTCCGGCGTCGGAAAGTCCAAGACGATCTTCCAGATGGTCGCGATCGGATTTCTCCTGTACGGCGAGCCGCTGCTCGGCCTGCCGGTGATGGACATTGGCCGTGTGCTGCTGGTGATCGCGGCGGTGTTGACGATCTGGTCGATGGTGATCTACCTCCGATCGGCATGGCCGGCCATCACGTCCGAGCGCCCGTGAGCGCGTTCGTGTCGGCGTCCGGCGGTACTCGGGTTCCTCACGCACCTGCAGTGCGCTCCGGACTCCTGCGTTCCGGCGGCCACCGACACGAACGCGCTCACGGACGCTCGGTTTGTGACGGCATCGTAGGAACGTGGCGGCTCGGCGGTACTCGGGTTCCTCACGAACCTGGAGTGCGCCGCGGGCTCCTGCGTGAAGCCTTCCCCGGGCCCCGATCCGGGGCGGCCCGGGGCCGCTCGCGACGAATTCTCGAGCAGCAATTTGTCGAATTGATCGGCGCTGTTGTTCCCGCAATCCGATAAGGCACAGACATGGCGAAAGCGAAGAAGAGCAGGCGGACGATGGCGGAGCAGGCCGATCGGCACGCGCTGTACGAAGCCAGCGTGCAGGACCCGGAATCGGAGATGGAGTTCGTCTCCGAGACCTTCGAGACGCTGACCGGGCGGCCGCTGAAGGTCATCCGGGAGGACTTCTGCGGTACGGCGAACACGTCGGCCTACTGGGTCGGCCAGGGGGAGGATCACCGGGCGATCGGTGTCGACCTCGACCGGCCGACGCTCGACTGGGGGAGGGCTCGCCACCTGGCGAGACTCGACGACGCGCAGCGCGCGCGCATCGAACTGGTCGAGGCCGACGTGCTCGAAGTCGATACGCCGCCGGTCGATGCGGTACTGGCGATGAACTTCAGCTACTACCTGTTCACGACCCGCGAGCGGCTCCGGACCTACTTCGAGCGCGCACGCGCGGCGCTGACCGACGACGGCATCCTCTTTCTCGACGCCTTCGGCGGCTACGAGGCCCACCAGGAACTCGAGGAGCGCACGGAGCACGACGAGTTCACCTACGTCTGGGACCAGGCCGCATTCAACCCGATCGACCAGCACATGACCTGCCGGATCCATTTCGAGTTTCCCGACGGCTCGGAACTTCACGACGCCTTCGTGTACCACTGGCGGCTCTGGACGCTGCCGGAGGTCCGCGAGTTGCTGCTGGAGGCCGGATTCTCTTCCGCCGAGGTGTACTGGGAAGGGACCGACGAAGAGACCGGAGAGGGCGACGGCATCTACACCGCCAGCGAACAGGGCGATGCGGACGCGGGCTGGATCGCCTATCTCGTCGCCCGCCGCTGACGGCAGGTCATCGCGGCAGGAATTGCAAACGGCGGCCGATCGGGCCGCCGTCTTGCGTCTGTCGTGTTCCGTTCTCTTGATCGAGATCCGGCGCTGCGCTTCTACAGCGAGAAGATGTTGTCGAGCCAGGCGTCGAGGTCGCGATAGTCGGCCGGATCGGCTTCGACGAACTGGTCGACGTCGAGCTCGAACAGCGCGGCATGGTAGTCCGAATTCTCGTGCAGCGAGATCATCGCCTGCGTTACCGCATCGCGAACGCTCTCGGGAACCGAGGGGGCGGCCGAGAGCGTCAGGCCGGGAATCTCTTCCGAGGTCGCGATCGTGATCAGGTTCGGATACTTTTCGGCGATCGACTGCGGCACGATGGCCGCATCGGCCTCCATCGAAAACACGATTTCCACCGCATCCAGCCAGGAGGTCGCGTTGGACAGCACCACCGGCTGTTGCAGCGGGTTCTCGTACCAGTCGGTCAGGATCAGGAACCCGAGGCTCGGCGACGGCAGCGTCGAAACGCGCTTGCCGACGAACTCCGCCAGAGTCGGTTCCATGCTTGCGTTGCTGGCCAGCAAGGAGAAAGAGACCGGGCGAGAAGTCGTGACCAGCGGCACGTAGCCGAAGTTGTTCCTTCGGAATGCCGCCATGTGGGCATCTTCCAGCACGAGCGGGGCCGCGTCGTTGCGGCGGGCCTCCAGCCAGTAGCGGTGGAAATTGCGTACCGTGGTCAGCCGGAGATCCAGACCCGTTTCGGCCCGGAGGTAGTCGACCAGCGGCTGGTAGACCAGCTCGGCCTGGTCGGGCAGGTAGACGGGGTTGACCAGGATCTCGATCGGTCCTGTCATTTCCTGCACGGTCACGTCCTCGGCGCCTCCGCTTTCGTCGGTGTTGGCGGCGCTACCGTCCTCCTGGGCCGCCGCAGGCCCGGCGGCCAGCGCCAGCACGAGCAGGCAGAGCAGCAGCCAGGCCCGGGCAAGCGGGCTCGGCGCGGAATCCGCGGTTGCTTGGAATCGGGAGTCGATGGGCGCGTCGGTCGTCGAGGCCGGCGCGGAGCGCAGCGTTCCGTTGGTCGGATGGTTCATTGGTGTCTACCCCAGCGCAGATTCTTTTTTCGCAGTTTTCAGTCGAGCAGGTGGCTCCAGCGTGCTGATTGAAAATGCAATTTATGGACCAGATAGTAGCATAGTGTGATGTATTTCAACCTCGGTGAACGTCCTTGTGGGGCGTCTCTCGACGACAGGCCGATCAGGCCGCGAACGGCACGACGGCAAGGCCCGTATGCTCGGTCGGGGCCTCCGGATCGGCCACCGCGTACAGCACCGTGCCTTCGAGCTCTTCGACCGCGACCGTGGCTCCCGGTTCTGGCGGATCGCCCGGACCACGGAAGGCGGCGACGGTCCGCGTGACGCGACCCCGATAGCGCACCCGTGCGACGACTTCCTGGCCGGGCCAGCAACCCTTGCGATAGGACAGGCCGCCGAGCTCCTCGAGCTTCAGCATCTGGGGCAGGAAGCGGCCGGCCGTCGCCGGCAGGATCCACGCGATCCCGTGCCGGATATCCTCGGCCAGCCAGGCCGCCCAGTCCGGCGGGGTGCTCGCAGTCCCGGGAATCAGCGAACGCGTCGCGTCGAACGACAGCGGCCAGCCGTCGGCGTGGCTCGAGTCGATCGGACCTGCGTCGGAAATCGTCACATTGCGACCGATCTGATACATCCGAAGCCGCCGGACCACGTCGTCGGCCAGGCGATCGGGAACGGCGATCTGCACGCCCGCATCGTCGATCGCGAGCAACATCAGCGTCAGCGTCCTTCCCTTGGCGTCGCACCACGCGGCGGGTGTCCACAATCGGGGGTTCAACGTGTCGACATCGAGGGTGAACTGGGCCTGCGCGAAGTCGACGGCATCGACCCCGCCCAGCGCAATGCTGCGCAGCGCGAAGGGCGCGTCCGTCGCTCTCGGGTCACCGGCTGCCTGGGCGGGCTCGGGGTCCCTCGATCGGTCGATCGAATCGCTGCTGCTGGGCTTCCGTTCGCGGTGCATCTGACGACATCCAATCACGTGTTGAAGTTAGAATACAGACATGTCCAATCACGCAAGAGTTTCACGCCGTCGCGACCGAAGCGAACCGATGCCGGCAGGGGAGGCCGACGTCGGCGGGGCGAGCCCGCGGGCCGACGATTCCGTTGCCGGGGGCGAATCCGTTCAGGGCTCTTTGGAGCGAACGGGTCACCCGGCCGGCGATGTGTCTCATGGACAACCCGAACCTGGGCCGACGGAGATCGGCGGGCGCAAGGGACCGGACCCGGTGCGCTACGGCGACTGGGAAAAGAACGGTCGTTGCATCGACTTCTGACCGCTACGACCGGCGCGTCACCACGATTCCGCCCCGGCGTCGGTACACTCGTTCGCGATTCGCGTCACCGGCCGGTTCCGGAACGGTGACCATCCAACCAAATATCAACCACGGCAGGCCAGCATGAGCACACGCACCTCCGACGATCAACGACCGCTTTCACCGCACCTCCAGATCTACCGTTGGGAGTGGACCATGGCGGGCTCGATCCTCCACCGGATTTCCGGGCTTCTCCTTTCCGCCGGCATGGTGCTGGTGACCGTCTGGCTGGTTGCCCTGGCCGCAGGGCCGGACGCCTTCGGTCGGGTGCAGGGCGTGCTCGCGACACCGGTCGCCATCGCGTTGCTGGTCGGATGGACTCTTGCGCTGTTCTATCACCTGCTCAACGGCATCCGCCACCTGTTCTGGGACGCCGGCATGATGCTCGATCTCGGGCCGGCCCGGGCGTCGGCGATCGCGGTCGCCGTGACCGCCCTGGTCCTGACCGCGGTCGTCTGGCTGGTGCCGATGATCGCGACCGCGGCGGCAGCCCCCGGGGGTGTGCAATGAAGTCCCTGCGAAACCCGCTTGCCAACGCGCACAACCATGGCGCCGCCGGTGAGGGCGTCGATCACTGGTGGTCGCAGCGCTTCAGCGCGATTCTGCTGGTGCCTCTGACCCTCTGGCTCGTCTGGGCGCTGTCCGTGCTCTCCGGTTCCGATTTCGAAGCGGCCCGCGAGTGGCTCGCCGCGCCCTGGAACACGGCGATGGCGATCCTGTTCGTCGTCGCATCGTTCTATCACGGCCGGCTCGGACTGCAGGTCGTCATCGAGGACTACGTGCATCACCGACCAACCGAAATGGTGCTCCACCTGTCGGTGTCGATCGGCGCGATCGTCGGCGGCCTGTTGTCGATCATCGCGCTGCTGAACATCGCGTTCGCCAGCTGATACGAACAAGGATTTCCCGAAACCAGATGTCTACCAACTACGAGATCGAAACGCACGAGTACGACGTGGTCGTCGTCGGCGCCGGCGGTGCAGGCCTGAGGGCCACCATGGGGCTGGCCGCGACCGGGTTGAACACGGCCTGCGTGACCAAGGTGTTTCCGACCCGGTCGCACACGGTTGCGGCCCAGGGCGGCATGAGCGCCGCGCTGGGGAACATGGGCGAAGACGACTGGCGCTGGCACATGTACGACACCATCAAGGGGTCGGACTGGCTCGGCGACCAGGACGCGATCGAGTACATGTGCCGCGAGGCCATTCCTTCCGTGATCGAGCTGGAGCACTTCGGCGTGCCGTTCTCGCGGACCGAGGAAGGAAAGATCTACCAGCGGCCCTTCGGCGGCATGACGACGCACTTCGGCGAAGGCACCGCGCAGCGGACCTGCGCTGCGGCCGACCGGACGGGGCACGCCATCCTGCACACGTTGTACCAGCAGTCCCTGAAGCATGACGCGCAGTTCTTCATCGAGTACTTCGCGATCGACCTGATCATGGATGAAGAGGGCGCTTGCCGGGGCGTGCTTGCCTGGGACCTTGCCACCGGCAAGCTCCACGTGTTCCGCGCGCACTCGGTGATCCTCGCGACCGGCGGCTACGGCCGCGCCTACCTGTCGGCAACCTCGGCGCACACCTGCACCGGTGACGGCAACGGCATGGTGCTGCGAGCCGGGCTGCCGCTCCAGGACATGGAGTTCGTCCAGTTCCATCCCACCGGGGTCTACGGTGCGGGCTGCCTGATCACCGAGGGCGTCCGGGGCGAGGGGGGCTACCTGACCAATTCCGAGGGCGAAAGGTTCATGGAGCGCTACGCGCCGAACGCCAAGGACCTCGCCTCGCGCGACGTGGTGTCCCGGTCCATGACGATCGAGATCCGCGAAGGTCGAGGCGTCGGCGAGAACAAGGACCATATCCACCTCAACCTGCAGCATCTCGGTCCGGAGGTCATCAACGAGCGCCTGCCTGGGATCGCGGAGACCGCCCGCATCTTTGCCGGGGTCGACGTGACCAAGGAGCCGATTCCGGTTCTCCCGACGGTGCACTACAACATGGGCGGCATCCCGACCAACTACCACGGCGAAGTGGTCACTCTGAAGGACGGCGACCCCGATGCGGTCGTCCCGGGCCTGTTCGCGATCGGCGAAGCCGGATGCGTTTCCGTCCACGGCGCGAACCGACTGGGCTCGAACTCGCTGCTGGACCTGATCGTGTTCGGGCGAGCCGTGGCCAAGCGCTGCGCGGCGACCATGAAGCCCGACCAGCCGCACAAGACCCTGTCCAAGGACATCGTCGACGGTCTCATCGGCGAGTTCGACAGAATCCGGCACGCCGACGGCAGTTCGTCCACGGCGGAAATCCGCGACCGCATGCAGCGCACGATGCAGGACGACGCCGCGGTGTTCCGGACCGACAAGACGCTGGCCGAGGGCCTGGAAAAGATCCGGGCGATCAACGCGTCCTTCGACGACGTGAAGGTCAGCGACCGCGGGATGATCTGGAACTCGGACCTGGTCGAAACGCTGGAGCTTCGCAATCTGCTGGGCAACGCGGTCAGCACGATCGCCTCGGCCGAGAACCGCAAGGAGAGCCGGGGAGCCCACGCCCAGGAAGACCATCCGGATCGCGACGACGAGAACTGGATGAAGCACTCGCTGATCTGGCTGGACGACAAGGGCGAGTCGAAGATCGACTATCGGCCGGTGCATATGTACACGCTGTCCGACGACGTCGATGTGATCCCGCCGAAGAAGCGCACCTACTGACTCGAGCCGGCGGCGATCTGCCGGCGATACCGAACGAAACGGAACCGATCCCATGGCCCAATTCCGACTTCCGAAGAATTCCCGGATCCGCGACGGAAAGCACTTTCCTGCGCCCGACGGAGCGAAACGCACGAAGACGTTCCGCATCTATCGCTGGGATCCGGATTCGGGCGACAACCCGCGTATCGACCGCTACGAGATCGACCTCGACAAGTGCGGGCCGATGGTGCTGGATGCGCTGATCAAGATCAAGAACGAGTACGACCCGACCTTGACCTTCCGGCGGTCGTGCCGCGAAGGGATCTGCGGCTCGTGCGCGTTCAACATCGACGGCACGAACACGCTGGCTTGCACCAAGGGCATCGACGAGGTTCGCGGAGACGTCAAGATCTACCCGCTTCCGCACATGCCCGTGGTCAAGGACCTGGTCCCGGACCTGACGCACTTCTACGCCCAGTACGCGTCGATCCGGCCGTGGATTCGGACCCAGAGTCCGCCGCCGCCCGACAAGGAGCGCCTGCAGTCCCGCGAGGATCGCGCCGAGCTCGACGGACTCTACGAGTGCATCCTGTGCGCGTGCTGTTCGACGTCCTGCCCGAGCTACTGGTGGAACGGCGATCGCTACCTCGGGCCGGCGATCCTGCTCCAGGCCTATCGTTGGCTGGCCGATTCGCGTGACGAGGCGACCGGCGAGCGCCTGGACGCCCTCGAAGATCCGTTCAAGCTGTACCGCTGTCACACGATCATGAACTGCGCGAAGACCTGTCCCAAGGGGCTGAATCCCGCCAAGGCGATTGCGGAGATCAAGAAGCTCATGCTCGAACGCCGTGGTGTCTGATCGTGAGGCCTGAGGCCGACTGCGCGCATGGCTGAGAGCGTCCGGCGGTGCTCGGCATCCTCATGGATGCTCATGCCCGCTGCGCTTCCTGCGCTCCGGCGGCCGGGGTTCCGGATTCGCGAACGCGTCCGTTGCACCTGCCGGTCGTTCTACACGTTCCGTTCTCCTGCTCCAGCGGGGCCGCTGACGTGACCGGCGCCGCGGAGGACACCGAGCCGACGGCATCGCAGCTGCGCTGGCGGTGCCGGCGGGGCATGCGGGAGCTGGACACGTTGCTGACCGCATGGGTCGAGCAGTGCTGGCCGGTCGCCGATCGTTCGTCACGGGCCCGGTTCCTCGAACTGCTCGACGCCGAGGACGACCGGTTGTGGGACTGGGTGACGGGGCGGGGGCGCCCGGACGACGACGCGCTGGCCGAACAGGTGCAGCGGGTCGTCGAGCGCCGGCCCTGACCGGCGAGGCCGATGCCGAGGCTCCGGCGCCTGCTGGTCGGTCTGGCCACGCTTCTCGCCCTTGTCGCGGTCGTTCGATCGTCCCTGGCGGCCTGGATGGCCCTGCCGAGCGGACTTGTCGTGCTGGCTCTCGGTGCTCGCGCGCTGTACGGCGGCTCGAAGCGGCTACGGATCCGATATCCGCAGCCCGGCCTGGTGGTCGTCGACACGGAAGCGCGGACCGGCCGCTGGCAGGGGCGCTTCGAGCCGCTCTACACCAGCGGATTCTACTGCGCGTTCCGGGTGACCGATCCGGCCCGGGGTTCGCGCGTGTTCGGCCTGTTTCGCGATGAACTCGATCCCGACGCCTGGCGTAGGCTGCAGGTGGTGCTGCGCGGGGCATGAGGCGCCCGGCCGGGCCCGTCCACGCAGGCTCGGGCTCCGCCACCGCGCGGGGCGCGGGACTCGTGCCCCCTTCGACCAGCGGTTAGAATCCGGCCATGACCGAAGCGTCGTCGACCCACGCGGAATCCCCGCTTTTCCCGACCTGGCTGGATCGCCTCTATCCGCTCTGGATGTGGCTGATCCTGTTGCCGGCGGTCGTGCTGTTCACCATCATCGCCGCTCCGGTCGCGATCCTCGTTTGCCTGTTCGGGGGACAGCGCTTCGCCAATCTCCGGATCGCGGCGCTGTGGGCCCGGCTGATCGCCCGACTGACGCCGGTCCGGGTCGAGATCGAGGGTATGGAAAACGTCGAGCCGGGGCGTTCCTACGTGGTCGTCGCCAATCACCAGAGCCAGTACGACATCCCGGTGATCTACGGGTACTGCGGTCTCGACCTGCGCTGGGTGATGAAGGCGGAGATCGGCCGGATTCCGTTCGTCGCCCAGGGCTGTAGGGCGATCGGCCACATCTTCATCGATCGCTCCGACCCGGAGCAGGCGCGCGCGGCGATCAATCGGGCCGTGGCGGACCTGCCGGACGGCACCGGCGTTTTGTTCTTTCCCGAGGGAACCCGCAGCCGCAGCGGCGAGTTGCTCCGATTTCGAAAGGGCGCGTTCCGCGTCGCGATCGACCGGGGGCTCCCGGTGTTGCCGATGACCGTGACGGGAACGCGCGACATCCTCGAGCCGGGCAGCTTCCGCGTAAGACCGGGCCGGGCCCGACTGGTCATCCATCCGCCGATCGAGCCCGAGCCCGGAGTGGCGCCGCGTGGCCGAGCCGTCCGCGGCAGCGGTGGGGGAAGGGGTCGACGCAAGGAAGCCCTTCCCGATCCGGCAACCCAGCGGCTCAGCGACCGGGCGCGCGTCGCGATCGCCTCCGCGCTGGGGCCGGCGTCAGGTCGGTCCGGAGACCCGGGTCCGGCCGTCGCTCGCGACGAGAGGAAGCAAGATGCGCCTTGAGATTCCCGACCCCGATTACACTTCGTCGCCCCGGGCCGCCGGCAACTTCGTCCTCGCGCTGAAGCTCGTGTTCGGTTTTCTCGTGGTGGTCTGGTCCGTGTTCGTGTTCGATCAGGCACTGGACCTGAACCTGATCCGATTCGGGCTCCGGCCGCGCGACGGGGCCGGTCTGATCGGCCTGGCCACCACACCGTTGCTGCACTTCGACCTTGCACACCTCATGGCCAATTCGGTGCCCCTGTTGATCGGCGGTACGTTGATGCTCTACCTGTTTCCGAACGCATCGATCCGGGTGCTGCCGGTGCTGTTCGTAGGCACCAGCGCGCTGGCCTGGCTGTTCGCCCGGTCGAACACCCACATCGGTGCCAGCGGTCTGATCTACGGCCTGCTCGCCTTCGTCTTCGTGTCGGGCCTGATCCGGCGCGATCTCCGCTCCGTCGGGGCGGCGCTGATGGTGTGGTTCCTTTACGGATCGATGCTCTGGGGCGTGCTGCCTTCGGGCGCGGGGACGAGCTGGGAACTGCATGCTTCGGGCCTCGTTCTCGGGGTGCTCTGCGCGCTCCTGTTCCGCGGCTGGGACCGTCCGCCGATGAAGCGCTACGCGTGGGAAGACGAGGACGACGAGCAGACCGACGGCTTCGACGACGACGCGACCGCGCCCTGGCGGATGCGGCCCGAGACCGACGAGGAGCACCCGTGGGGTCCGCGTTCGTGAGTGGATCGGGCCGAACCGCCGGAGCCCGGCCGTCGGTGCCGACGCTTCACGTGCTCGGCGCCGGTCGTACGGCGCGGACGCTCGCTCGCTTGGGCCGCGAGGCCGGAGTCTGGTCGGTCGGGCAGGTCTGCAACCGTCGACCGGAGCGGGCCCGTGCCGCGGTCGACTGGATCGGCGAGGGAACCGCCACCGAGCGCTTCGAAGCGCTGGAGCGGGGCGACTGGCTGATGATCGGCGTGCCGGACAGTGCGATTGCCGACTGCGTTGCCGATGTCGTGGCCCGGGGGCCGTCGGATCGACCGGGACTGGCCTTTCACCTGTCGGGCGCCGAACCGGCCGAGAGGATCGAGGGGCTGGCCGAAGCGGTTGCCTCGGTCCATCCGGTCTGCGCATTTGCCGATCCGGATCGCGCGCTGTCCGCGTTTCCCGGAAGCTTTGCGGTCGGCGAAGGCGACCCGGCCGCGCTCGATCGTTTGTTGCCCGCTTTCGAGGCCATCGGCGCCCGCACGCTGCGATTCCGACCCACCAACAAGCGGCTTTATCACGCCTCGATGATCGCGGCTTCGAATTTCCTGTGCACGCTCGACGCGCTGGCTCTGGACCTTGCCGAGGCCGGTGGCCTGACCGCCGAGCAGGCGCTGCCGTTGATCGTCACGCTGCAGTCCGGGGCGCTGGGCACGATCGCCGAGCGGGGACCGGTCGATGCGCTGACCGGACCGATCGAGCGCGGCGATTCGGCTACCTGCGCGACACTCGTCGAGCAGGTGCGAGCCCATGCGGCGAAGGACGAGGCCTTCCGCTTCCGGGTCGAACCATTGCTGATGGCGCTCGGTCGCGCAACCGTCGGGCTGGCGCGCCGAAAGCACGGCGAGGATCCGGCCGGCGGCCCCGGGCTGGACGCGATCGGGACCGTCTTCGAAGAGGTCCGGGACTGATGGCCGCGTTCGAATACGAAGCGCTCGAGGACTCGCGCACGGTGCGCGGCGTGGTCCAGGCCGACTCGGCGCGCCAGGCCCGCTCGCTGCTGCGCGACCGGGGGCTCGTCCCGTTGGATGTCGAGCCGGTGCGTTCGGGCCGGAGCCGTCGCGGTGGCGCGCGCTCGGGCCGCGAGCGTGCGCTGCTGCTCCGCCAGATGAGCGGACTGCTGCGCGCCGGTCTCCCGCTGGAGGAGGTCCTGGCCCTGCTCGTCGAGCAGACGGACCGGGCGGGGGTACGTCGGCCGCTGGCGGCGATCCGCGCCCGGGTGCTCGAAGGCGGCGCCCTGTCGGAGGCCATGTCCGAGCATCCGAGCCTGTTTCCTCCGCTGTACTGGCGTTCCGTGGCCGCCGGCGAGCAGGCCGGCCGCCTGGAGTCGGTGATCGGCCGGCTCGCCGATCATGCGGACAAGCGCGCGGCCTTGTCGCGCGGCGTCCTCATGGCGCTGGTCTACCCGCTGCTCCTGGCCGTACTGTCGATCGCGGTCGTCTGGGGCCTGATCGGCTTCGTCGTGCCGCGGGTCGTGGAGGTGTTCGACCAGTCACGCCAGGCGCTGCCCCCGCTGACCCGCAGCCTGATCTGGATTTCCGATGCGGTGGCCAGCTGGGGTGTCGTGCTCCTGGGCGCCCTGGCCGGGGCCATCGTCGCCGGAGCCCTGCTGCTGCGTCGACCGGCCGTGCGACGGGCCTTCGACGGAATGCTGTTGCGCATTCCCCTGGTCGGGCGGGTGGTGCGGGCCCACGTCAGCGCCCTGTTCGCCCGGACGCTGGCCATTCTTTCGGCCAGCGGGGTGCCCGCCGTCGACGCGCTGGGTACGGCGTCGACGGTGATTCCGAATCTGCGCGTGCGCGCGGACCTCGAGCAGGCCGCGGCCCGGGTGCGGGAGGGCGCTTCGATCACCGCGGCGATCGGGGACCTGGACTGGATGCCGCCGCTGACGCGCCGCCTGGTGGCCGGCGGCGAGCAGGCGGGTGACCTCGGCGGCATGCTCGATCACGCTGCCGAGCTGCAGGAGGCCGACCTGGAGCAGACCGGCCAGGTCCTGCTGGCGGTGCTGCAACCCGCGCTGATTCTCCTCGTCGGGCTGGTCGTGCTCTACATCGTCCTGGCGATCCTCCTGCCGGTGATGAATCTCAGCCAGATGCTGGGCTAGGGCGATGACCCGACGCAACGCCGATGCGGCGATGATCGCCTTCGAACATGTCGCCAAGCGCTATCCGGGCGGCGTGCAGGCCCTGTCCGACGTCAGTTTCCGGCTCGAGGCGGGCGAGATGGCGTTCCTGACCGGCCATTCCGGCGCCGGCAAGAGCACCTTGCTGCGGCTCATCGCGCTGCTCGAGCGGCCCAGCCGCGGGCAGGTCCTGTTCCAGGGGCGGAATGTCGGCCGCCTGTCGCGGCGACAGATTCCGATGCTGCGGCGCCGGGTGGGCGTCATCTTCCAGGACCACAAGCTGCTGACCGATCGAAGCGTCTTCGACAACGTGGCTCTCCCCTTGCACATCGCCGGCGTCTCCTTCGCGGAGATCAAGCGTCGCGTCGGTGCGGCCCTCGACCAGGTCGGGTTGCGCGAGAAATCCCGGATGCAGGTACCGGTACTTTCCGGTGGTGAACAGCAGCGGGTGGGGATTGCCCGGGCGATCGTCGCCAAGCCGCCGCTGCTGCTCGCCGACGAACCCACGGGCAACCTCGATCCGGCGCTGTCCGAAGAATTGATGACGCTGTTCTGCACCCTCAACGAACTCGGCACCACGGTACTGATCGCCACTCATGACCTGTACCTCGTACGCCGGCTCGGCCGCCGCACGCTGGTCCTGGATCACGGCGAAATCATCGACGATACCGTTCCGGTGCAGCGCCCCGCGGGCGCCGGGCCGACGGAGGCGCCGCCATGAGCCGTCGCGACGCGCTTCGATCCGGGGCGCGCGGATGGGCGCGGCGGCACGCCTACAGCCTGCTGTCGTCGATCGGCGCGTTGGTGCGTTCCCCGGTGGCGACCGGCATGACCGTCGGCGTGCTCGCGATCGCGATGAGCCTGCCGCTGGGCCTGTACGTCGCGCTGGACAATCTCGAGCGGATGAACACGGACCTGGAGCGGCTCGAATCGATTTCCGTATTCCTGGAAATCGACGTGGACGCCGAGGCCGCGCGTCGGATGGCATCTTCGCTGGCGTCTGCGCCCGATGTCCTCACGGTCGATCCGATCGGGCCCGAAGACGGAATGCGCGAACTGGCCGGCGCGACCGGCCTTGACGACCTGGAACTCGGCGAAGTGCCGCTGCCCTGGGTGCTGGAAGTGACCCCGGCCCGCGAGGGCGACGTCGAGCGGCTGGCCAATCGACTGCGCAGCCTGGACGATATCGACCAGGTCATCGTCGACCTGGCCTGGCTTCGGCGGCTCGACTCCCTGCTGTCGGTCTTCGCCCGCCTGGTCGAGCTCCTCGCGGTGCTGTTCGGCCTGGCGGTGCTGTTCGTGATCGCCAACACCATCCGGGCCGAGATCCAGGCCCGCCACGAGGAAATCGAGGTCATGGCACTGGTCGGCGCAACGCCGGCCTGGATCCGGCGGCCGTTCCTCTATGCCGGTCTGTGGATGGGACTGCTGGGGGGCGCCTGTGCCTGGCTGCTGGTGCAGGGCGGTCTCTGGCTGCTGGCCGGACCGGTGCGGGAACTCGGCGAGGCGTACGGTACACCGGCAACGCTGCAGGCTCCGCCGGCCGGGCTGATCGGAGTCCTGGTCGCCGGCGCCGGAACCCTCGGAATCCTGGGCGCGGCGATCGCGGTCTCACGGCAGCTTCACCGGATCAATCCATGATCCGGCTTGAACGGCGGAACTTGCGCCCCAATCGCTGATCCAAGACGGCGAGCGGATTCGGACAGGACGCGCTCGTTCGGCGGCCCGAACCACCTCGGGGGTAGCCGGAACGGCCCGTTTTTGGTAGAATTCGAGGGTTGAATCAGGAGGTTTTCATGTCGAAGGAACTCGTGCCAAGTCATCTTCTCGCGCCGGCCGGAACGGGCTCGCTGGATTCGTACATCCAGGAGGTCAACAAGATTCCCGTCCTCACGCTGGAAGAAGAGCAGGACTTCGCGCGCCGCTTCCGCGACGACGAGGATCTCGACGCGGCGCGCATGCTCGTCATGTCGCACCTGCGGTTCGTCGTCCACGTGGCGCGCGGCTATTCCGGCTACGGCCTGCAGCTCGGCGACCTGGTCCAGGAGGGCAACATCGGCCTGATGAAGGCGGTGAAGCGCTTCGACCCGGAGCAGGGCGTCCGGCTGGTGTCGTTCGCGGTCCACTGGATCCGCGCCGAGATCCATGAATTCGTTCTCCGCAACTGGCGCATCGTCAAGGTCGCCACCACCAAGGCCCAGCGCAAGCTGTTCTTCAATCTGCGGAAGAACAAGAAGCGGCTGGGCTGGCTGAACATGGACGAGGTGAACCGGGTCGCCGAGGATCTCGACGTCAAGCCCGAAGTCGTCATGGAGATGGAGTCGCGGCTGTCCGGTCAGGACGTCGGGTTCGACCTGTCCGGTGACGACGACGACGACCGTCCCTACCTGGCGCCGGCCGGGTTCCTGGAGAATCACGCGGACTCGCCCGATGTGGCCACCGAGGCGGCCGACATGGAGGAGCACCAGCACAAGTTGCTGTTCTCCGGCATCGGCGAACTCGACGACCGGTCGAAGGACATCATCCAGTCGCGCTGGCTGCTGGACCCGAAAATGACCCTGCAGGAGCTCGCCGACAAGTACGGCGTTTCCGCCGAGCGCATCCGCCAGCTGGAAGCGGCGGCGATGAAGAAGTTGAAGGCCGCGTTCGACGCCTGAACGCCCTGGAACGCCGGAGCGCTGTTGCGCACCTGACGGACGGCGCTCGGTGGTGCTCGGAATCCTCATGCACTTCGAGTGCACTGCGGGTCCTGCGCTCCAGCGATCACCGACCGCCAGGCGCTCTCGACGCGCTCCGACGCTCCAGCACTCCGTTCGTATCGGCCTCCCTCGTGGAGGCCGTTTTCGTTCCGGGGAGCGCTGTTGCGCACCTGACGGACGGCGCTCGGTGGTGCTCGGACTCCTCATGCACTTCGAGTGCACTGCGTGTCCTGCGCTCCAGCGATCACCGACCGCCAGGCGCTCTCGACGCGCTCCGACGCTCCAGCACTCCGTTCGTATCGGCCTCCCTCGTGGAGGCCGTTTTCGTTCCGGGGAGCGCTGTAGCGCACCCGCCTGCCGGCGCTCCGTGGTGCTCGGACTCCTCATGCACTTCGAGTGCACTGCGGGTCCTGCGCTCCAGCGATCACCGACCGCCAGGCGCTCTCGACGCGCTCCGACGCTCCAGCACTCCGTTCGTATCGGCCTCCTTCGCGGAGGCCGTTTTCGTTTGCGGCACGTCCCGGGTACTCTGGGCATCCTGCAGGATCGATCGGGACGGTTCCATGCGCACGGACAAGGGCAGCCAGGAATCACGCAGACCGGTGAGGAGCCTGGTCCATCTGCTCGCGGCAGCGATCGCGGCCGGCCTGTTGCTCGGGGTGGCCTCGCGTATGGCGATGCGCGCGGTCGCGATCGACGCGGGCCTCGATGCCGGATTCTCGATCGGGGGGAGTCTCGAGGTCGTTGCTTCCGGTGTGCTGATCGGTTCGCCCCTGGCACTGGTCCTCGGCGTGGCGGCTCGCCGTTGGCGCCTGCCCCGGGGTTCGGCCCTGGGGGCGTCGTCGATCCTGTTCCTCGTCCTGGCAATGGGCCCACCGCCTGCGGCGCGCAGCGCGATCTCGACGGTGCCGGGTTCGGTAGGGCCGGCGCTCGCGATGTTCGCCTGTGCCTTCTTCCTGTACGGGCTGGGCCTCGAGCTACTGGTCGGCCGGTGCAGGAATCGGACACGACCCCGGAGGGCGTGGGCAGGCCGCGGTCCGACGAACCCGACTCGGCCGCGGTGACCGTGCCGACCCCGTCGACAGGACTCCGATCGCGGCGGCGGGTACCTGCAATCTCCTGCTATCGCCTGCAGTCGCCTGGAAATTCGATCGCCGGATCGGCGGAGGGCCGAGCCTGCCCGCCGGGCTCTGCGAACGGCCGGTAATCGCCCCTGCCCGGACCCTGCGCATCGGCACCGGGCGAACTATACTGTGACGGAGTTCACGCCCCGTGGCGCTGTCGCGGCGCGGAGGGCCGCCCTCTGGCTCCCGCACCCCCGTGTCGCCGGTGTGGAAGGCGCCGGGCCCTCCGTCGGCGAGAAGGCTCCGCTGTTCGATAGGCCGCAGTTCGAGGAGACGACAGAAGAATGATCGAATACCTGCCACCGCTGATCGTCGCGGCCGTGGTCGGAACGGGCCTGGTTACGGGCTTGTTGTTCGCCTTCGCGAACTTCGCGCTGGACGCGCTGGCCGACCTGGAGACCGAAGCCGGCATGTTCGCGATGCGGCGGATCAACAAGCGGATCAAGAATCCGCTGTTCTTCCTGCTGTTCGCCGGGACCCCGGTGGTCTGCGCGGCGATTCTCCTGATCGCGGTGTTCGCGCCGGAGCTCCCGGCGCGCTGGTGGTTGGTGGCAGGCGCTTCGCTCTACCTGGCCGGTCCGCTCGGCATCACCGTGATGCATAACGTCCCGCTCAACACTCGACTCGAGGCAGCGGATTGGTCGAACGCCGAGCGGGTCTGGCCGGCATACCGTCGGCGCTGGCAGTTCTGGAACCATATCCGCACCGCGCTGGGCATCCTGGCGCTCGGCGCGCTGGGCATCGGAGCGGTGGCAATCTGATCCCGCCGCGGCGACCACCCCACGACGACCGATCGCACGAGCCGCTGCCCGGTGTGGCCGGATCACGCGGGACGTCCGGCTCGCAGGCGGGCTCTCAGTCGATGCGCCGCCACTGGCCCGGGGCCAGGTTCTCGACCGACCAGTCGCCGATCGCGGCTCGGACCAGACGCAGGGTGGGGTGGCCGATCGCCGCGGTCATCCGGCGCACCTGTCGGTTCCTGCCTTCCCTGAGGATCAGCTCCAACCAGACGTCCACCACATTCTTCCGGTAGCGCACCGGTGGATCGCGCGGCCAGAGTCCTTCGGGTTCGTCGATCCGGCGGACCCCGGCCGGTCGCGTCCGCCCGTCCTTCAGGTCGATTCCGTCGCGAAGGCGAGCCAGTGCGTCACCGTCGGGTTCGCGTTCGACCAGCACCCAATAGATCTTCGGTTTCCGGAACCTCGGCGAGCTGATCCGCGCCTGCAGTCCACCGTCATCGGTCAGCAACAGCAGGCCTTCCGAGTCCTTGTCCAGCCGGCCGGCCGGATAGACGCCGGGTACGTCGATGTAGTCGGCGAGCGTCGTGCCTTCCCCGGAGAACTGGCACAGCACGCCGAACGGCTTGTTGAACGCGATCAGCACCGTGGTCAGTCGGTGTTCGTTTCGAGCTTGTCCTGCGTGCGGGTCTCGAAGTCTCCCGCATCGTGGCGCTCGCGCAGCTGCAGGGCCGGATCGCCGAAGCTCCGATTGACCATGCGCCCGCGCTGGACGGCGTCGCGGGCGTCGATGGTCTCGGCCCAGCGGACGACATTGGTGTATCCGTGGACCTGCAGGAACTTGGCGGCGTCGTAGAGCCGACCGAGCACCAGCTGCCCGTACCAGGGCCAGATCGCCATGTCGGCGATGCTGTACTCGCCGGCCATCCATTCGCGGTCGGCCAGGTGACGGTCCAGCACGTCCAGCTGACGCTTGGCTTCCATCGCGAAGCGGTCGATGCAGTACTTGATCCTGACCGGTGCGTAGGAATAGAAATGGCCGAAGCCGCCGCCGAGGTAGGGCGCGGAGCCCATCTGCCAGAAGAGCCAATTCATGCACTCGGTGCGTTCGGCTGCGCCGGTCGGCACGAAGGCGCCGAACTTCTCGGCCAGGTACAGCAGGATGCTGCCGGATTCGAACACGCGGGTATGCGGTTCGGTCGAGCGATCGAGCAGGGCAGGAATCTTCGAGTTCGGGTTGATCTCGACAAAGCCGGATCCGAACTGGTCACCTTCGCCGATGTCGATCAGCCAGGCGTCGTACTCGGCGTCCGTGAATCCGCGCACCAACAATTCTTCGAACAGGACCGTCACCTTGACGCCGTTCGGCGTGGCGAGCGAGTAGAGCTGAAACGGATGCTCGCCGACCGGCAGGGTACTTTCGTGCGTTGCCCCCGCCGTCGGTCGGTTGATGTTGGCGAACTTGCCGCCGTTGCCCTTTTCCCAGGTCCAGATGCTTGGCGGCGTGTAGTCGGTGTCGGTCATGTCGGCAATGTCCAGCTGCGGGGAATCGAATCGGACCGGAACACGCTCGCATTCCTTGCGTCCGGGTACGACAGGATACCGCCGGGTCCGGAGTACCCTGTGCTCGATCCGTCCGTCTTCCATTGCAAGGAACCGCGTTTCATGAACCCGAACGTCACGCACCTGGAGTGCAGTCTCGAAGGGACCCGCTACGAGAAGGACCGGGTCTACCGCTTGTCCGAGGCCGGTCGGCCACTGCTGGTCCGCTACGACCTGGATCGCGTTCGCGGATCGGCGGACCGGGACGAGATGGCGGCCCGGGACGGCGGGTTCTGGAAATGGCGCGAGCTCCTGCCGCCGGCCGACGTCGAGGCCGCGCCCCGGCTGGGTGAAGTCGACACGCCGCTGATCGAGCTCGACCGCTCCCCGGGCGTGACCGTCAAGGACGAGGGACGCTTGCCGACCGGATCGTTCAAGGCGCGTGGCCTGGCGATGGCCGTGGCCATGGCCCGCGAATTCGGCATCGACAGGCTCTGCATGCCGTCGAACGGCAACGCCGGTGCCGCGCTGGCCAGCTACGCCACGCGGGCGGGATTGAAGTCGCTGGTCTATTGCCCCGCGGACACGCCGCGCATCAACATCGACGAAACGCGCTTCTGCGGTGCCGAGGTCGTCGAGATCGACGGCTACATCGACGACTGCGGCAAGAAGCTCGCCGAGCGGGCGAGTGCCGAGGGCTGGTTCGACGTGTCGACGCTGAAGGAGCCGTATCGTCTGGAAGGCAAGAAGACCATGGGCCTGGAGCTGGCGGCGCAGTGGAACTGGTCGCTGCCGGACGCGATCTTCTATCCGACCGGGGGCGGCACGGGCCTGATCGGCATGTGGAAGGCCTTTGCCGAGATGAAGGCCCTGGGCTGGATCGACGGCCCGCTGCCGAAGATGTTCGCCGTGCAGGCCGAGGGCTGTGCGCCGATGGTCCGGGCCTTCGATGCCGGCGAGCGCTTCGCCGACCGCTGGGAGGACGCCTCGACCTGCGCGGCCGGCATCCGGGTGCCGCAGGCCGTCGGCGACTTCCTGATCCTGGACGCGGTGCGCGAATCCGGCGGCGCGGCGCTGGCGGTCAGCGAAGCCGAGATCCGGTCGGGCTGGCGTGCGCTGGCGCGGGACGAAGGCGTTCTGGTCTGCCCGGAAGGCGCGGCGACCTTTGCCGCCTGGAAGTACGCGACCGAGTCCGGGTTGATCGAGCGCGGTGCGGACAGCCTGCTGTTCAATTGCGCGACCGGCTTGAAGTATCCGCTGAGCGACGAGACGGCCTGAATCCCCGGGCCCTCAACGGCCGGTCGACCGCCGTGCGGTCGATTCGGCCCGCATCGCACGATACAGCGCCAGGTTCCACTCCGCGCCGGACAGGCCGGTGTGCTCGAGCGGATCATCGGTCTCCGGCTCGATCCCGAACCGTTCGGCGACCCTTGCATTCACCAGCGCCGGCACGCCGAGCCCGAAGGCCATGGACGGCAGGTCGAGTACGAAGTAGGTGTAGAGGTCCCGTACCGATGACCCGTGCCGGTCGAGCAGTGCGTCGAGGAATGCCTGGTCGAACGGCGCGTTGTAGGCCGTCAGGATGAAGCGACGATGTTCGGCCTGCCGTTCGTGAACCTCCAGAATGCGCTGCACGGCCATCGCGGGCTCGACGGCGCCCAGCGCCTTCCAGCGCGTCTCGGAATAGCCGTTGATCGATCGTGCGATCTCCCCGGCGCGCTCGGGATGACGGGGATGGATGCGCAAGAACAGCCGGTCGAGTTCGGTGCCGTCCAGCGTGGTGTAGATCAGCCCGATGTCGATCATCTCGTGGTGACCCGGTTCGAGCCCGGTGGTCTCGACGTCTAGGATCGCCAGGCCCCAGACGTCGGGGGCGGCATCGGGCCAGGGCGTCTGGGCATGGAGGCCTCCGCAGAGCAGCAGGAGCAGCGAGGCGGCGAATTGCCGGGGGAACGGCTGTGTCGGGGTGCAGAACATGGCTGGATCCTTAGATTCGGGCGGGAACCGCAAGAACAGCGTAGCGCGTCAGTCGAGCGTTCGACGCAGCGCCGGCGGGGGTGGGGCGTAGCGCAGGTCGTCGGTCGGCGGCGGCGTGCCGCGTTCCCTGCCGCACAGGCGGACGAAGGTCACCCGCATGCTCATCCACGGGTTCATCAGTTCGTCGTTGGTCGGCGCATCGACCCGGGTGCAGAGGACCTGGCCGTTCGGCAGCACGTGGACGCCGCGTTGTTCGCCGACCACCGATCCCCAGGTCTCGCTGTAGGCCTGGACCGGCCCGACCCAGGGGTTCAGCCAGCCGCCGCCGAGCGGCAGTCCGCGGATCGGTGCACCGCTGCTCGTCCAGGGAACGGTCGAGGGCGGAGCCGCGTCGAAGGCGGGCGCCGCGCCGTCGTCCGCGTCCTCGTCGTCGGGCAGGGCGAGCGTCGTGATCTGCTGGCGCAATTCCTGCAGGCCGACGCTTGGGGGGTCGATGCCCGTTTCCCGGGCTTCGATGGGTGCTTCAGGAGTTTCTGCAGGCCGAGCGTCCTCCGTCGCCGCTGCAACCCGATCGGGTGGATTCTCTTCCGGCGCCGCGGACGGAGAATCCTGCTCCAGGGGTTCCGGCGGCGGCGTGGGCGCGGGTTCTGAATCCGGAACCGGATCGGTGCGCTCGACGGACTGCAGCGACACCACGACGATGTCGGGGTCCGGGACGGGGAGCGACGGCCGGTCGTCGATCCACCACGCCAGCAGTACGACGGCCACTGCGTGCAGCGCCAGCGAGGCGATCGCGGCCGGCAGCGAGCGGCGGAGGCCTTTCGCGGCGCGGTGGTCCGCAGCTGCATCGCTCGAGGCGCCGTCGAGGGACGGCACCGCCGGTTCGGCGGGAGGAGTGGGGATCGGCTTGGAGGGCGGCATGCCAGACCGGTCGCAGAACGGCAGTCGGTTACACTACGCGACTTGTCGTTTTTCATTGGTTAAGAGGACGCAACGCATGGCCTACCAGCACATCAAGCTGCCGGATACCGGCACCCGGATCACCGTCGAGGACAACGCGCTGAAAGTGCCGGACGATCCCATCCTCGGCTACATCGAGGGCGACGGCATCGGCGTCGACATCACGCCGGCCTGCCTCAAGGTCTGGGACGCCGCGGTCGAAAAGGCCTACGGGGGCAAGCGCAAGGTCCACTGGGCCGAACTCTACCTCGGCGAGAAGGCCGCCGGCATCTACGACGGTGACTACTTCCCGGACGAAACGCTGGAAGCGATCAAGGACCTGAATGTGGCCATCAAGGGCCCGCTGACCACGCCGGTCGGCGAGGGCTTCCGGTCCCTGAACGTCTCCCTGCGCCAGACGCTCGATCTCTACGCCTGCGTGCGTCCGGTCAAGTACTACTCGGGCGTGCCGTCGCCGCTGCGCAAGCCGGAGGACTTCGACGTGGTCATCTTCCGCGAGAACACGGAAGACGTGTACTCCGGCATCGAGTTCGAGTCAGGCACGCCGGAGAACGCCAAGCTGGCGAAGTTCCTGCGCGAAGAAATGGGTGCGGACTTCTTCGAGGATGCGGGCCTCGGCGTCAAGCCGATCTCGGCCTTCGGCACCAAGCGGCTGGTCCGCAAGGCGATCCAGTACGCGATCGACAACGACCGCGAGTCGGTCACGCTGGTGCACAAGGGCAACATCATGAAGTTCACCGAAGGCGCCTTCCGCAAGTGGGGCTACGAGGTGGCAGCCGAAGAATTCGGCGACGTGACGATCACCGAGGACGAGCTGTGGGAGAAGCACGACGGCAAGCGGCCCCAGGGCAAGATCGTCATCAAGGACCGGATCGCCGACATCATGTTCCAGCTGCTGCAGCTGCGCCCGGCCGAATTCGACGTGCTGGCCACGATGAACCTGAACGGCGACTACCTGTCCGATGCGGCAGCGGCCTCGGTCGGCGGCATCGGGATCGCGCCGGGCGCCAACATGGCCGACAACGTGGCGGTGTTCGAGGCCACGCACGGCACGGCGCCGAAGTACGCGGGCCAGGACAAGGTCAATCCGTCGTCGTTGCTGTTCTCGGGCGTGATGATGTTCGACTACATCGGCTGGAGCGAAGTCGGCAGGATGATCGAGCGCGCCTTCGAGAAGGTAGTGGTCGGCGGCACCGTGACCTACGATTTCGCCCGCCAGCGCGACGACGCGACGGAAGTCTCGACGTCCGGCTTCGCCGACGCCCTGGTCGAAGCCATCCGCAACGGCTGAGGCCGGTCGGCCTCCGACCATGGGCTGGAGCGATGTCCGCGCTGCGCTCGCCGAGAGCGACCCGCAGACCAAGTGCCTGCGGGTCGACCGCTTGTGGACCGCGGTCGCATCGGGGCGCTTCGTGCCCGTGGATCGCGCGAGAGAACCCGGCGCCGCGGACGCGGGCATCGAGGTGCCGTCCGTGGGTCGGCCCGATCGGCCGGTGCTGGTGCAGCCGTCGAAACTGGCCCGGCGAGGTCTCGGCAGCGTGGAGGGGCGGGTCGCCCTGGTCCATGCGGTCGCGCACATCGAGTTCAATGCGATCAATCTCGCCCTCGACGCTGCGCTGCGCTTCACGGGCATGCCCGACGCGTTCTATCGCGACTGGTTGTCGGTGGCCTGGGACGAGGCGAGGCACTTCCGCATGCTGGAGGACCGGCTCCAGGCGCTCGGTGCGACCTACGGCGACCTCCCGGCCCATAACGGGTTGTGGGACATGGCCGAGAAGACCGCGCACGATGTCCTGGTCCGGATGGCGCTGGTTCCTCGTGTACTCGAGGCCCGGGGCCTGGACGTGACCCCGGGAATGATCGACCGACTGCGCGCGGTCGAGGATTCGGCCACGGTCGCGTGCCTGGAGACCATCCTCGACGAGGAAGTCCGTCACGTGGCCGTCGGCTCACGCTGGTTCCGGTTCTGCTGCGAGGGTCGCGGCGTCGAACCCGAGCCGACCTTCCGACGATTGTTGAAGGACTACTTCGGTGGCGCCTTGCGCGGTCCCTTCAATCATCCGGCGCGTCGCGAGGCCGGCTTCAGCGCGCCGGAACTCGAAGCCCTGGAGGCGATGGCATGACCGTGTGCGGGAATCGAACGGCAGGCGCCATCCGACGTCCGGACCCCGGCACGTGCCCGCAGTGGACCGCTGCGCGTTCGGCGGGACGCACGGTCGACAGTCACCGCCGCGGAACGCCTTTCGATCGGTCTGAAGTCATTCGACCGGAGAGTGCAGGATGAGCGACGCGAACCGCTACGACACGGTGGTCGTGGGCGCCGGTTGGGCCGGCCTGACCGCCGCCTCGAAGCTGGCCGAGGCCGGCCAGCGCGTGGTCGTGATCGAGAAGTCCCGCGGTCCCGGCGGCCGCAGCGCCACCCGCCGCGAAGGCAAGGCCCGCTTCGATCACGGTGCCCAGTATTTCACGGCTCGATCCGCCGCCTTCGGCCGCCAGGTGGCGGACTGGCGCGACGCCGGATGGATCGCGAAATGGACGCCGCGCCTGGCCGTGCTGGGCGACGAGCAGGCGCACACGGATCCCGAATCGGTCCAGCGCTTCGTGGCGCTGCCGGGCATGAACGGGATCTGCAGGCAGCTCGCCGCGTCGCTCGATTGCCGCTTCGAGACGCGGGTGAGCGCGGTGCGCTTCGCCGGCCACTGGACCGTCGAGCTCGGTGACCACATCGTCGAGGCCCGGCGTCTTCTGCTGACCGCGCCGCCGGCGCAGGCCGCCGAGCTTCTGGGTTCGGACCATCTCCTGCACGACGAGCTCGCCGGAGTGCTCTTCGAGCCCTGCATTGCGCTGATGGCCGCGTTCGAGGAGAAACTCGACGCGCGCTTCGACGCCGCCTTCGTCAACGACGACTCGCCGCTGCGCTGGATCGCGCGCGATTCCAGCAAGCCGGGCCGGGCGGGAGAATGCTGGGTTGCGCACGCGACGGGCGAATGGTCCCGCCGCCGGCTCGAGGACGACACGGAAGGCCTGGCCGCCGAGCTCCTCGGGGAGCTCTGTCGCCGACTGGACGTGGCTCCGGAGCGGGTCCGTACCGCGCGGGCGCACCGGTGGCGCTACGCCCAGGTCGCCGAGGCACGGGACGACGGATTCCTGTCGGATCACGAGCAACGCCTGGCGGTGGCCGGAGACTGGCTGGCCGGCAGCCGGGTCGAAGGCGCCTGGACCAGCGGCCGAAAGGCAGCCGAGTGGCTCGCTGACCTCGCGTGATCGAGTCCGTGGGCCGGACCCGTCGATTCCCGGATACGGCGTTCCGGTGCATCCTCCCGCAGCAGGTAGACTAGCGCCATGTCCGAAACCTCCTCCGAAACCGACTCTGCAGAAGGTGCCAAGGACGGCGCCGACAGCGGTCCGGTCGCGCAGCGGCTCGACGGCCGCGCGGTGGCCGACCGGCTGATCGAGAACGTCGCCCAGGCGGTTCGCCAGTCGACCGGCAAGGGCCGGCGGCCGCCGGGCCTGGCCGTGGTCCTGGTCGGCGACGATCCCGCCTCCGACATCTACGTCGGCAACAAGGTCAAGGCCTGCGAACGCGCCGGCCTGGTCTCGCGCGACTACCGCCTGCCGCACGGCACCGACCAGAACAGCCTGCTGGCCCTGATCGACGACCTGAACGACGACGACGAGGTCGACGGCATCCTGGTCCAGCTTCCGCTTCCCGCGCACATGGACGAGCTGGAGGTCACGCGACGGATCGACGCGGCCAAGGACGTCGACGGCTTCCATCCGTACAACGTCGGTCGGCTCGCCCTTCGTGACCCGGGCGTCCGGCCGTGCACGCCGCGCGGGGTGATGACGCTACTCAATCACTATCGCCTGTCGCCGAAAGGGCGTCATGCGGTCATGGTCGGCGCGAGCAACATCGTCGGCAGACCGTTGGCCCTGGAGCTGCTCCTGGCCGGCGCGACCACCAGTGTCGCGCACCGGTTCACGAACGACCTGGAGGGGCTGGTCAGGCAGGCGGACTACCTCTTCGTCGCGGTCGGCAAGCCCGGCATCGTCGACGCGGACTGGATTCGCGAAGGTGCCGTCGTGATCGATATCGGAATCCATCGGGGCGACGACGGCAGACTGCGCGGCGATCTCGATTTCGAGCGAGCCGCGCAGCGAGCCAGCTGGATCACGCCCGTGCCCGGCGGGGTCGGTCCGATGACCGTGGCGACGCTGATGCAGAACACCGCCGAGGCCGCCGGCCTGGTGGTCCGCGCGCCATGACGACCTCGTGAACACGCCATGATTCGGTCGACTCCACGGACCGCGCCGGCGCGTGCTCCCGCGCTTCTCGCGCTGGCCCTGCTGCTGCCCGGTTGCGGCGCGTTGATCGACCGGGCCACCGACAGCTTCACCGCGGACCTCGAACGCGCAGTGGTCAACTACGACGAGCCCTCGGTCGTCGAGCGGGGCCTGCCGACGTTCCTGCTGATCCTCGAGGCGCGGGTGGAAGCCGATCCGCGGAATGCCGCGACCCGGTTGAGCGTGGCCGAACTGACCAGCACCTACGCCGGCCTGTTCGTCGAGGAGCCCGATCGACGGCGGCGGTTGACGGAGCGAGCCCTGCGGCACGCGCGCGCCGGGGCCTGCGAAGCGGTCCCCGGGCTGTGCGGCATCGACGACGGCGACTTCGAGGACTTCGAGCGCCGACTGGGGGAACTCTCGGACAAGGCCGTGGACGAAGCCTACGTGCTCGGCACGGTCTGGGCGTCGTGGATTGCGGCCTCGAGCGACGATTTCCGGGCGCTGGCCGACCTGCCGCGCGTCGAGGCGCTTCTGAGTTGGGTCGCCGAGCGGGACCCGGTGCACGACGACGGGGCGGTCTGGTTGTATCTGGCGGTGCTGAATTCGCAGCGCCCTCCGGCGGCCGGCGGCCGGCCGGACCTGGCGCGCGAGCAGTTCGAGCGAGCGCGGCAGGTCTCCGAGGGCCGAAATCTCCTGATCCCGGTGCTGATGGCCGACGAGTACGCGCGCCTGGTGTTCGATCGGGACCTGTTCGTCGAGCTGCTGGAAGGGGTGCGCGCCGCGGACCCGGATCGAGAGGGCTATGTACTCGCCAATCGCATTGCCCTCGAACGCGCCGAACGGCTACTTGAACAAACGTCGAGAATTTTCGATTAAGACCATGATTCGTTTTGCTATTTCAGCGGCTGCAGTCGCGTTTTTCTCGCTCCTGACCGGGCCGGCCTGGGCACAGCAGATCAAGATCGCCGCGCTGGCCCCCGCCGGCTCGAGCTGGATGGAGTCGCTGAAGGCCGCCGGCGACCGGATCGAGGAGGGCAGCGACGGGGCCGTCCGCATCCGCTTCTATCCCGGCGGCGTGATGGGGGATGCCGATACGGTGCTCCGCCGGATCCGGCTCGGTCAGCTGCACGGTGGGGTGTTCACGGTCGGCGAGCTGGCCGGCGTGGCGCCGGAATCGAACCTCTATTCGCTGCCGTTCCAGTTCCGCAACGCCGAGGAGCTGGCTGCATTGCGTGACGAGTTCGACCCGATCATCCTGGAGGCGCTCCACGAGGCCGGGATGATGGCGCCTGCAATCACCAACGGCGGCTTCGCCTACCTGTTCTCGCGTGAACCGATCCGGGCGCCGGAGGACGTGTCGACGGACCTGCGCGTCTGGATTCCGGAAGGCGATGCGCTGTCCCGGCGGACCCTGGCGAAGATCGGAGCCAGCGCGGTGCCGATGAGCATGGCCGAGGTCTACACCGGGTTGCAGACCGGAGCGCTCAACACCTTTGCCAGCACCGTGTCCGGCGCGATCATCCTGCAATGGCACACGAGGGCCGACTACATGCTCGACCTGCCGGTGCTGATGACCGCCGGAACGCTCGCCATCGACCGGCGCATGTTCGATCGGCTCGAGGCGGATCACCAGGCCCTGGTCCGGTCGGAATTCGCGGCGGCGCTGAGGAGCCAGCAAGCGGCCGTCGACGACGAGAACGCCAACGCACGGCAAGCGCTGATCGAGGAAGGCATCGAGATCGTCCAGCCCGACCCGGCTGCGGTCGCCGAATGGGCCCGACTGTCCAACGAAGTGCTCAACGAGATGCTGGAATCGGGCGAGTACGACGTGCCGGGCATCCGGCGCCTGCGCGAGCGCCTGGCGGAGCTCCGCGCCGACGACGCGCGATGAACGATCGCGAGCCGGGCCGGGCGCCGGCTTCCGATCCCGCCGCGGCGCTGGGCCGCTGGCTCCGAGCGCTGGAACTGGGCGTGCTCTCGACCCTGTTCCTGGCGCTCATCCTCCTTGGCCTGACCCAGATCGCCCTTCGCAACCTGGCCGACAGCGCGCTGCCCTGGGCCGACCCGGCCATGCGTGCCGGCGTGCTGTGGCTGGCCATGCTGTCGGCGGCGCTGGCGGCCGGCGAGTCGCGTCATATCCGGATCGACGTGTTCAGCCGGTTCCTGCCCGAGGGCCTCCGCGACGGCGTCCAGCGCGCCCTGTTCCTGGCCACGGGCCTGCTGTGCGCCGGGATGACCTACCTGTCCCTCGAGACCGTCGCGCTGGAACGCGAGTTCGGCGACCTGGCCTTCCTCGGCGTGCCCAGGTGGGTCGTGCTCGCGATCATTCCGGTCGGGTTCACGCTGATGGCGTGGCGGTTCATCCGGGTCGCGGTGCTCGGTGGCACCGAGCCGCGGCTCGAGGCCCTCGCTGCGGACGGCGGGGCAGTGGACGGAATCGCTGGAGATCGAAGTCGGGAATCGCGTGACGGCGAAAGCGAGGTTGATCGATGATGATGGTCGTGCTGCTGGTCCTCGCCCTGTTCGGGCTGCCGCTGTTCGCGGTGATCGGACTGGCGGCCGTTCTCGGTTACTACGACGCCGGCGCGGACCCGGTCCTGGTGGCGCTGGAGTTCCAGCGCATCGGCGAACTGCCGGTCCTGGTCGCGCTGCCGCTGTTCACGTTCGCCGGCGTACTGCTCGCACGCTCGGAGACGCCGGCCCGGTTGGTCGACGTGACCCGGGCGCTGTTCGGCTGGCTGCCGGGCGGGCTTGCGATCCTGGGTCTGGGGCTGTTCGCGTTGATGACGGCATTCACCGGCGCCTCCGGAATCACCGTGGTGGCGCTGGGCTCGCTGATGCTGCCGGCCCTGTTGAAGGCCGGCTATCCCGAGCGCTTCTCGATGGGCCTGGTGACCGCCGGCTCCAGTCAGGGGGTCCTGTTCGCGCCGTCGCTGCCGCTGATTCTCTACGCGGTGGTGGCCCAGCAGGTCGCACCGGGGCAGGGCATCCGGATCGAGGACCTGTTCCTGGCCGGCATCCTTCCGGGCCTGCTGATGCTGGCCCTGATGGCCGCCTGGGCGATGTGGGTCGGGCGGGGGCAGGCCGCGGACGAGACGCCGCGGCCGCCGATCGGCCGAAGCCTCCGGGCGGTTGCCTGGGAGTTGCCGCTGCCCTTCGTGGTGCTCGGCGGAATCTACGGCGGATGGCTGCTGGTCGTCGAAGCGGCGGTCGTGACCGCGGCCTGGGTGCTGGTGACCGTGGTGGTGATCCGTCGCGAGCTCGGCCTCGGCAAACTGGCGAAGGTCATCGCCGAGGCGATGATGCTGGTCGGGGCGATCCTGGTCGTGCTGGGCATGTCGATGGCATCGACCAACATCATGATCGACACGCAGGTCCCGCAGCGCCTGTTCGAAGCCGTCGAGCCGTGGCTGACCAGCCCGTGGATGTTCCTGCTGGCGCTGAACGTGCTGCTGCTGGTCGTCGGCATGATGCTGGATATCTTTGCCGCGCTCGTGATCATGGCGCCGCTGATCCTGCCGATCGCGCTGGCCTTCGGCGTCGATCCGGTCCATCTCGGCATCGTGTTCCTGGCCAACCTCCAGATCGGCTACTGCACGCCGCCGGTCGGCATCAACCTGTTCCTGGCATCGCACCGCTTCGACACCGACATCCTCACGGTGTATCGCTCCACGCTGCCGTTCCTGGGCTGGCTGTTGATCGCCTTGCTGATCATCACCTGGTGGCCGGCGCTGAGCCTCTGGTTGCCGGGACGAATGGGCTGAGCGCTCGCACCGGTCGAACCACCCGTTGACGCTCCATCGACGCACCGGTCATCGCGCCACGAGACCGGCACGACGCAACGCCGGAGCGAACGTGTATTCTTTCGCCGGGCGGATTCCACTGGAGGAACGAGGGCATGAGTGAACACGCGGTTCGGAGCGTACTGCGCATCATCGCGGTGACCACGGTACTGATCGGCGCCATCCTGACCACCGGGGCGGTGTTCGGCCTGATCGGGCTGGACTCCAGCGTGCGGGGCTACGGGGTCCATGGTCAGGGCATGCCGGCGCTGGCCCAGGCGCTGCTGTGGGGGCACAGCAGCATCATGCTCTGGGGGCTGCTGCTGTACGTGGCCAGTACGCCGATGGCGCGTCAGATCGTACGGTAGGAATCCGCCAACGGCCCCGCGCGGGCGGAGCCGTTGAAGGTGTCGGGCCGCTGACCCGGATCGACCGGCCGGTCGCCCTCAATCGCGCTCGAGGATGGCGCTGACGCCCATTCCGCCGGCCGTGCAGACCGAGATGAGGCCGCGGCCCGAGCCTTTCTGCTCGAGCAGCTTGGCAAGCGTCGCGACGATTCGTGCGCCGGTGGCGGCGAACGGGTGACCGACGGCGACGGATGAGCCCTTGACGTTCATCTTCGAGCGGTCGATCGAACCCAACGCGGCGTCGAGGCCGAGCCGATCGCGGCAGTAGTCTTCCGATTCCCAGGCCTTCAGCGTGCACAGCACCTGGGCTGCGAAGGCTTCGTGGATCTCGTAGAAGTCGAAGTCCTGGAGAGTCAGCCCGGCCTTCTGCAGCATTTCCGCAACCGCCACCGTCGGCGCCATCAACAGGCCCTCGTCGCCGACGAAGTCCACCGCTGCGGTGCGGCCCTGGGTGAGGTAGCAGGTGACCGGCAGGTCGTGCTTTCTCGCGTACTCCTCGCTGGTCAGAAGCACCGCGGCAGCGCCGTCGGTCAGCGTCGTGGAGTTGCCGGCGGTCAGGGTGCCGTTGCCGGATCGATCGAACGCGGGTTTCAGCTTGCCGAGCGACTCCATGTCGCTGTCCGGCCGGATGTTGTTGTCGCGCAGCACGCCGGCATGCTCGACGACGAGGTCGTCGAAGAAGCCCTCGTTCCACGCCTCCGCGGCGTTGCGGTGGCTGGCCAGGGTCAGTTCGTCCTGCTCGCGCCGGCTGATCTGCCATTCCCTGGCCATCCGCTCGCAATGTTGCCCCATCGACAGGCCGGTGCGCGGCTCGCCGTTGGACGGCGGCTGCGGCGCGAGCTCGGCCGGCGAGAAGCCCTTGAAGACCGCCAGCTTGTCCTTGAAGCTCTTCGCGCGACCGAGCTTGACGAGTCGCTGGGCGAAGCGACGCTGGAACACGATGGGCGGATCCGAAGTGGTGTCGGTGCCGCCGACGATGGCGCACTCGATCTGACCGGTGGCGATCTCCGCGCCGGCCATCAAGGCCGCCTGAAGGCTGGTTCCGCAGGCCTGCTGCATCGTGATGCCCGGCGTCAGAGGCGACAGGGACGTCGACAGGACCGCCTCGCGGGCGAGGTTCCAGTCCTTGGAATGGGTCGTCACCGCGCCGGCAACGACCTTGTCGATCTGCCGCCCGGCCAGTCCGAACCGGTCGACCACGCCCTGGATGGCGCGCGTCAGCATGTCCAGGTTGCTCTCGTCGGCATAGAAGGTGTTGGAGCGGCAGAACGGAATCCGGCTGCCGCCGATGACGGCGATACGTCGAATGGAACCGTCGGTCATGGAAACGATCCTCGTGGAAATGGAGTGAGTTCAGGGGCGAGCGGCGTCAGTCGTCCTTCGAGCCCGTTTTCTTTCGAGGCGAAGCCTTCTTCGCGGCGGTCTTCTTTTTCTTCTTGCCCGCCTTCTTCCCGCTCGCTTTCTTCGAGGCGTTGCCGTCGCGACCGCCGTCGCTGCTCTCGCTGCTGCCGGGGGCGGATGACGTCCTGCCATCATCGGACTCCGCGCTCTCGCTCGTGGCCTTCTTCCTGGCGGCCTTCTTCTTTGCAGCCTTCTTCGTCGCGGACTGCTTGGTCGTGGATTGATTCGAAGCGCCGCTGTTACCTCGTGCGGCATCGAGCAGCGAGCCGTCGGCGGAGGCCTCTGCATCGGTGGTCTCGATGTAGTGGACCGGGCCGCCGCGGAACGGCGCGAAGCCGGTGCCGAAGATCATGCCCGCGTCGAGCAGGTCCTTGTCTTCGACCACCTCGTCGCGCAGGCAGGCCAGGCATTCATCGAGGTAGGGCTGGACCAGGTCCTTTGCGATCTGTTCGAGGTCGTGGCCCTTGTGGGCATCGTCGTCACGGACCGGCTTGCCCTTGTCCCACTTGTAGAAGCCCTCACCGGTCTTCTTGCCCTTCTTGCCGGCTTCGACCATCGACTCGAGCACCTTGCGATCCTCGCCGGCGGCATCGCCGAGCAGCGTGTCGATCACGCCCAGGCCGACGTCGAGGCCTACCGTGTCGACCAGTTCGACCGGCCCCATCGGCATGCCGAACTGCACCGCCGCCTTGTCGAGCGCTTCCTTCGGGATACCGTCGCGATGCATGGTCATCGCGGTGTACATGTACGGCACCAGCACGCGGTTGACCAGGAACCCCGGCGTCGAGGTGACCGGCAGCGCGTACTTTCCGATCTGCGTGGCGAAGCTGCAGCCGTCGTCGACGCGATCGCTGTTCGTGCCCTTGTCGTGGACGACCTCGACAAGCGGCATCTTTGCGACGGGGTTGAAGAAGTGGAGGCCGATCAGGCGGGCCGGGTCGTCGAACACATCGGACAGCTCGCCGAGCGGTATCGCCGAGGTGTTGGTCGCGACCAGGGTATGCGGCTGAAGGTCGGCCTTCAGGTTCTCGAACAACGCACGCTTGGCGTCGCGGTTCTCGAAGATCGCTTCGATGACGACATCGGCGCGCTTCACGCCTTCGCCCTCGACGTCCGCCCGGAGCCGGGCCTTCGCCGCCGCAACCGCCGCCGGCTTCTTGAGTTTCTTCCTGAACAGCGACGACGCGCGCTTCAACGCCGGTTCGATGTACTTCATCTCCCGGTCCTGCAGCGTCACCTCGAGGCCACGCAATGCACACCATGCGGCGATGTCGCCGCCCATCACCCCGGCGCCGATGACGTGCACGCGACGCGCCTTGAAGTCGCTGCGCTTGCCCTGGGCCTTGAGTTGTTCCATCAGCCGGAACACGCGGCGCAGATTGGTCGACGTGTCGCCGACCAGGAGTTCGGGAACGTTTTCCGCCTCGGCCCGGATCATCGCCGTCTGCGAGTCGCCGTGGGCCTCGAACTCGTCGATCAGACGGAACGGGGCCGGGTAGTGCTCCGGCCGGGCCTTGCGCCGGGTCTGCTTGCGCATCTGGCCGGCGAGGAACTTGCGCGCCGGTCCGGTCAGCGACAGCCTGTCGACGATGCCGGACAGCTTGTGCTTTCGCTTCTTCAGCACGGCGCGGCGAGCCGCCCAGCGCAGCGAGCCGTGCACGCTGACGGTCTGGTCGATCAGGCCGATGCCCCGGGCCGCCCGGGCGCGCAGCATGCGACCGGTCAGCATGATTTCCATGCCCTTCATGCCGCCGACGGCCTGCAGGGCGCGACCGGACCCGCCGTAGCCGGGATAGATGCCCAGGTTCACTTCGGGGAACCCGATCCGGGTGCGGTCGTGATCCAGCGCGATGCGCCAATCGAAGCACAGCGAGAGTTCGAGCCCGCCGCCGAGGCAGAACCCCTCGAAGGCCACGACTTTCGGGAAGCGCAGCTTCTCGATCCGATCGAACAGCGCGTGGACGTCGCGGATACCCTGCTGGAGAACGGTGACGTCGCGGGTCTCGTCGAACTCGCGCACATCGGCACCGACGATGAAGCTTCCGGACTTCCCGGAGGTCAGAACGAGGCCGGTCGGCGGGTGGTCCTCGAGATGATCGACGATTTCGCCGAGTTCCTCGAACACCTCGCGGCTGAGGCTGTTGACCTTTTCGCCGTCGCGGTCGATGTACAGCCAGACGATGCCGTCGAGGTCGGTCTCGAGGCGCCAGTGCTTGAACGGGCCGGGCAGGGACGATTCAGCCGCTTCGGTGACCATCGGGTGGAGCTCCATGCGTGGGCGTATGGTCCAAGTGTATCAGGGCGACCCGGGAACTTCGGGTGCCGTTGGTCCCGGTACGGGCGGTCCAGCGAGCCGTCAGGGCAGGGGGCACCCGAGTTCGCGCAGCCAGCGGGCAATGGTGATCAGCGGCATGCCGATCAGCGCGGTGGGGTCGTCGCTGCGCATCGTTTCGACCAGCGTGATGCCCAGGGACTCCGAACGCATCGAACCGGCGCAGTCCAGCGGGCGGTCGCGTTCGACGTAGCGCTCGATCTCGTCGGCGGACAGGGGGCGAAGCTCGAGGAGCGTATCGACCGAGGTGCACCGGTCGCCCCCGGATCCCACCAGCGCAAGGCCGGAATGCCAGGTCACGCGTCGGCCCGACATCGCTCGAAGCTGCTCCTGCGCCGCAGACACCGTGCCCGGCTTGCCGAGGATCCTGCCGTCGTCCAGCGAGGCCACCTGGTCGGCACCGATGACCGCGTGTCCCGGATGCTCCCCCGCGACCTTCCTGGCCTTTTCCAGCGCCAGGCGCTCGGCCAGCGCACGCGGCGACTCGCCGGCGAGCGACGATTCATCGATGTCGGCGGGGTGGACTTCGAAGTCCACCCCGAGCCGCCGCAGCATGTCGGCGCGATAGCGGGAGCCGGAGGCCAGGATCAGCGGGGGAGGGGTGGAAGTCATCGGTTCGGTCCGTTTCCCTCGAAGAGACCGCGAGGGTGTTGGAAACAGGCTCGGAATGATATACTGGTGGGCTATGTCACGTGACTTTCCCGACTGGATCGATCCGGAACGGGCTGCCCAGGGCGAACGGGCGTATTCGGGCCGGGTGCCGGTGGCCTGGCTGAAGCGGCTGGACGGCCTGCTCGACGAGCCCGAACGGGATGACGGATGGGTCGACTTCACGCTGCGCGTTTGGAAGGACGATCAGAAGCATCCCCGGCTGGACCTGCGCATGGACGGCCAGGTTCCGATGACCTGTCAGCGAACGCTGGAACGATACCTCCAGCCGATCGAGGGCAGGAGCGACCTGACGGTCGTGGAGTCGGAAGCCGCGCTTTCGGTGCTGCCCGACGACGCGGAACCGAAGGTGTGCCCCGGCGGACGCCTGCGGATCGTCGAACTGGTCGAGGACGAGGTGCTGCTGCAGCTCCCGGTCGTCCCGATCAAGCCCGGCAGCGAACCGGTGGAGGCCACGGCCGGCAGGATCGATCCGCCGGACGACGAAGACGAAAACGCGTCCAGCCCGTTCGCGGCGCTGGAAGAACTGAAGAAACGCTGAGGCAGGACTCGCAGTCCGACCCCGGCGAACGAACCTAGCTGGAGAGAGCCGACATGGCCGTACAGAAGAGCCGAAAGACCCCGTCCCGCCGCGGCATGCGCCGTTCGCACGATTCCCTGAGCGCGCCGACGCTGTCGGAAGAGCGTGCAACCGGTGAAATCCACCGCCGTCACCACGTCAGCGCCGAAGGTTTCTATCGCGGTCGGCAGGTGATCGAGGTGGCCGAAGAGGTCGAGCTGGACGAAGGCGAAGAGTGATCGGGCGGCGCGGTCCGGTGCTCGCCGGAACGCGCCCTGATTTCGCAGCATGAACCGGACCACCGGCTCGCCCTCCGAGCCCGGCAGCATTGCGGTCGCCGTCGACGCGATGGGCGCGGATTTCGATCCGTCGCTCGCCGTCGACGCGTCCGTGCTTGCGCTCGAGAGCGACCCCGACCTGACCGTGCGCGTCTTCGGAGATCCCGCAGCGCTTGCGGAATCCGAGCGTGATCTGCCGGACGCACTGAGGCCGCGGCTTCGCGTGGTCAGCGTGACGGGATTCGTGGACATGGACGCCAGCCCGGCCCGGGCCCTGCGTCGCTCGCGTGACTCGAGCATGGCGAGAGCACTGGCCGACGTGGCCGACGGAGGCAGTCGCGCCGCCGTCAGCGCGGGCAATACCGGTGCCCTGATGGCGCTGTCGCGCACCGTGCTGGGGACCTTGCCGGGAATCGAACGGCCGGCGCTGATGACCGCGTTTCCGGTCGCCGGGGGGCGGGCCTGGGTGCTCGACCTCGGCGCGAACATCGGGGTCGACGCCGAGCGCCTCCACGAGTTCGCGATGCTCGGCAGTGCCGCGGTCGAGGTTCTGCTCGGGCGTCCGGCACGGGTCGGCCTGCTGAACATCGGGCGAGAACCCAGCAAGGGACCGGACGTCGTGCGTGAAGCGGCCCGGCGTCTCGAGCAGCAAGCGGGTCTCGACTTCTGCGGTTTCGTCGAGGGCCACGACGTGTTCGCCGGTCGTGCCGATGTCGTGGTCTGCGACGGTTTTGCAGGCAACGTGCTGCTGAAATCGGCCGAAGGCGCGATCGGCATGTTGCTGGACGCACTGGCCGACGACGCTCGCCGCCCCCTTCGCGGACTCGGCCTGCGGCGCAGCCTCGCGACCCTGGCCGAGCGTTTCGATCCCGGCCGTAACAACGGCGCGTCGCTTCTGGGAATCAATGGTATCGTCGTAAAGAGCCACGCCCATGCCGACACCGCCGGCCTGGCGCGGGCGATCGAGCTGGCCGCTCTGGAAGCGCGTCGCGACCTGGTGCCCGCGCTGGAACGCCACCTCTGGTCCGACGCCTGACGGCGCAACGGAGACACGATCATCATGCATGCACGCATCATCGGTACCGGGCATTACCTGCCCGAGAAGGTGCTGACCAACGCCGAGCTGGAACAGCGGGTCGAGACCAGCGACCAGTGGATTCGCGATCGGACCGGGATCCGCGAGCGGCGCGTGGCCGCCGACGGCCAGACGACCGGCGACCTGGCCGAACAGGCCGCCCGTCGGGCACTGGACGCCGCGGGCGTCGATCCGGCGTCGATCGATCTGCTGATTCTCGGCACCACCACGCCCGACGTCGTGTTTCCTTCCACCGCGTGCATGATCCAGAAACGCCTGGGCCTCGGGGACTGCGGCGCCTTCGACGTCAATGCGGCATGCTCGGGCTTCATCTATGCCCTGTCGATCGCGACCCAGTACATCGAGGCCGGAACGATCAAGCGGGCGCTGGTCATCGGTGCCGAAACACTGACCCGGATGCTCGACTGGAACGACCGCGCCACGTGCGTGCTGTTCGGCGACGGCGCCGGTGCCGCGGTGCTGGAAGCCGATGAGTCCGCGGGCGTGCTCTCGACGCACATTCACGCGAACGGCGACTACAGTGACCTGCTGAAGGTCGACGTCGGGGTGTCGCGCGGATTCACCGAGGAACCTCGCGGCGGCGTGAAGATTCACATGAAGGGCAACGAGGTCTTCAAGGTCGCGGTCAACACGCTCGGCAGGATCGTCGACGAGACCCTGGCCCACAACCAGCTGGACAAGCACGACCTGGACTGGCTCATTCCGCACCAGGCCAACCTGCGCATCATCAAGGCCACCGCACGCAAACTGGACATGTCGATGGACCAGGTGATCGTCACCGTCGATCGTCACGGCAACACCTCGGCGGCATCGGTGCCGATGGCGCTGGACGAGGCGGTGCGCTCGGGGCGCGTGAAGCGCGGCGACCTGATGCTGCTCGAGGCCTTCGGCGGCGGATTCACATGGGGAGCCGCACTGATCCGGTACTGAATACCCGACCGGTCGATCCACGCACGGATCCCAACCATTACAACGTGCGGCCGCCGACGCGGCATCGACGGCAAGGGCGACTGACGACGACACCACACGAGACCATCGGGGTAGACACCAATGGCCAAGACCGCTTTCCTGTTCCCGGGGCAGGGCTCGCAATCCGTGGGCATGCTCACCGGGCTGGACGAGTTCGACAACGCGATCCGCGCGACCCTCGACGAGGCCGGCGAGGCGCTGGGACGTGACCTGGCTGCGCTGGTCCGTGAGGGACCGGAAGCCGAACTCAACCGTACCGAATGGACCCAACCCGCCATGTTGGCCGCGGACATCGCGCTCTGGCGCATCTATCGCCAGCTCGGCGGTTCCATCCCGCACGCCATGGCCGGACACAGTCTCGGCGAGTACGCGGCACTGGTCGCTGCCGGTTCGATCGATTTCGCCGATGCGGTCCGGGTGGTGCACCGTCGCGGGCGCTTGATGCAAGCGGCAGTGGGCGAAGGCGAGGGCAGCATGGCCGCCGTCCTCGGGCTGGACGACGCCGTGGTCGAACGCATCTGCAGCGACGTATCGACGGACGACTCGGTCGTGGTCGCCGCGAACTACAACGCGCCGGGCCAGATCGTCATCGCCGGCCATGCAGCAGCCGTCGATCGCGCGGTGGAGGCCTGCAGCGCGGCGGGCGCACGGCGGGCGTTGAGACTGCCGGTCAGCGTTCCCTCCCACACGCCCCTGATGCGGACGGCGACCGAGGACCTGGCCGCCGCACTTGCCGAAATCGACGTGCGTGCGCCGACCTGTCCGGTGCTGCACAATCTCGATCGAGCCCCCCGCGAGGCGCCGGACGACATCCGTCGCGCACTGGTCGATCAGCTGACCCATCCAGTCCACTGGACCGGTACCATACGCAGCCTGGTCGACGATGGTGTCGCCCGCTTCCTGGAGTGCGGCCCGGGCCGGGTCCTCTGCGGCCTGGGCAAGCGCATCGACCGAGCGGCCGACTGGATCGCACTGGAGCAGGCCGGCGCATTGCACGACGCTGCGTCCGGTGCCTGAACGAACCGAGGATGGGAGTCCGAGATGAACGCTGACGACACGATCGCTTCGCTGCGACTCGACGGCCAGGTGGCCCTGGTGACCGGCGCCAGCCGGGGGATCGGGGCCGCGATCGCCGACCGGCTCCGGGCCCTTGGCGCAGACGTGTTCGGCACCGCAACGAGCGAACGCGGTGCGGAAGCCGTTTCGGAGCGGCTCGGCGACGGCCGGGGCCTGGTCCTCGATGTCCGCGACGAGGCCGCGGTGGTCGACCGGGTCAAGCAGGTCACGACGACGGCCTCGGCACCGACGGTACTGGTCAACAACGCCGCGGTCACACGGGACCAGCTGCTGATGCGGCTCAAGGACGAGGACTGGGCCGAAGTCATCGATACCAACCTGACCGGCACGATGCGGCTGGCGCGGGCCTGCCTGCGCGGCATGCTCAAGGCGCGCGGCGGCCGGATCATCGGCATTTCATCGGTGGTCGGCTACAGCGGCAACCCGGGTCAGGCGAACTACGCGGCGGCCAAGGCCGGACTCGCCGGCTTTTCGCGAGCCCTGGCCCAGGAAGTCGCCGCACGGGGAATTACCGTCAACGTGGTCGCCCCGGGCTTCATCGACACCGACATGACGAGAGCGCTGGACGACACGCAACGCGCGCGCCTGGCCGAGACGATTCCCCTGGGCCGGCTCGGGGAACCGGCCGATATCGCCGCGGCGGTCGGCTGGCTGGCGTCGCCGTCGGCCGGTTACGTCACGGGCCAGACCCTGCACGTCAACGGCGGCATGTTCATGACCTGATTTCTCAGGTAGCGTGCTCAAATTATTGATTTTGAATACTTAAAGAATCCGGTTTCGGGTTCGATTCATCGCCGGGAGTCCGGTAAACTGGAAGGGTCAGCCGTTGTTCCCTACAATGTGCGGCCTTCTTCAATCGATACGAGGAAATCACTGATGAGCAGCATTGAAGAACGAGTCAAGAAAATCGTCGTCGAGCAGCTGGGCGTGAAGGAAGAAGAAGTGACCCCGAGCGCGTCGTTCGTCGACGACCTGGGTGCCGACTCGCTCGACACGGTCGAACTGGTGATGGCGCTTGAAGAAGAGTTCGAGTGCGAGATCCCGGACGAGGAAGCGGAGAAGATCACCAGCGTTCAGCAGGCGATCGACTACGTCAAGTCGACGGTCGACAAGTAAGCCACGTCGATTCGACGAACGGGAGTCCGTAGGCATGCAAGGCAATCGCCGGGTGGTGGTAACGGGACTGGGCTGCGTCAGCCCGGTCGGTAACGACGTGTCCAGCGCCTGGGACAGCATCGTCAACGGGCGTAGCGGGATCGGTCCCCTGACCGAGATGGATCCGGAAAAGTTCGCGACCAAGATTGCCGGCGAGGTCCGCGATCTCGAACTCGACCGCTACCTGTCCCCGAAGGAAGCCCGCAAGACCGACACGTTCATCCATTACGGGATGGCGGCGGCCATCCAGGCCGTTGAGGACGCGGGCCTTCCCGAGACCCCCGAGGACCCGACCCGCTATGGCGTCGCCATCGGGTCGGGCATCGGCGGCATCAAGTCGATCGAAGACACCTACCAGACCTACATAGACTCTGGGCCGCGCCGGATCTCGCCGTTCTTCGTGCCGAGCTGCATCATCAACATGGTCGCCGGCCACCTGTCGATCCGCTACGGCTACCAGGGCCCGAACATCTCGATCGTCACGGCCTGCACCACGGCAACGCACAACATCGGCGACGCCGCGCGCATGATCGCCTACGGCGACGCCGACGTCATGGTCGCCGGCGGGGCGGAGTTCGGAACGGTCCCCACGGCCATGGGCGGATTCATCGCGGCCCGCGCGCTCTCGACCCGCAACGACGAGCCCGAAAAGGCCAGCCGACCCTGGGATCGCGACCGGGACGGCTTCGTCCTCGGCAACGGCGCCGGCATCCTGGTGCTCGAAGAGTACGAACACGCCAAGGCGCGGGGGGCGCGGATCTATGCCGAGCTCAAGGGCTACGGCATGTCCGGCGACGCCCACCACATCACGTCGCCGCCGGAAGGGGGCGACGGTGCGGCGCGCTGCATGAATGCGGCGATCCGGGACGCCGGGCTGAGTCCTGCCGACGTCGATTACGTCAATGCGCACGGAACATCGACCCCGCTGGGCGACAAGGCCGAGCTGCAGGCGGTTCGCCGGACCTTCGGCGATGACCTCGCCTCGGTCATGGTCAGTTCGACCAAGTCGATGACCGGCCACCTGCTCGGCGCCGCAGGCGGCGTCGAAGCCATCTTCTCGGTGCTGGCGCTGTATCACGGCGTGGTGCCACCGACGATCAACCTCGATTCCCCCGACGACGAGTTCGAGGGCGTCGATCTCGTGCCGCACACGGCCCGCGAAGCCGACCTGCGGGTCGCGATCTCCAATTCCTTCGGGTTCGGCGGCACCAACGGAACGGTGCTGTTCTCCCGGCTGGATTGATCCCGCACGGAGTGGCCGTCGACGCTCCGGTCGAAGCCCCGACCGCACCCCTGACCGGGCCGGCACGCGATCCGATCGCGGTGCACGGGGCCGACCCCGATTCGTGGCCGTTCCTTCTCCATACGGTCAGCGCAGGGGCTCGCAGCACCTGCACCCTCCTGCTGTTCGCCGACCGCGACTGCCCGCCGATCAGCGGGTTCGCGGACCGGCTGAACGACCTCGAGGACGCCTGGCGGGCCGAACGGCGCGCCCAGGACCCCGGCCAGCCCTTCAGCGGCGGCTGGTTCGTCTACCTGGGCTACGAAACCGCCGGCAGCATCGAGCCGAAGCTCCGGCTGCCGCGGCCGCAACCGGACCTGCCCGACGTCCACGCCCAGCGATGCCGCGGTGCGCTGGTCATCGATCACGTCGACGGCTCCGCCCGGTTGGTCGGAGAATCGCCCGAGGTCCTGGCCGCGATGCGCGAGTCCCTGGCCGCAACGGGAGCGGCCGACCCGGTGGCCCCGCCGCCTGCGCTCGCGATCGAGGCCGACGACGGGGCGAGCTTCGAGGACGGCGTTCGGCGCATCCGCGACTACATCCTCGCCGGCGACGTGTTCCAGGTGAACCTGTCGCGCGGCTGGCGCGCCCGTGCCGACGAACCGCTGGATCCGGTCGCCCTCTACCGCCGCCTCGCCGAGGCCAACCCCGCGCCGTTCGCCGGCCTGGCTCGACTGCCCGGCGGCTCGTTGCTGTCGTCGTCGCCGGAACGGCTGGTCTCCAGCCGGGGAGGCCGGGTCGATACGCGTCCGATCGCCGGGACCCGTCCGCGGGGCGCTTCGCCGGGTCGGGACCGTGAACTTTCCGACGAGTTGATCGCCCACCCGAAGGAGCGCGCCGAGCACGTGATGCTGATCGACCTCGAGCGCAACGACCTCGGCCGTGTCTGCGAAGCCGGGAGCGTCGAGGTCGACGAATTGATGGTGGTCGAGAGCTATGCGCACGTCCACCACATCGTCTCCAACGTGACCGGCCGGCTGCGTTCCGGTGCCGGTCCGGTCGATGTGATTCGCGCAGTGTTTCCCGGCGGAACGATCACGGGGTGCCCGAAGGTCCGCTGCATGGAGATCATCGCCGAGCTCGAGCGGGTGGGTCGGGGACCGTACACCGGATCGATGGGCTACCTCGGTCTCGACGGACGACTCGACCTGAACATCCTGATCCGGAGCATGTGGGTAACCGGCCGTGAGGTTCACTTCCGCACGGGTGCAGGCATCGTTGCCGACTCGCAGCCGGCGGCGGAGCTGGCCGAGACCGAAGCCAAGGCGCGTGGGTTGCTGCGCGCGCTCAAGCCGTGACGCGGGTGTGGGTCAATGGCCGCGAGGCCGCCACGATCCCCGTGAACGACCGCGGCCTGCTCTATGGCGACGGCCTGTTCGAGACCATTGCCTTCCACCGGGGTCGCGCCGCGCTCTGGTCGCTGCACATGGAGCGCCTGGCCACCGGCTGTCGCCGCCTCGACATCCCGATGCCGGATGCCGATCGCTTGCACGGTGAGGCGGTCGAGGCGGTTGGTGCGGAGAAGCATGCTGCAGTCCGGATCACCCTGACCCGGGGACCCGGCGGAAGGGCCTACAGGCCGCCGGCGGACGCGACACCGAATCGCATCCTGGCCGCCCGCAGACTGCCGGAAGACCTCGAGCGGCAGCGAAGCGAGGGCATCGCGATGATCACCGCGCCGTTCCGGCTGCCGGCCGAGCCGCTGCTGGAAGTTCCCGGCCAACCGCCGGGTAGCGATCCACTTCAGGGCATGAAGCACCTCAATCGGCTTCCCCAGGTGCTGATCGGCGTGGCCTGCCGCGACGCCGGGGTCGAGGAAGCGCTGGTCCTGGACCAGGCCGGTCGGCTCGTCGAGGCCCTGACAGGCAACGTCGTGATCGAGCGCCGGGGCCGCCTGGTCGCGCCCGGACCGCACCCCTGGGCGATCGCCGGCGTCGGCCTCGCGTGGTTGCGTCGGGAGGCCGGGGCCACTCTGGAAGAACGTGTCTTCGACCGGCAGGAACTCGAGCCGGACGACGCGATCTGGGTGCTAAACTCGGTCCAGGGCATTCGGCCCGTGGTGCGCCTCGACGGAGAGGCCCGGGGGTCGGGCTCCACGCTGCGCGAATGGCAGCGACGTTGGGTCGAGTTCGTCGAACGCTGAGACACTCTCGAACTATGCGTCGTTTCTTCTTGATATCACTGGTTCTTTTCCTGCTGGTTCTGGGCGTCGCCGGGGGGTCCCTCTGGCACGAGTACCGGTCCTTCGTCGATCGCCCCCTGCTCGAGTCCGGGACGGTCCGGCTGTGGCTACCGCCCGGGGGGCACCTCGGCACGGCCGTTGGAGACCTCGAGCGGCTCGGCCTGACCCGCCGCGACTGGCGTTGGCGTCTGCTGGCCCGCCAGCGGTCGGCGCCGGTTGCCGCCGGAGAATACGCGATCGACTCCGGAACCACGCCGGAGGGCTTGATCGATCGCCTCGCCGCGGGCGATGTGGTGCGTCACCGCTTCACCATCATCGAGGGCTGGACGCTCGACGAGCTCCGCGGTTCGCTCGGGCGCGACTCGCGGCTGTCGGCCGAGGGCCGCGACCTGGACGATGCGGCGTTGATGACTCGTCTCGGCTGCGATGGCTGCCCGGCCGAGGGACGATTCCTTCCCGAAACCTACTTCTTCGTTCGCGGCGACAGCGAACTCGATCTGCTCGGCCGCGCCCATGCCGCCCTGGAACGCGCCCTGGCGGACGCCTGGCGCGATCGCGACGAGTCGGTGCCGCTCGACGATCCCGACGAGCTGCTGGTGCTGGCGTCCCTCGTCGAGAAGGAGGCCCAGGTGGCCGCCGAGCGGGCGGAGGTCGCCGGGGTGTTCGCCCGCCGCCTGCGCCGCGGGATGCGCCTGCAGACCGATCCGACGGTGGTCTACGGCCTCGGCGACGACTTCGATGGCCGGATTCGCCGCGTGCACCTCAGGACCGACCATCCGTGGAATACCTACACGCGTCACGGGCTTCCGCCGACGCCGATCGCCCTGCCGGGCCGCGCGGCGCTGGCAGCGGCGGCGCGGCCGGCCGACGGCGAGACCCTGTACTTCGTGGCGCGGGGCGATGGAACCCACAAGTTCTCGCGCACGCTGGCGGAGCACAATCGCGCGGTCGATCGCTATATCCGGGGGCGCGAATGACCCGGGGACGCTTCATCACCCTCGAGGGCGGCGAGGGCGCCGGGAAGACCACGGCTCTTGCGATCGTCCGGGAGGAACTCGAGCGTCGCGGTCGACGCGTCCGGACGACCCGGGAACCGGGTGGCACGCCTGCAGCCGAGAAGATCCGTGCGTTGCTCCTCGACCCCGATACGGGCGCGCTGGATCCCATGACCGAACTGCTGCTGATGTTCGCGGCGCGCCGCGAAAACGTCACCGACGCGATTCTTCCGGCGCTCGAAGGCGGCGACGACGTGATCTGCGATCGCTTTACCGAGGCCAGCCATGCCTATCAGGGCGGCGGCCGGGGTCTCGGTACGGCACCGGTCGATGCGCTGAGCGAACTGGTCCACCCCGGGCTCGAGCCCGACCTGGTCCTGGTGCTGGACGTGCCGGTCGACGTCGGGCTGGCGAGGATCCGGGCGCGCGGCGATGCGCCGGACCGCTTCGAATCGGATCGGAGCGAATTCCTCGAGCGCGTCCGGGCCGCGTACCTCGAACGCGCCGCGAACCATCCCGATCGCTTCGTCGTGATCGACGCCACCCGATCCCCGGACGAGGTCGCCGACGCGGTGCGGGCGGCGCTGCGTCGGGCCCTGGATCGCTGGTCGTGACCATGCTGCCGTGGTTGCGCGCAGAACGGTCGCGCCTGAACGATGTCCTGGCCGCGGGCCGCCTCGGGCACGCGCCGATGATCCTCGGCTCGGCCGGGGTCGGCAAGCGCGCGTTCGCTGAATGGCTCGCGGCGCGTCTCCTCTGCCTCCAGCCGGCCGACGGCGAGCCCTGCGGTCACTGCACGGCCTGTCGCCTGCTTCCGGAAGGGACACATCCCGATTTCTTCCGCCTGGCGCCGGACGACGGCAAGACCGAGATCCGGGTCGACCAGGTGCGCGGCTTCATCGATTCGGTCACTCTTACGCCGTCGATCGGCGACCGGCGTGCCGGCCTGATCGACCCGGCCGACCGCATGAACCGAAATGCCGCGAACGCACTGCTGAAGACCCTCGAGGAACCGTCCGGGGACGTGTGGTTGATCCTGGTCACCGATCGCCCCGACCGGCTTCCGGTCACGGTTCGCAGCCGGTGTCAGGTGCACCGGATTGCGGTGCCGGAGCGCGCCGAGGCCGAGGAATGGCTTGCCGCCCGGCATCCCCAGCGAAGCGGCGACGAGCGATCGCTGGCGCTGACCCTGGCCGACGGCGCCCCGCTGGAGGCGGACGGCTGGCTCGCCGACGGCGGGCTGGAAGTCGGCCTGGCCATTCGCGATCGTCTCGACGCACTGGTCGGCGGCGGCACGCCCGACCCGACGGTCCCGGCCGAGTGGCACGAGTCGCCGGAAGCGACCTGGACCTGGCTTGCGCGGTGGACCGCAGGTTGGACCCGGCGCTTGCAGACCGGGTCGGCCGACGGCCTCGGCGAGGCGCCGCCCGCGGCCGATCCGGAAATGCTCGACCGTCTCGATGCGCTGTGGCGCGACGCGTTGGCCGGCCGCCGCATGGCCGGCGACCCGGTCCGGCACGATTGGCTGATGGCCGAATGGCTGCGCGGATGGCGGGCACTGGCCGGCCGGTTCCCGGTTGCCCGATAGGCGAAATCCGTTAGACTCCAGTCGTCACGAATCCAACGAGAGGCGGCCATGGCGCAGAAGGGCATCCTGTCCTGCAGCATCGACGACAAGCAGGAACTGTACCGTTGCTACATGCCGTTCCTGAACGGCGGCGGCCTGTTCATCGCGACCAAGAAGCGCTTCCGTCTCGGCGATGAGGTGCTGGTGCTGCTGACGCTGATGGACGAGGAACGCATGGCGATTCCCGGTCGGGTCGCCTGGTTGTCGTCCCAGTCCTCCGGCGCCGGCGTGGGCGTGCAGTTCCTCGATACGGCCGAAGGCGAACAGGCCCAGAGCCGGATCGCTTCGGAGCTGGCCGGCATGCTGGACTCGGATCGACCGACCCGCACGATGTAGGCGCGTGTCCGGCCCGGACGCCCCAGCGGCACCCGAATCCGACGACGAGTCCGGGCGCCGCGCGAATCCGCAGGGCGAGCACGACCCGCCGCGTCCGCTGGCCGATCGCCTGCGTCCGCGCGATGCCGACGAGGTCGTGGGACAGGCCCACCTGCTGGATTCCCGAGGACCGCTTCGCCGCATGCTGGCGACCGGCCGCGTGCAGTCGCTGGTGTTCTGGGGTCCGCCCGGGACCGGCAAGACCACGCTGGCGCGATTGCTGGCCGGCGTCGGCGGGCTGCACTTCGAGCAGATCTCCGCCATCTTCTCCGGCGTCGCCGACCTGAAGAAGGTGTTCGCAGCGGCGCGCGAGAGGCGCGATCGGGGACAGGGCACGCTGCTGTTCGTCGACGAGATCCACCGCTTCAATCGATCGCAGCAGGACAGTTTCCTGCCGGTGGTCGAGGACGGCAGCATCGTACTGGTCGGCGCGACGACCGAGAACCCGTCCTTCGAGCTCAATGCCGCGTTGATGTCCCGGCTCAAGGTCCTGGTGCTGGAACGGCTGGATCGCGATGCGTTGTCCACCTTGCTTGCGCGGGCGGAGACCCACCTGGGCCGCGCGCTGCCATTGAGCGAGGATGCCCGCGAGCTGCTCCTGGAGCTCGCCGACGGCGATGGACGCTACCTGATCAACCTGATCGAGACGGTGATCGAGCTGGCCGACCCCGATCCGCCGCTCCAGCGCGAGGCGTTGCTGCAGCTGGTCCAGCGACGAGCGCTATCGCACGACAAGGATCGCGACGCCCATTACAACCTGGTCTCTGCGCTGCACAAGTCGCTGCGCGCCTCCGACGTCGATGCGGCCCTGTACTGGCTGGCGCGGAGTCTTGCCGGCGGCGAGGACCCGCGCTACATCACACGCAGGTTGATCCGCTTCGCATCGGAGGATGTCGGTCTGGCCGATCCCCAGGCCCTGACCCAGGCGCTGGCGGCCCGCGAGGCCTACGATCAGCTGGGATCGCCCGAGGGCGACCTCGCGATCGCGCAGGCCGTGGTCTACCTGGGCACCGCGCCGAAGTCGAACGCCCTGTATCGCGCCCTGGGGCGCGCCGACGCCGCGGCGCGCGAGCACGGCGCGCTGCCGCCGCCCAGGCACCTCGTCAATGCGCCGACCCGCTTGATGAAGGAACAGGGCTACGGGCGCGGCTACATCTACGATCACGATACGCCGGCCGGGTTTTCCGGCCAGAGCGGTTTCCCCGACGCGCTGCCACGATCGCGCTTCTACGAGCCGGTGGAGCGCGGCTTCGAACGGGACGTGAAGCGCAGGCTGGCGTACTGGGACCGGCTACGCAGGCGCGCCGAAGAGGAGGGCGGTCCGCCTCCCGCCGGCGACGCGTGAGCCGGGATCCCCAGGCCCGCCTGATCCTCGAGGGGCATCCGTTCCGGGTGCTGATCCGCATGGCGGTCCCGGCCGTGGCCGTGATGCTGATGTTCGGCCTGAACGCGGTCATGGACGCGGTCTACATCGGTCAATTGATCGGTGAGCAGGCGCTGGCCGGCGTCTCGCTCGCCTTCCCCGTCACCCAGCTGACGCTCGGCCTCGGCTCGCTCGGCGGCATCGGCGGCGGCGTGCTGCTGTCGATCGCGATCGGGCGCGGCGACTCGGACCTCCTGAGGCGACTCCCGGGCACCTGTTTAGGAATCGCCGCGGTGCTGGCCTTGTTCTACGCGATCGCGGGTGCCGGCTTCGCCGAACCGCTGGTCCGCGGCATGGGGGCCGCCGGCGTGCTGGAGCCGATCGCGGCCAGCTACCTCAGGGCTCACGCGCTGGGGGGATTCGCCGCCATCGCCAGCCTGACCCTGAACATGCTGCTGCGCGGAGAAGGCAAGATGGGCCTCGCCGCGCTCTACATGGGCCTGGGCCTGGCCGCCAACCTCGTGCTGACGCCGTTGTTCATCAGCCTGTTCGGATGGGGTGTGGCCGGTGCGGCGTGGGCGACCAATCTGGGCGCGCTGCTCGGTGGCGGACTGGTCTGGCTGCGTTTCCTTCGCGGCCGGGCCAGCTACCCGGTCGACCCGCACTACATCGGGCTTGGCCGCGCGCTGGCGGGTCGGATCGCGCGGCTCGGCGTGCCGGCGATGATCTCCTCTTCGATGGGGCTGGTCCAGGCCATCGTGGTGTTCAACGTCCTGACGCGGATCGGCACGGAACAGGACATCGCGTTCTTCGGTGCCGCATGGCGGGTGCTCCTGTTCATGCTCACACCGCTGTTCGGTCTGATGCGAGCCTTCCAGCCGGTCGCCGGCATCAACTACGGCGCCGGCCGCTGGGACCGGGTCCGTCTGCATTACTGGGTGTTCGTCACCGCCGGGGTCGTGATGATCGTGCCGATCTGGGCGCTGATGGGCGCGTTCCCGGTCCACACGCTCGGCATCATGCTTCCGGGGGTGGAGTTCACGGCCGGAGACCTGCATCACTTCCGGGTGTTGATTCTCGTGCTGCCGGTGCTGCCGATCGTGTTCACCGCATTGAGCCTGTTGCCCGCGGTCGAGCGGCCCGGACTGGCCACGGGGGTGTCGGTCGCCCGCCAGCTGGTGTTCTACGTGCCCGTCATGCTGTTGCTACCTCGCTGGGCCGGCATCTCCGGAATCTACTACGGTGCGACCGGAATCGACCTGCTGTGCACCCTGTGGCTGCTGGCGATCGTGCTGTCCATCTTCCGCAAGGGGCCCGGCGGCCCGGGCCGAGGCGGGCCGTCGATCGGGCCGTCGGATCCATGGCGTGCCGGGGCACCCGTTCGCGGCTGACGGGACGGCGGAGGAGCGACGCAGGCGGTGATCGGGCGCCGGCCCCTCGACCCGGACCACCGGAAGCACGGCCGCGCCGCCGATCGCGCAGCTGCACAGGCCGAGTGCGCGGCGCGACTCGCGGCCGAGGGATTCGAGCGTCAGCGTGCCCATGAATAGCGTTCCTCCTTGCGGGGCTGCGCTACCCCGGACAACGCGTTATCGGGCGCGTTCGCCGGCGCGGTCAGGACCGAAGCGGCGGACGCCTCGGACAGCGGATCGTCGTGCCGCGGGCGTGCGCTGACCACCAGCCGCAACGGCGTTCCCGCGAAGCCGGCGTCCAGTGGATAGCAGGTCACCAGCGTGAGCCGCGGACCGGGCGCATCGAGGTCGATTCGCGCGGTTCGGCTGTCGACCACCTTCGATCCGGCCACGATCCAGTCGGAGGGCCCCGAGGGGCGGGCGTCCGTGGCGCCAACGGGCGCGAACTGCAGCTGAACGTCGTCGCCCGTCCGCAGGTTGCCCAGGAAACGGAAGTGGGTGTCGCGGTGCCCTGCGATCACATGATGGTCCCGGTGGCCGGTGACCAGGCCCGGCCCCCAGGCCAGCTTGGGAAGTTCGATGCCGTCGACGACCAGTCGATCGACGTCGAGGTCCGGCACGAACAGCCGGGCGACCGGTCGCGTCCGCGCGCCGGGCCAGGGCAGCTCCGGTTCGGTTCCGTCGCGCTCGGACATCGACCAGGTGCGCTCCATCAGCCATTGACCGATCGATCCCTTGACGTGGATCCAGCCGGCGTGGCCGAGCAGCAGGGACGCCGCGGCCAGCAGCGCGACCGCCATGCCGATGCGGACGCTCACGTTCCGACGGCCTTCGTGTCGGTGGCGGCGCCGAGTCGTGGCGCGGCGAGGAGCAGGCCGGCGAGCAGCACGGCAACAAGTGCTGCGGCGAGCGAGCGATGCGCCGTCGTTGCGGTCTGGGGCAGGGCGAGCGTGCGGCCGTGCGGCACGTTGTGGCGTGTACGAGCGGCAGTCAGTGCGGCCTCGGCCGAACGCCTCGGCGTCGTGTCGACCGCGATCAGACTGGTCAACGGGCTCAGCACCTGGTAGGTCAGTGCGGTCGTCAACGCGAAGGCCTTCAGGCCAGCCGGATCGACATCGGAACGGGCGAAGTCGAGGACGCCGTCGACCTTCTGTCGCGCCCATTCCCGGGCCACCCCCTGGGCGATCCGGAAGTCCGCCAGCGGCCAGCTCCGGGTCACGGTCCGGCCTGCACGCTCGGCACGCAGCGTCACCTGTTCGCCGATCAGTGCGTCCAGCGGCGCATCGAGCCGTGTCAGGACCATCAGCGCCTCTCCGGCGTACAGGTCGGGCAGCAGGACCGGCCACGCCTCGTCGGGCACCGGCCAATCGAGTTCGAGTCGTTCCAGCGCGGGATGCTCCAGCTGGTCCATCAGTTCGCCGACGTCGCGGGCAAGCCGCCGCGGGTCGGCGATCCGGGTCAGCGAGCCGCGTCCGTCGCGGGCCAGCGCGGCCAGGAACGGCGCGTTGACACCGTGACCGATGCCGACCGCGAAGACCCGGCTCTCGCCGATCCGGGCGCGGACCTGGTCGAGGACCGCGTGCTCGTTCGCCACCGCGCCGTCCGTCGCGAAGACGACCTGACGCAGGTAGCCTTCGGCGATCGGCGCGTCCAACGCATGGACCAGGGCCGCGTCCATCCGGGTGCCGCCGTCGGCCTGCAGCAGGCGCAGGAAGGTCCTTGCCTCGGCCAGGGCGCTCGGGGCGGCGTAGCGGGGGGAATCGAACAGCGGCCGGGCGTGGTTGCTGAAGGCGATCACGTTGAATCGGTCGCCGGGCTGCAGGCGCTCCAATGCGCCGATTAGGGCCGCCCGAGCCTGCTCGATCGCCTCGCCCTGCATCGAGCCCGATGCATCGACCACCAGGATCAGCTCGCGTCGGCGCGCAACCGGCGCCCAGGCCGGCGGCGGCACGAGCATCAGCAGTGCGTGCGTGCGGCCCTCGAACTCCTCGACGTAGAACGCCCCGGTCAAGCGGTCGCGTTCCATCAGCGTCCACTCCAGTTCGAAGTCGCGGTCGACGACCGGGTCGCCCTCGTCGAGGGTGACCGTCCATCCTCCGTCCTCGGTCGGCTGGAGTGCAACGGCGTGATGCAGGCTGTCGAGCGTCGCGAGTTCCGGGCCGGGCCGGAGCTCGATCCGGAAGCGCAGGGGGTTCACCGGTGCAGCTGCGGCGCCGGGCCGCGGATCCGCCGCACGGTCCGGCACGTACGCCGGCGCGGCCGGCAGGGTGCCCGGGATGATGTCCGTCCGGCCCGGCGCCGGGTTGTGGAACCGGGGGAGCACGCTCATCGGGACGGTCAGCGTGAAGCGCGCGTTCCGGTAGTCGACCCGATGGGCGAAGCCGATCTCTACGGTCACGTCTTCGCCGGGTCCGACGTTGGTCACGTCGGTGGTGAACAGCCCCGGTCGCTGCTGTTCGACGAGGCCCGCGGTCCGTCCTGCCGCGCGCGCGGTCTCGAAGGTCTGCCTCGCCGTCTCGCGCGGCTCGATCCGACCCTCGATCCGGCGATCGCCGATCTCGATGCGCAGGGTGTCGACCGCGGCCCCGTCGGGCAGGGGAAACTGGTAGCGGCCTTCGACCCAGTCGGCCGATGGGTTGCGGAACCGATGCCGCAGCGTGGTTCGGGCGATCAGGCCGGTAACGATGACCTCGACGTCGGTCGAAAGCACCAGCGCAGGCCGGGCGTCGCCGTTCGTGGGCAGGAGGGTCAGCTCGGCGTGCTGGGCGCGAGCGGGAGAGACCGCCAGCGCAGCAATGGCGGCGAGTGCGGCAAGGGCCAGGGTCGGAGAGCGATGCATGGTCGAAGCTCGGTTCGGGTCTGGTGGCCATTGCAGCGCGTCGGGCGGGCAGGACCGGGACCCGCATCGGGCAATCCGGGGACCGGATATGGCAATTCGATGGCGGCTGCACAGCGACGTCCCGAAGTCGTGACGGGTTCCGGTACGCTTGGGGTCATGCAACGACGAATCGCCGTGATCGAGGACGAGGCCGCGCTGCGGGAGAACTACCGCGACGCGCTGGCTCGCCTGGGCTATCGCGTCGATGGGTACTCGGACCGGCCATCCGCCGAACGCGCGTTCGCCGAGGCCTTGCCGGACCTGGCGATCATCGACATCGGCCTGGGCGACGAACCCGAGGGCGGATTCGAGCTGTGCCGATGGCTGCGGTCGCGCTCGGCGCAGCTGCCGATCCTCTTCCTGACCGCACGCGACAGCGAACTGGACGCAGTTTCCGGACTCCGGCTCGGGGCCGACGACTACCTGACCAAGGACGTGAGTCTTCCGCACCTGGCCGCGCGGGTCGCGGCACTGTTCCGGCGCTCGGGGCTGATGTCGGCCGACGAGGCTGGCGAGGGCGCGTTGCGGGTCGGCGCCCTGTCGCTGGATGCCGACCGGCTGCGAGCGCGCTGGCACGGTCGGGACGTCGACCTGACGGTGACCGAATTCTGGATCGTGCACACGCTGGTGCGCCGGCCCGGCCACGTGAAGAGCCGGCAGCAGTTGATGGACGCGGCCAACCTGCTTGTCGACGAGTCGACCATGACCTCGCACGTCAAGCGGATCCGGCGTAAGTTCGAGGCGCTGGACAGCGATTTCGACGCCGTGGTGACCGTCCACGGTGCCGGCTATCGCTGGCGGGACCCGGCGTGAAACTCCGCGGCCAGCTGCTGATCGCAGCGGCCCTGATCGCGCTGCTACCGGTGTCGGCCTTCCTGTTTCTCGGACCCATCGAGCGCTTGCTGCGCGCCGGCCACGAACAGGCCGTCGCCGAGTCCGCAGCGGCGGCCGTTTCAATGCTGCGGGCGCGCGACGTGTTACCCGCCCCGCCGCCCGAGCAGCGGATGGACCGACCCGTTCTCTACCGCCATGCAGCGTCCGGCGCTCGCATGCTCGACGGCTATGCCGACGACTGGAGCGGCCCCGTCCAACAGGTCGCGGTCATCGAAGCCGGAACGGTGCATGCACGCCCCGCGGAAGCGCTGGAAGAGGGCTCCGGGCCCGTCCGGGTCGCCGCGCTGCAGAACGGCAGCACGCTGGATCTCTACCTGCGCGTTTCCGACACCACGCCGGCCTACGCCGCGGCCGATGGCCGTCCCGGAGACACGGTGACGATCCGTATCGGCAACGCGCTGGCCCCGGGACGCGGATCCCGGCTGCGTTTCGCGCCGGCGGCGCCGGGGCCGCTGGTGCTTCGCGATCGCCTCGGACGCCTCGTGCGCGGCCATTGGCAGGACCGGGCCGACGGGTGGAGCCTCGAGCTTCGGCTGCCGGTCGAACCCGCATGGGACGCGATCTCCTTCGAGGTCGTGGATCACGATCGGACCGGTCGAACGCGCGCCGTGCATGCCAGCGGGCCGATGCGGCTCGTCGGTCCCGATCCGCGTGCATCCGACGCGCTGACGGCGTTGGCGATGGCCCCGGCCTGGATCGTCGACAGCGCGGGTTGGGTGCTGGCCCGAGCGGATTCCCATGCCCTTCGCGCTCGATCGGGCGACGCTTCGGATTCGGCGTCCGGACCTGCGGGAACGCCGGAGGCGCCGGGCGTGCTGGACTTCCTGATGGCGGGGCGCATGGACGCCGCTCCGGCCTGGTCGGCCGACCGGGCACGGCTCGCTGGTCCGGAGGTGGCGCGCGCCGCCGCAGGCGAAGCCTCCGCGGGGTGGTGGCGCACCGGCGACGAGCGGGCGATCCGGCTTCGCTACGCGGTGCCGCTGGAAGATCCGTCGGGTTCGCTGGTCCTCGTGCTCGAGCGCGATGCCGGCGCGCTGCTGCTGCTGGCCAATCGCGCCGTGCTGTCCTGGTTCGGCGCAAGCCTGGTGATCTTCATGGCCGTGGCGCTGGTCCTGTTCGCCTTCGTCCTCGTGCTGTCGATCCGGATTCGCCGCTTGCGGAACGCGGCCGAACGCGCGGTCGAGCGGGGCGGGCGGGTCGCGGAGCTGCCGCGGGCCTCGGCGGCGGCCGACGAACTGGGCGATCTGTCACGCAGCCTGCGCGGATTGCTGGCACGCCAGCGCGAGCACCAGCGCTACCTCCAGACCCTGGCCGACAAGCTCGCCCACGAACTCCGGACTCCGGTCAGCATGGTCCAGTCGTCGCTGGAGAATCTCCACGCCGACGACGATCGTGAGCGGTCGACCGAGTACCTGCGTCGGGCTGGACAGGGCGTGGCGCGACTCCGCCGCATCGTCCGGGCGATGAGCCAGGCCGGCCAGCTCGAGGACAGCCTGTCCGGCGAAACGCTCCGGCCGATCGACCTGGCCGCGCTGGTCGCCGACTACACGGCGGCGCGGATCGACAGCCGGCCCGATCGGGTCTGGGCCTGCCGGCTGCCGGACGCCGGCGCGGCCTGGGTGCTGGGGTCGGAAGAGTTGCTCGGCCAGCTGCTCGACAAGATCGTCGACAACGCGGTGGAATTCTCGCCCGCCGGCGGCCGCATCGAACTCGCGCTACGGCGCGACGGCGCGTCCTGGCGCCTGACCGTGGACAACGAGGGACCGCGGATCGACCCGGCCCGCCGCGCGGCGATGTTCGATTCGATGGTGTCGTTCCGGAATGGGCACGGCCGCGGTGGACCCGACGCCAAGGTCGCCGGAGGCGGAACCGGCCGCGGCAGGGTCCGCGATGACCCGCCCCATCTCGGCTTTGGGCTGTACATCGCGCGCTGCATCGTCGAATTCCACGGCGGACGGATCGATGCACGGGCGACCGAGCGCGGCACGGCGATCGAGGTCTGGCTTGGGGCGGTGAAGGGACGAGGCGCGAGGGGAGAGGGACCAGGGGAGAGGGACCAGGGGAGAGGGACTAGGGGAGAGGGACTAGGGGAGAGGGACTAGGGGAGAGGGACTAGGGGAGAGGGACTAGGGGAGAGGGACTAGGGGAGAGGGACTAGGGG